>SHYV01000053.1 GCA_009692605.1 Myxococcales bacterium
AGGAGCGCAGGCTCGCACCCCCCCCTCGCCGGGGGGCAACAATCAGCCGTCGGCCAGAGCTCGTCCCCTGCACCCTCTCGACACTCGCCGCGCGGGAGGCTGCCACGCGCCAGATCGGCCCAGCCACCGACCGAATCAAGGCACTGTCCATGAAGCGGAAGCCGCGGCAGTACGAGCCGCTCGATGTAGGCGCTCCCGATCCAGAGCGCCGCCCCGACGGAACCGACGCCCAGAGCGACGGCCGGCCGCCGGCGACCTCTCATCGAGCCAATCCAGGGGGGAACCAGGCGCGGACCCTGCTCCATACAGTCAGTTCAGGTCGAACAGGACTATCGGGAACAAGCATGGCACCGCACGGACACAGTGTCCGCGCCTGGCGAGAAGGAAGGAGAGGAGGGGGGCTGCGCGGGGGTGGGGCTGCGCACGGGGAGAGCTGCGCGGCGGGATCAACTTTCGCTGACTTCGAGACTGTACCGGGTCGCCGCGCCGAGCGCAAGAGTTGCTAACAACATAAGTTCACTCGCAAAGCAGATAATTCACATATTCAAGTTGACTAGTCAATAGCTATGGATGACTTCAAGACATCTTGAACTAATATAGATTACAGCTGTATTAGTTCAAAATACCGCTGCGCGGACAATGAGACCACGCCACCGTGGTCATTCACTCGAAAAAAAAACGCTGCGGACAACTCGAGTAGCCGCGTTCGGAGTTTCTCCCGCCACGGTTCGCGCGGGCGGGCTCGGCCCCTGGGAACGGCGGCCCTTCACCGATCCTTGGTTCCGATGGGGGAAGGAAGACGGTGCTCGAAAAGCCGCAAAGACGCAAAGCCGGACCCAGGTCCTGCTCGACGACTCGCAGCACGCGGATGCACAGATCGAGGGCCTTCCGGCCGCTGTAGTTGTCCGCCAGGCCAGATGTGGCGCGCGTTGACACCCCGACATGTGTCCGCGAGCGTACCCCTCGGTTAGGCCGCCGGCATGAAGATCGAGGTGAACGGCGAGCCGTTGGAGACATCTGCCCGGTGCGTGGCGGATCTGGTCCGCGAGGTCCTCGGGGATGGGTCTCAGGACGGCGTGGCCGTCGCGATCGCCAACGTGGTGGTCCGGCGGAGCGAGTGGGCCACGTTCAACGTCTGCGACGGCGACAGGGTCGAGATCATCCGGGCAGTCGGCGGCGGCTGACCGGGGGATGGCCGGCCGGGGGACGGACCAACCCCCCAAGGGTCACCGAGGCGTGCCCGGCGCCATGGGCAGTCGAGCCGCGCCGACCGGCCCGATCTCGTCGAACATCTTCGGGTTGTTTGTAAGGCCGATGGCTTGATCCTTGGTGATCTTGCGCCTCAGGGCCAGATCCTTCGCCGCCATCTCCATGAGCTGCTGCCCCTCGCCCTTGCCCGCCTGCATCATGGACGGGATCTGGAACAGCTTGGACTCGCGAATCAGGTTCCGGATCGCCGGGTTGCAGAGCATGATCTCCTGACACGCGATGCGACCGGGCTCGAACGCCTTCTTGAGCAGCACCTGCGATACCACCGCCTGAAGCGAGCTCGAGAGCATCGTCCGGATCTGCGACTGCTGCTCGTACGGGAACGCGTCGATCAGCCGGTCGACCGTCTCCGGGGCGGAGTTGGTGTGCAACGTGCCGAACACGAGGTGGCCCGTCTCGGCTGCGGAGATGGCGAGGGAGATGGTCTCCAAATCACGAAGCTCGCCGACCAGGATGACGTCCGGATCCTCCCGCAGCGCGCTGCGCAGCGCAGCGGCGAAGCTCTGGGTGTCGGCTCCGATCTCTCGCTGGTTGATGATGCACTTGTCCGGCACGTGGACGAACTCGACCGGATCTTCGATGGTGAGGATGTGCTCGCGGCGGTTCTTGTTGATGAAGTCGATCATCGCGGCGAGCGTGGTGGACTTTCCGGAGCCCGTCGGGCCGGTGACGAGCACCAATCCGCGCTTGAAGCTCGCGATACGCTGGAACACCGGGCCCAACCCGAGCTGCTCCAACGTGAGCACCTTGCTCGGAATCTGCCGCATGACAAAGCCGATGCCGCGGCTCTGGGTGTAGACGTTCACCCGGAAGCGCGCGATCCCCTTGAAGGAGATGGCAAAGTCGGTCTCCAAGACGTTCTCGAAGGCAGTGCGCTGCCGTTCCTGCATCATCGAATAGGCGAGCCGCTTGGCATCGTCGCTGCCAAGCGGCGCTTCGCCGCTCATCCGGATGATCTCGCCGTCGACGCGGAACGCCGGCACCTCCCCCGACGACACGTGGATGTCCGAGGCCTTCAACTCCATCGCTCTCGAGATCAAGTCGTTGATGCGCAGCGCCATACCGAGAATGTAGCTGGTCGGTGGGTACGCCGGGCAATACCATGAGCGGCGCGCGGAGCCGCCAGTGAACCTCATCGAGACCATCCAAGCGTCGATCATCGGCGACGATCAGGTCATCCATGGGCCCTATGGGCCGCGGCGCGTGACGTACGCCGATTACACAGCATCCGGCCGGTCGCTCTCGTTCATCGAAGACTTCCTGCGATCTGAGGTGATGCCGTTCTACGCGAACACGCACACCGAAATGAGCGGCACCGGCCGGCAGACCAACCGCTTCCGCGAGGACGCGCGCGCCATCATCCACAGCGCTGTCCGCGGCGGTAGCGATGACCTGGTCATTTTCTGCGGCTCGGGAGCGACCGGGGCGGTGAACAAGCTCGTCGATGTCCTCAACCTGCGGCTGCCCCACGACCTTGCGGTGCGCTGGAACCTGAACGCCCAGATCGCTCCCGATCAGCGCCCCGTCGTCTTCATCGGTCCCTACGAGCACCACTCGAACGAGATCCCCTGGCGCGAGAGCATCGCCGACCTCGTCACGATTGACGAAGACGCGGACGGCCACATCGACCTCGCGGAGCTCGAAACGCAGCTCGCAAAGTACGCTGACCGGCCGCTGAAGATCGGCAGCTTCTCCGCGGCGAGCAATGTCACCGGGATCGGCAGCCAGACCTGGGCCATCTCGAAGCTGCTTCATCGCTACGGGGCCCTCTCGTTCTTCGACTTCGCGGCAGCGGGGCCGTACGTCCAGATCGAGATGAACCACCCGGACATCGCCAACCCGGGCATGGAAGGCGCCTACAAAGACGCCATCTTCATCTCGCCGCACAAGTTCATCGGCGGGCCGGGAACACCCGGGATCCTCGTCGCCAAGCGCCAGCTGTTCACCAACACCGTCCCGGCCGTGCCCGGCGGCGGCACGGTCGTATACGTCAGCGCGGCCGAGCATCGCTACGTCGCAGACCCGGTCCATCGCGAGGAGGGCGGCACCCCCGCCATCATCGAGAGCATTCGCGCCGGGCTCGTCTTCCAGCTCAAAGAGGCCGTGGGCCACGAGACGATCTACGCGCGGGAGTCGGCGTTCGTCCGCCGCGCGATCCAGCGCTGGTCACAGAACCCGAACATCCACATCCTCGGGAACAAGGAGGCCTGGCGGCTCTCAATCATCAGCTTCGTCGTCCGCCACTCCGCCCCCGACGTCCCCGGTCGTCCGCCCCACCAAGGCTGGCTGCATCACAACTTTGTGGTGGCGCTGCTGAACGACCTCTTCGGGGTCCAGGCACGCGGCGGCTGCTCGTGCGCGGGGCCCTACGGCCACCGACTGCTCGGGTACGACCTGCAGATGTCCAAGGCGTTCGAAGAGGAGATCGTGCGTGGCGGCCACGGCGTGAAGCCCGGATGGGCGCGTGTGAACTTCAACTACTTCATCTCCGAAGCGCAGTTCGACTTCATCGTCGCCGCGATCGACTTCGTAGCCACCCACGGCTGGAAGTTCCTGACGCACTACACCTTCGACGCCGGCCCTGGCAACTGGGTGCACCGCGGACGCTCCACCGGGCCGATGCGTAGCCTGCACGACATCACCTACCGCTCGGGCAAGCTGGAGTATCGGTGCCATCGGGAAACGGAGCCCGAATACGTGCTGGCGGGCTACCTCGAGGACGCGCATCGGCAGGTAGCGCTCATCGAGGAGGAGCAGGCGACGGCTCCGCTGACGCCCGGAGAGGCGCTGACCAAGGAGTTCGAGCTGCTGCGGTGGTTCCCGCTCCCCGACGAGGCGCAGTGCGAGCTGAAGGGCATGTGCGGGACGGCGCGGTACAAAGACGTGCGGCGGGGGGACGGGAGCTAAGCGCGCGTCACGGCGTCCACGCGAGCTCCGCCCACCGGTCGGTCGCCCTGTCCAAATAGGGCTGGAATCGTTCGTCGCCACGCACCACCACGCCGAACCAGCTGATCGCCAGCTCGTTCACGATCGCGTGCGCATCGTCGAGGTTGATGTACCCGTCTGCCTCCTCCGCGCACTCAGGCTGAATGTCGCCGATGAGGCAGATGTCCGAGAAGCTGTAGTGCCCCGCGTCTTGCAGGACGGCGAGCGCAGCGTCCGGAAGGCGGTCGAACAGCGGCTGGATCTCGGCCTCCACGCTCTCCGACTCGTCGCGCGTGCCCCCAAACAGCAGCGTCGGAGGGACAAGGCCGAGGCCGTTGGGCTCTTCCCCCACCGCACCGGGCGCGAAGCTGTACCAGCCGGCCGGCGCCATCGGGATCGCCGCCACGGCGCGAGGGTCCGGTGGGTCGAAATCAGCGTCGGTCATCCCCTCCAGATCATCGACGATGCCGCACAGATCGTAGTCGACCTCGGCGTTGGCCGGCTCCTCGCAAAAGGCGCGCAGGCCCTCCAGATCAATCTGCCCACCGGCGACCAGCAGCGTGGTCCAGCCGCCGAAGCTGTGCCCGGACATCCCGTAGCGGCTGGTGTCCGCCAGCCCGGACAGATCTACCGCGCCGACGTCGTGCCCTCCGTCCGCGGACGGCGAGCCACCGGCGGACCGGCGGCCGAGCTCGTCCACCGCGGCGGAGATGTCCCCCGGCCGGCGCATGGACACCGAGCCGAACGCGCTCTCATCGAAGTCCAGCAGCGTATTGGAAGGGTGGTCCGGCGCCACGACGACGTAGCCGTGCTGGGCCAGCGCCTCGGTGTAGAAGATCGATTGGAAGCGGATCCCGCCGCTGCCGTGCGAGAAGGCGACGACCGGGAAGCCCTCCGGGGGAGGTGCGGCGGGCGACTCGTCGCGACAAGCCTGACCGGTAATCGGGAGGTCCGGGTAGGCGTGCGGCGCACACGGGGCCGCGCCGTCCTCGTCAAACGCGACCGGGTACCACACCTCGGCGACGAGGTCCCGGCCGCGGGCATCGGTCCAGGTGAGGGTGGTGGCGCTGACTGCGTAGGGGCCGGGCTCGTCGGGCGCGGCGAACGGGTCGGGCGCAGGACCGGCGCCGCCGTCGCAGGCGGTGAGCGAAAGGGCCCCGGTGAGCGCCGGCGCGAGCTGCAGGGCCACCGCGAGCAGGAGCGCACGAGGGCGGCGTGCGTCCCCTGACAGCGGCGTAGCCAGCGTCGGCACGGGTCAGGCCTCCGCGACCACGTTGTACAGCGTGTCCCGCTCGACGGGCACGCGCCCCGCGTGACGGATGAGGCCCACCAGCTCCGCGCGGGTCAGCTCCTGCGGCGTCCGCGCGCCCGCCATGTGGTAGATGCGCTCCTCGCGCACGGTGCCGTCCAGATCGTCCACCCCGAAGGACAGCGACACCTGGGCGAGCTTCTGGCCCAGCATGATCCAGTACGCCTTGATGTGGTCGAAGTTGTCGAGCATCAGGCGACTGATCGCGTAGGTCCGCAGCGAGTCGAAGCCGGTCGGCTCCTTGACCCGCTGCAGGCGGTTGTTGTCGTGGTGGAACCGGAGCGGGATGAAGGTCTGGAAGCCGCGGGTCTCGTCCTGAAGCTCGCGCAGCCGGATCATGTGGTCGATGCGCTCGGGCAGGGTCTCGATGCTGCCGAACAGCATGGTGGCGTTGGTGCGGAGCCCGAGCCGGTGCGCCACGCGGTGGACCTCAAGCCAACCGTCGGCGTCGACCTTGTCGTCGCAGAGCTTCTTGCGCGCTCGCGGATGGAAGATCTCGGCGCCACCGCCGGGAAGTGAGCCCAGGCCGGCGTCGATCAGCTCGCGCAGGACCTGCTCGTAGGTCTTGTGGAACTTCTCCGCGAAGTAGTGGATCTCGACCGCGGTGAACCCCTTGATGTGCAGGTCCGGGCGTTCGACCTTGATCGCCTTGAGGAGATCCACGTAGTAGGCCCACGGCAGGTCGGGGTTGAGGCCGTTGACGATGTGAACCTCGGTGATCAACTCGCCCTTGAGCGCGCGTACGCGGCCGACCGCCTCATCGAGGCTCATGGTGTAGGCCTCGGGATCTCCGGTCTTGAGTCGCGCGAAGCTGCAAAAAATGCAGCTTGCTTCGCAGACGTTGGTCGCGTTCACGTGCAGGTTGCGGTTGAAGAAGGTGAGGTCGCCCCACCGGCGCTCGCGGTCCAGATTGGCGAGGGCGCCAAGGACGGCGATCTCGCCGGTTTCGTAAAGGCGCACGCCGTCCTCGAAGGTCAGCCGGATGCCCGCCTGCACCTTCTCGCGGATCTCGCCGAGCCCGGCGATGTCGATGGCGCGCACCGACACCGGGGAGAGCTCCATCGGGGCTTCAGTCTGGTCAATCACGGTTCAACTCCATGCCGCTCCAGCGGCGCATCAGGTCGTTGTCGATGCCAAGCCGGTCGAGCGCGCGGCAGACGACGGTGTCCAGGATCTCGTCGACGGACTTGGGGTGCGAGTAGAAGCTGGGGGACGCGGGCATCACGAAGGCGCCCGCCTCAACCAACTGGGTCAGGTTCCGCAGGTGGATCAACGACAGCGGGGTCTCGCGCACCACAGCGACCAGCGGGCGTCGCTCCTTCAGCATCACGTCGGCGGCTCGCGAGACCAGGTCGTTGGACACGCCGTTGGCGATCCGCGAGGCACAACCGACCGAGCACGGTGCGATGAGCATGCCATCGTAGCGCGCGCTGCCGGAGGCGAACGGCGCGGTCAAATCACCGGGGGCCCAAATCGGGAGCCCGTACTCCGCCGGGTCGGTGCCGACCTCATGCTGCCAGACCAGCCGACCGGTCTTGGTGAAGACCACGTCGGTGGCGATGCCATTGGCGCGCCCCGAACCGGAGAGGAACTCCAGCGCCCGACGGGCGTACGGTGCGCCAGAGGCGCCGCTGATGCCGAAGACGATGCGCATCGGGTGGAGATCCTCAATGGGGACGGAGGACTATCAAGCTACGCCGGGCGCCGCGGCCTCGATGAGCTCCCAGCGCGCCGTCGCGCCCGTTGCACCCGGATCGACCGGGCTACAGCTGGCCCCAGGTCCATCTTTGCCGCCCTGATCTTCCCCGCCGTGCTCTGGCCCGCCGTGCTCTGGCCCGCTCTGGTCCTCCCACTCGTATTCTTGGCGCCGGGCTGCGCTCCTGCCGTGCCCGACGTCGACCCGTGCTCGGAGTCCACCGTCTGGTACGCCGATGCCGACGGCTACGGCGACGAAGCCCTCGTCGTGGCGTGCAACGACCCCGGCGCGACCGACGAGGGCGGGGACTGCGACGACGCGGTGCGCGCCATCAGCCCCTCCGCCAGCGAGGTGTGCGACGGGGCCGACAACGACTGTGACGGCACGGTGGACGACAGCGCCGTGGACGCGGTCACGTACTACACCGACGCCGATCAGGATGGGTAGGGACGGACGGACTCCCCCGTCGAGTCCTGCTCCCCCGAAGCGGGGCTCGCCACGGAAGATGGCGACTGCGACGACGGCGACTGCGACGATGGCGACTGCGACGATGGCGACTGCGACGCCACCGACGCCGGGACCTGGTACGCCGACACCGACCGGGACGGCTCGGGCGAGGCCTCCACCGCCGTCGTCTCCTGCACGGCCCCCGGTGGCTACGTGGCGGACGCAGGCGACGACTGCGAGCCGTCCGACCCGACGGTCTACCCGGGCGCACCCGAGCTCTGCGACCTGAAGCGGAACGACTGCGGGGCGACCAGCTGGGGCGCGGCGGACGAAGCCGGGAGCGTCTCGGCCGAGAGCGAGACCGGGGCATGGACCGACCTGACCGCGACGTTCGCGGCAGGCCGATCGGGCAGCCCGGCGAGCGCCACGCTCCCTGACGATGGCACGGTGTGGGTCTGCGACGGAACCTTCTACGTGGCGCTGCTCGCGGCCACCGGCAGTTCGGTCACCGCCGTGCTGGACGGCGGCAGCGCCGGGTCCGTCCTCACGGCGGAGCCGTCAAGCGTGCTGCGGGTTCAGGGTGTCAAGATCCAGAACGGAGCCGGGACCGCCGCCCACGAAGACGAGGACGACGACGCCACCTTCGGCGGCGGGAACTACGCGGACGGCGCTGCCGTCACCCTCGTCGACGTCACTGTGAGCGGCAACTCCGCCAACTACGGCGGCGGCGTGTACCTGAACAGCGGCGCCCTCACCCTCGACGGCGCGGTGTTCGACACCACCCTCACGAACAACGTGGGCGTCTACTACGGTGCCGGACTGTACGCGTCCCTCTCGTCCCTCGCCGCGCGACGCTGACCGTCCGGGACAGCGATTTCACCGGCAACAGCGGCGCGAGCTACGGCGGCGGCATCCACTTCACCACCTCCTCCTCCGGCGCGTTCACGATGAACAACGTCGACATCTCCGGCAACGATGCGCTGTATCGGGGCGGCGGCCTGTACATCTACAGCGACTACGACGTAGCGTTCACCGAGGTCTCCATCACCGCAAACGAGGTCACCGGCGAAAGCAGCAGCGCGCAAGGCGCAGGGGCCTATCTGGACGTCCTCAGCCTGACGCTGACCGACTCCGACGTCAGCGCCAACGAGTTCGGGCCCTCCTCCACCACCGGCTGCGGGGGCGGCGTCTATTCCATCGGGGGCACCCTCACGCTCGCGGGCACGGCGCTGTCCACGAACGCCGCTTACATCGGCGGCGGGTGGTACGGCTCCACCAGCGCCATCGTCCTCGACGAGGACTCTCAGCTGTCTGCAAACAGCGCGTCGTACCACGGCGGCTGGGCCTACCTGTCCAGCTCGGACTTCACCTGCGCCGGCAGCACGCTCACCAGCGGGGGCCTCTCGTCCAACACCGCGCCGTCCGGCGGCGCAGGCGTCTACATCTTCGACACCTCGTCCACGCTCACCGCCACCGTGTGGGACACCGGCGCCGGCCCGGTCGAGAACCTCGCCGATACAGTGCCCAACGACGCGTCCATCGCCAGCACGAACTACATCTACGGGAACGACGAGCCGTTCACCTGCACCAACCGAACCTGCCTTTGACTCGCCTATCGGGGTGAGCCCTAGCGCCGAACCACCTTACGCCTGGGCGCACGGGCGGTCGGCGGGCTCGAATCCTCGCTCTCCAGCACGCCCACCACCTCGGCGAACGGCGTGTTGGGCGCGACATCGTGAGGGGTCACCCGACGGATGGTGAGCCCCGCCGAGAGCCGCTTCAGGTTCTTGCCAAACGAACGCGGGTTGGAGCCCAACAGCACCACCCGCCGCGGGTCGAGCGCGAGCACGGCGTCCAGCACCTCGTCGGGGATGCCCTTGGTGCCCGCGTTGAGCAACGCCAACGGGCGACGACCGTCGAGGCGACTGTAGACCGAAGCGAGGCCCTCGATCACCGGCCCCGAGACGAAGTCCGCAGCTGCGTTGGCCAGCGCGCCCGTCCCGCCGCCGGCCGCGTTGTTCTCGCGCGCACGTCGGGCCCGGGCCTCGGGCAGACCGAGGCTCAGTGCCCAGCCTGTCTTTCGGGAGAGCAGCAGGGCGCCCACGCCGTTTACGCCCCCGATCTCCAGCGCAGCGTCGCCCGGCCGCCCGTCGAGCGCGTTCACCGCGTCGATGAGCGCCGGCTCATCGGGGCGTGCGGGCCACGGGTCCGAAAAGCCGAGCCGCATCGGAAAGCCGCCAGGGGCGAGGTCGAACAGCGCCTTGCCATAGAGCATGCCCACGCCGAGTTCACCGTCCTCGGTGCGATCCCAGGTGAAGCCCGGCGGGGTGGAGATGTGCATCGCCACCCCCGCGATGGCCGGATGCGCGCTGGCCAGCCGGTCCGCCAGCTCGGTCAGCATCGGGCTCGGGCGCGTCACCGAGAGCAGAACGCCGACCTCGCCCGTCACCGGCGAGCAGCGCAGGTGCACGGCGCGCAGGGTGCCGACCTTGCCGTTCCATGGCCAGATCTCGAGCTCGCGGACGTGGTGGGAGAGCACTTTCATCGTCTCCCGCAGCGTCTCGGGCACCATCAGGCAGCCGGGCACCGGGACGACGTCACGCCCATCCTGACCGGGCACCCCGATCCGGGGAGAGCGCTGGTCACTGTACCCGGCGACGAGGTTGATCTCGTGTTGCAGCTCAGTGCGGGACCCACCCTGACCGGGGGGCGGGATCGCGGGGGTCGGGGCATCCACCCGGCCGTCTAGCGTCGCGGCGTCCACGCCGTCCTGAATGAGGCCACGGATGACGTCATGCTGGGCGATCGGGTGGAGGTGCATCAGCGGACATCGACCGCAGGGCACGAACCGGTCGCACCACGGGTGCACGCGCGAAGGGTGGGAAGGCCCTGCGGCCGCGATCCAACGGGCGCGGTCCTGGCGGCGATGCGTGCCGGTGAGCCGGACGCGGGCGCGCTCGCCGGGGATGCCGCCGAAAACGGCCAACTGCACGCCGTCGCCGGGCACAAAGGCATCGCCGCGGTGGAGCCAACCTTCAGGGGTCACGAGGGGGTCTTCGGAGCGCAGCATGGGAACCTGCGGCGGGGGTAACCTGTCGGGATACCAGACCGGATGCCCCGCCGCCCGATCGTCGTCACCCCGATGCGCCTGCCCGGGCGCTTCGTGCGCCTGTTTGAGGCCTGCGCCGCCGCGGGTGGCCGCGCGCTGGTGGTCGGCGGTGCAGTCCGGGACCACTGCGCTGGCGAGGCGCCGAAAGACCTCGACGTGGAGGTGCACGGGCTGGAGCCCAAGCGGCTGGAGGTCGTGCTGCAGGGGCTCGGGCGGGTCGGAGAGGTGGGAAAATCGTTCGGCGTCTACAAACTTCGGCTGGGCGGCGACGAGGTCGACGTCAGCGTCCCCCGGCGGGACCGGCGCCGGACCCCGGAGGAGGGCGACGAAGCGGGGCCATCGAAGTTCACGGGGCACCGGGCGATCGAAGCGGAGGCCGCGCCGTTCATCGGGACCACGGAGGCCGCGAGGCGGAGGGACCTGACCATAAACGCCATCGCCTGGGACCCGCTGCTGCTGCGGTACGAGGACCCGTGGGGTGGGCTGGACGACCTTCGCCGTGGATTGCTCCGCGCGGTGGACCCGACCACGTTCGTAGAGGACCCCCTGCGCGCGCTCCGGGTCGCCCAGTTCGCCGGCCGGTTCGGGTTCGACGTCGATCCTGCGCTTCGCGCGATCTGTGCGGCGATGCCGCTCGATGATCTGCCCTCCGAGCGCGTGTGGGGGGAGGTCGCGAAGCTGCTCACACGGTCACCCGCCCCGTCAGTGGGGTGGTCGTTCGCGCTGCAGACCGGGATGTGGGCGCGGCTCCTGCCGGAATGGGAGCGCACCCCGATCGAGGGAGCCGACCCGACGGGGGTGGTCCTTGACCGGTTGGCGGCCCTCGATGTGGACGGCCAGCCGCGGCGGGTCGCGTTGTTGCTGGCCGGCGCCTGCCTTGGGCTCCCCGCCGCTGAGACGGAGCGACTGCTCGACCGGCTCAACCTGCATCGCATCGACGGGTACCGGGTCCGCGAGCAGGTCCTCGCGCTGGTGGCCGAGGCCAATCGGCCCGACCCGGAGGACTCGACGGCGCCCGAGCGGGGGGGGCGCGAGCGGGTGGTGCGAGCGGCGGAGCGGTGCGACGTGCAGCTGCTGGCGTGGCTGCTGGACTCGAAGCCGCTGCAGGAAGCGGCGGCGGCGTGGGGGGTCGCCCGAGGGCCACTGCCCGCGCTGCTTGGTGGAAAAGATCTGGTGCCATTAGGCGTTGCTCCCGGACCACGCATGGGGGAGATCCTGAGCGCGCTGCGGGAGGAGCAGCTCGCGGGCCGTGTGAGCAACCGCGAAGAGGCAGCGGCGTGGGTTAGCTCGAACCGATGAAGCGACACCCACACTCGCCCATGACCATCCGGGCAGCTCTGGCGGGCCCCGCAGCTCTGGCGGCCCTGCTCACTTTGGTCGGGTTCGCGCCGCGGGCCCAAGCGGCGGAGCAGCGCCTCGTCTACGACCTCGCCGTGGAAGGGGAGGCAGTCGGAACGCGCGAGGTGACGATCAAGTACTACTCCCGCCCCTCCGGCGAGCGGCACGTGATCGAGACCTTCACGCACATCGAGGCGCCCGGCGTCACCTTCGACTCGCGAGGCACCGGCCTCTCGACGCCTAGCGGCGCCCAGTTTTCGTCCGCCACGGACCGGAACGGCGCACGGTCCGCCGTAGCCGCGCGTGAACTGTCTGGGGGAGGCTGGCAGGTCACCGTCCAGACCGGTGGAAAGGAGACCGACCGCAGCGAGGCCCATGTGCGGTTGAGCACCCTCGACCTGATGGATCCAGCCCGCGTCGGGCTCCTCGACGCGCCGGGCAGCGTCGGGCTCCTGATCGCAGAGACCGGCGACATCGTCGCCGGCACGCTGGGCACCGGGGAGCCCGGCAGCGTAAAGGTCGGCGGAGTTCGCGTCCCCACGACGCGCTACACGCTCGCCGGACCGGGGGCGACGGCCAAGTTCATGATCAGCGGCGACGGACTGCTGCTCAGCAGCGAGGTGCGTTGGCTCGGTCTGGACATGGTCGCGACCTTGCGCGACCTGCCGGCGACCCGGGACTACGGGGTCGTGGAGACCACCGAGGGGCTGGGCAGCGGGGTCCAGGAAGGCGACCTGTAGCGGGGTGCCACAAAGATCTGTCGACCAACCCCAGATGGAGCGATAATGGGATTCCCCATGTCGATTCGCGAATCGCGCCCAGATGCCCCCGCCGACCCCGGCGCACGTTGGGCCGCGGCGCGCGCGTTCGTGGAACGCTGCCACAGCTGGTCGGTGGACGAGATCAAGCGCAGGGAGACCGACGGTAGACCGCTCGCCGATTGGCAGGTCTACCTGCGCTTCACCGAGCACACGCTGCACGAACTTGACGCCGGCACGCTGGATGCCTGGTTTGAGGCCCCTCCAGCATGATCCTGCTCATCCCGCTCCTTGTCGTCGGCTGCACGTCCCCGCGGATGCTCAACGGCAAGGTCGTCGACATCTGGGGCAAGCCCGTACCCGACGCCACGGTGGTGATCGAGGGGGTCGTCGCGCGGTACCACGCCGACGAGACCGGCACGTTCTCCATCCCGACCGAGACGCCGGTGAAGCGGGCGATGGCGGGCAAGGACGGGTACATCAAGGAGGTCGCCGACCTGCCCGAGATCGCTGAGGACGCGGACTATACACAGCTGACGTTCACGCTCTACCCGGAGCCCGAGCTTCCCGGCTTCTACGCGATCGGAGCGACGGCCTACATCGAGGTCCCCGCCCAGCGCATCCGCATGGTCGCGACCGAGCTGCGGCACTTCGCCGGGGTTCGCGAGCTGCCCGAGCAAGGGCTCACGCAGAACCAGCCTGCAAAGTTCGTGTTCACGTCGATGCTCCGCCCAAGCGAGCTCGCCCGGATGAACCTGCACCTCACCCGACTTGCGTTCGTGAACAAGACGCAGATGAAGGGCGTGCTCGGCCCGGGCGACGCCACGGTCAACCTCTGGGTCTCGGAGACCGAGGTTCCGTTCGACCTTGAGTCACTGCCCTCGCGCGACGACTACCTCATCACGACGCGCGAGCCGCTCAAAGAAGGCGTGTACGCGTTCCACGCGCAGGACGTGCTGAACGAAGAGGACGAGCGCGTGCTGATGAACCTGCCGAAAGAGATGCAGGTCGCGTTCCCCTTTCAGGTGCTCTGACCCGCGGCAGCCGAACCAGCAGCGCCACAGTCAGCCGCTGGTCCGCCGAACCACCCAGCCCAGCGGCGGGAGGCTGATCAGAAGGGAGATCGCCTGCATCTGGCGCCAGGCCACCGCCGCCAGCACCCCCTGCTGGGCTGCTGTAGCGGCGTCTACGCCGGGCGCCCGAACGACCACGAAGAGCGCGACCCAGAGCGCGTCGAGCGGGCCGAGCCCGGCAGGGATCAGCATGCCCACCAGCCCCGCCAACGAGCTGACCACGTGCATCCACAGGTACACGCTCCATTCCGGCGCGACCCCCACTGCCAACGCGCTCGCGTACCCCCCCGCGCCCATTAGCCCCGTGCTGACAACCGACCAGCACGTCGCCCGCACCCAGTGGCTGGCAGACTGCCCGCCCGGCGCGAGAGCGTGGTCGACGATCGCCAACACCGGCGCCTGCACACGCGCGCGAGTGGACGTGGGCAGGAGCCCGATCAGGGCGACCGCGACGGCCCGAATCCCGTGGGAGGAAAACATGTAGATCCCGAGGAGGACCGTCCCGACCGTGAGCGCTGCGATGCCCGCCGGAGCCCAACTTTCGACGCCGGGGATGAACGCGACGCCGGCCAACAGGAACGCCCCCAGCAGCGCCAGCCCCAACAACCGCGACAGGAACTTCGCCGCCGCGCCCGTGGCCCACGGAATGCCGAGGTCGCGCTCGCAGAAGGAGGCGAGCAGCGCTTCTCCCGACGGGCCTGGAATCGTGACCGTGAGCCCGTTCGTACCCAGCACCGCCAATGCAGATCGCACCACCCCCGGCGGCCGGCCTGTCGTGGGCAAGAGCACCGCCCAGCGGGGCCCCTGCGCCGCGATTCCAGCGCTCCACAAGACCCCCGCGAGGCACAGCAGCGTCGGGCTGAGCGTCGTGGACCTGGGGTGCTCGCCATCCTGCAGCAGGTGGGACAGCGTATTCGCCACACCCGCCGTGATGATCACGGCGAGCACCGCGATGATCGCCACCTTGGTCACCGTACGACCCGACGCCGCACCGGTCCGGTCGGAGCCCTCGATGTGCGGGGTCGGGCTTGGTCCGGGGCTGGGCGACATCACGGCAGGTTCTATCAACAAACGGCGGCATCGAGGTTTTTTGGTTAAACCCCCGGTCCCCGCCCCTCTGGAGACGCCCGTGCTTGTCACCCTGATTGCCATCTTCTCCGCAGCTCACGCCGGTGCGCCCGCCGTCGCGCCGCCCACAGCCCCGACCTGCGATGCAAAGGCGCTGAACACCGCGCTGACCGAGGCCTCGCCAGGTCCCAGCGCACAGGCGCTCCTCGACCTCGCCGCCTGCGACACGGTCGTCGCCAAGCTGGCCGCTCCAGCTACCGTCAAGCGCATGCTCGCCGGCCCCACCGGGGACGCAGCCGCGCTCCTCGCGATCTCGCTCGATCAAGGCCAGGCGGTGCGCGACTGGATCACCGCGCTGGTCGCGGACGAGCGCGCGTCCACCTTGAACCACCTCGGCGAAGCCTGCGACAAGCCAGGTGTGACCACCTTCTGGACCGACAGCGCGAAGGCCCTCGGCGACAAATTCTGGAGCGCCGGATGGTACAGCGCGCTCGACGCGTGCCGCGTCCCGGCTGCGGAGGCGCTGTTGACCGCCCGACTGGCGGGGGTCAAGAATGATCGCGCGCTGTTCTCGGCGGTGCTCGGCACGTACGCGACCAACGCAGGCATCGCGTCGGTGCCGACGATCCAGGCCATGTCCGAAAAGGAGACCGACCCGCTGGTCTTCATCGACCTCGTTCGCGCGCTGCCCGCCGCTGGCGGAATCGGCGCGTCCTCCGGGGCCGATCAGGCGCGGATCAGCGCGGCGCTCGCCGGGCTCAACGCCATCGCTCCAAAGCTGCCAGAGCGCGCTTTTCCGGAGGCGCGTAAGGCCTACCTCGCCCTTGGAGATGAGGTGTCGGCAGACACGCTCTCCGCCATCCGGTACGCCTCCGTCCTGCAGGACGGCAAGCTGATGTACGGGATCATCGCGCTGGAGAACGCGACATGCAAGAAGGGCGACCCCCGCATGACGCTCCACGCCGCGATGGTGTGGGACACCGGGCACACCTGGCCCGACCAGCTCGCGGAGCGGGTGCTGCCGAACGCCCTGACCACGTTCATGCCCAATGTGGTTGTCCCCGCCACCGGGCAGCTCGCCGAGAGCTGCAAGGGCACCGGCACGGTGGCCTGGCTGGCACCCGAGGCGCCCTTCGCCAACGCGGCGGCGTACACCGCTTGGGTCGCCGCTCAGAAGGCGACCGCAGAGCACGCTCATCCGGGCGTGGTGGTGAAGCTCGACTTGAAGTCAACGGCGCTGTCGGACTGAGCGGGGAATCACGGCGGGGTCGAAGGTGATCCCAACCCGCCGACCGGATAGCTTCGCGCATCCGGAGTCCCCAATGTCTCGGTTCGCCCCATCCGCCCTGCTCCCCAGCCCCGCGCGCGCCTCGTCTGCGCTAGCCCTGTTCGGGCTCGCCGTCCTGCTCTCGGCATGTTCAGGTGCCCCGGCGCCAACGCCCGCCGAGCCAGCGAAGCCCGCCGAGCCAGCGAAGCCCGCCGGCCCGACCTTCGACTACTCGGCGGACGCGTCGAAGCTGAATGTCATCCTGATCAGCATGGACGCCCTGCGCTTCGACCGCACCGGGGCCGGCGGCGGCAAGGTCACCCCGAACCTCGATGCCTTCTCGAAAGAGGCCGTGGTCTTCAGCCACGTGACCTCCGCAGCGCCGTGGACGTTGCCGTCCCACCTGGCGATGTTCACCGCGCGCTGGCCCACGCTGCACGGGGTCACGAACAAGCTCAAGCCGAACCCGGACGGCGGCGAGGCCGTGTTCACCCGGTTGGACGACGCCATCCCGACCTACCCCGAAGAGCTCACCAAGAAGGGCTGGGAGGCTGTCGCGTTCACCGGCGGAGCCGGCGTTTCGGGGAAGTTTGGGTATAACCGTGGCTTTACGAGCTACCTCGACGACAAGGCGTTCGCGGGGATGGACTACTCGGGGCCCCCCGCAGCCGAGTGGCTCAAGGCGCACGTCGCCGGCCACTTCTTCATGTTCTTCCATGGCTACGACGCCCACGGACAGCACCCGCTCGTGGATCAGACCCCCCGCGCGGCGGTCCCGGACTATCAGGGAAAGCTCGATGGCAGCATCGAAGAGCAGGCCAAGCTGCGCGAGCAGGGGTTGGCCGAGATCAAGAAGCCGGGCGACGTCGCCAGGCTCGACGGCGTGGACGCCGAGGACACGCGGTTCTTGATCGAGGTCTACGACGCCAAGGTGAAAGAGGCGGACGCCCGCCTTGGCCAGTTCCTCGCCACAGTGAAGGAGCTCGGGCTGCTCGACACGTCGATCATCATGATTGTTGGCGACCACGGCGAGGAGTTCATGGAGCACGGCTACGTCGACCACGGCGCGACGCTCTGTGATCACCAGCTCCACGTCCCGATGATCATTCGGTTCCCGAACGGGGATGGCGCGCGGGTCGTCGAGGACAACGTGCGCACCGTGGACCTGTTCCCGACCGTCTTCGACGCGCTCGGGGTCCCCGGGCCGGAGGGCGTGAACGGGCAGAGCCTGATCCCCATGCTTCAGGGTGAGAAGATGGTGCTCCCCATCTACGCAGAGTCCGACTACCGGCTGTTCGTGCACCTGCGCTCGGTGCGACAGGGCCAAAAGAAGCTCATCCTCGACCTCGAGGACGGCCAACACTCGCTGTTCGATCTCTCCAACGACCCGAACGAGCTGGCCGACCTGTCGACCATCGACGCGCGCACCACGTACGAGATGGAGCAGGAGGTACGGACCTGGCTCAACGGGATGAGGACCGACCCGAAGGCCTACCTGGGCCTCGAAGAAGAGCACATCAAGCTGTTCTAAGCCGTCCCAACCGTAGAAACGGTGGGTCGATGGCCTGCGTCGGCGCGCGGGCTTGACTCCGGCACGGTCTCCCGGTACGCTGACCCCACGTCCCCTTCTCCCGGGGATTAGGAGTATACATGGCTACCCCCTCACTCGACCCCGGTTTGTACACCACGGCAGGCGGCCTAGTGGATCAGGTGCTGATGGACCGGATGCTCCATCAAGGGCTGACCCCGGTCGCCACCTCGACGAAGATGCCCAAGATCACCTTGGTGGTTGGGCCGTCACCGTTCACGATGCCGCGCGGGTGGGAGTTCTTTCTCACGTCGCCGTATGAAGGCGTGACGTACATCGCGACCGTCCTGACCAACGCCGGGTACCCGGTGCGCATCGTGGATGTCCGCTACGATCGCACCCCGCTTGAGACCGCGTACGCGCAGATCATGGAGGGTACCGACGTGCTCGGGCTCGCCACCTTCGAGGACAACTACCCCTTCATCGAAGACCTGATCCGCGAATGCAAGAACGCGAAGCCCAACATGCCGATCATCCTCGGTGGGTCGCTCGTCACCTCGGTCCCGCACGTGTTCATGCGCGAGACGCGCGCGGACGTCGCGGTGATCTCGGAAGGCGAGCTCACCATGCTCGAGGTGATGGACGCGTTCACCGCAGGCATGTGGTCGACGCGACTGCCCGAGATCAAGGGCATCTGGTACCGCGACGCCAAGGGCATCCCCCACGCGACCCCTCCGCGCGGCCAGATGCCAAACCTGAACGCGCTGCCGAACATGCGGCTCGACCTGTGGCCGCAGTCCAAGGACCCGCGCGGCCTGCAGCCCCAGGTCATCGCCAGCTACTCGCGCGGCTGCAAGATGGACTGCTCGTTCTGCTACCGCACCACGCCGCAGGAGCGGGTCAAGTCCCCCGAGAAGCTCGCCAGCGAGCTCACGTGGTTGAAGGAGCAATACAAGACCGAGTTCATCTTCTTCGTGGACCTGACCTTCACGGCCCACAAGAAGCAGACCTTGCAGTACCTCGACGTGATCCGCGACCACAACATCCGGTGGACGTGCCTGACCCGCAACGCCGACGTGGACGCCGAGGTCGGCAAGGCGATGGGCACGGCAGGCTGCGACATCGCGCTGTACGGCGTCGAGTCGCTCACGCCCGCCGCCCTGAAGGAAGCGCGCAAGGGCTCGACCGAGAACCTCGCGATGAAGGCGATGAAAAACACTTGGGACGGTGGGGTTCGCTACGGAGGCCTCACCATCGTCGGGCTGCCGGGCGAGACCGAGGAGAGCCTCGACCACATGTGCAAGTGGGGCGAAGAGCACAAGCACATCACCCGCGTAAAGTACCTGTCGGCCATGCCGGGAACCACCGTCTACCGTCAGGGCGTAGACTCCAAGCAGATCGCCAACGAGGTCGAGCACCTGCGCTGGTTGTCGGTCGAGCAGGCGCTTGAGCGCGACGAGTTCCTCAACTACAACAGCCTTCCGGACCACGTGATGCGTAGGGCGTACAAGCGCCTGTACGACAGCTATCAGGAAGGGCCGGTGATGGAATTCCACCACTTCCCCGAGCACTTCGCCTACTTCGACCCCGAACCCACGACCCCCTGGCGTGCTGACTTCGCCTCGGCAGCCGCCGTACCGGACCCGGGCACCATGAAGTACCGTGGGCTCAAGGCCTCCTCGGCCGGTGTGACGCTCGAACGCGCCGCCTCCGGCGAGCTCACCCTCTCCGCCTGAACCCACCGATGGCTGAATTCGCCCACCCCGAATTCAGCCATTCCTGACACTGCTGAGGTTTCAAAAATCGCGTGAGTGAAGCATCTGAACGAGCAGCGGCTCGCTACAGCCAGCCCGCGCTCAAGGAGGCGCTCACGTGCGAGCACCTTGAGTCCACCTTCCGGGACGAAGCGGCGGCGGCGATCGAATGCGCCTACTTTTCCCGAATCGCCGAGATCGAAGGGGAGCCCGAGATGGCACGCGCCCTCCGCGAGCTTGGGGAGCAGCACTCCATCAACGCGAAGGGGAGCCTTGATCTCCTGATGCGTGCGCGCGACCCGCTCACCGGCCGGCCGATCGGGAGCACCGTCGCCAACATGGCCGCCATGCGCTCGTTCTACGCAACGGACGCTGAGATCGAGGGCCGCCGAGCCCGGACCGCCCGGAACGAGGGGTTCTCGGACATCGCCAGCTGGTTCCAGAGCCTGTCGCGGCTGCGCCACGCCCACGCCGAGCGGCTGGCAGACCTCACACCCGCTGACGCCGGTAGCGGAGATCCCTCATGAGCAACGGGACGACCAGCACCACCACCGCGTACAACGCCGACTCCATCATCATCCTCGAAGGGCTGGACGCCGTCCGGATGCGCCCGGCGATGTACGTCGGCTCCACCGGCGCCGCCGGCATCATGCAGCTTGTGATCGAGGTGCTCCAGAACGCCCTAGATGAGGCGTTGACCGGCCATGCCTCTATTCTCACGGTCTCGGTGGACCGCGACGGCCGCTGGACGGTGAACGACGACGGCCGCGGGATGCCCGTCGATCAGCACTCCAGCGGGCGCCCGATCCCCGAGGTGCTCGTCAGCGAGCTGCACGCAGGCGGCAAGTTCAAGGACGGCGCCTACCGGCTGCCCGGAGGACTGCACGGCGTAGGCCTCACGTGCGTGAACGCGCTCTCGGCAGAGTTCGAGCTGGAGGTTCGGCGCGACGGTGGCCGCTGGCAGGGCCGCTGGGCGGCAGGCCGTCGGGCGGCCCCATTCGTCCGAATCGCCGACGACAGCACCTCCGGAACGCGGGTGATGTTTCTTCCGGACCCGGCCATCTTCGGGGTCGAGCGCGCGGAGCCCCAAGCGGTGGAGCGCTGGCTCCGCTCGCAGAGCTGGCTCACCTCGGGCTTGACCTGCACCCTGACCGTAGAGGGGCCCGGGGATCAAGACCACCGAACCGTACGGTTCTCGTCCGATGAGGGCCTCGCTGGCTTTGCGCGCTGGCTCGCAGGACATCAGGAGCTAGTCCACGCCGCGCCGATCGTGGTGCACGATGTGGGTGCGGCAGGAGGGAGCGGTCAGGACATCCCCGAGGTGGACGCCGCGCTGCTGTGGACCCGAGCCTTCGCCGAGGATCTGGTCTGCTTCGTCAATCACGTGCACACGCCGCTTGGCGGCGCCCACGCCGATGGCTTCCGCGCTGCGGTAGGCCACGCATTGACCCGCTATGCGCGCGAGTCGCGCCTGCTCGATCAGGGCGCGCGACACGGCGAGCCCGAGGAGCGTATCGATGGCAGCGATGCGATGGAGGGCCTCGTGGCCGTGCTCTCGGTGCGCATGCGCGACCCGCACTTTGAGGGGCAGACCAAGACCCGGCTGCTCGACGACGCTGCCGGCCGGGTGGTGGAGGCCGCTGTCGGAGCCGCGCTGTCGGCCTGGCTGCGGGCGAATCCGGTTGACGCCGCGGCGATCGTCGGGCGCGCGATCGAAGCGAGCCGGGCGAGGCTCGCCTCCCGACGGGCGAGCGAGCGGGCTCGCTACGAGCGGGTCGAGCATCTGGTCGATAAGGACATCTACCGCCAGCAGTTCGGCATCCGCTCGAAGAACTGGCACACCTCGGCCGACTGGATCACAAACGCCGGGCTGCTCGGGCTGCATGGGGGCTCCTCGCAGATGAAGGAGGACGCTGTCGTCCTCGACGTCTGCTGTGGCAGCGGAGTGGTCGGCAACTCCTTCAAGGGCAAGGTCGGCCGCGTCATCGGGCTCGACCTGACCCCCGAAATGGTCGCGCTCTCCCGCACCCGACTGGACGAGGTCGTGCAAGGAGACGTCTACGACATCCCGTTCCCGGACAACTCGTTCGACGGCGTCTGCAACCGCGAAGTGCTGCACCTGCTCCCGCAGCCTGAGCGCCCGCTCTCCGAGATCTTCCGAGTGCTCAAGCCGGGTGGCCAATTCGTGGTCGGCCAGTGGGTGCCCTTCTCGGCGATCGACGGGCCGTGGATGTTCCAGGTCGTCAAGAAGAAGCAGCCGCTGTTCGTGAACAACCTGTACGACGAGGACATGCGCGCCTTGCTGTCCGGGGCGGGCTTCATCGGCCTGACCACGCAGGAATTCCTCCAATGGGAGGACATCGACAACTGGATCGCGACGTGGGAGACGCCCGCGCTGCACCGACACCAGATCCGCGACCTGTACAACCACTGCCCCGCCGAAGTCAGGGCGGTGCACCCGTTCGAGATCTCCCCCACCGGGGCGATCCGCGACTGCTGGCGGTGGGTGATCTACTCGGTGTTCAAGCCCGAGTGAGCGTATACCTCAACGCTGTCGGCCGCGCGTTTCCGCCGAACTATGTCGACCAAGACACGCTGATCGGCGCGTTCCGGGACGCCTGGGCCAGCCGCTACCACAACGTGGCGCGTATCGAGCAGCTTCACCGCAACGTGATGGTAGGCGGACGCCATCTGGCCATGCCCATCGCGGAGTACGACGGTCTCGACTTCACGCGCGCGAACGACACGTTCGTCCGCGTGGCGACCGACATCGGCGGAGACGCGGTGCTCGCCGCGCTCGCGCAGGTGGGCGCGACCCCAAGGGACATCGATGCCATCTGGTTCGTCAGCGTCACCGGCATCGCCGCGCCGAGCATCGACGCCCGGTTGGTGAACCGGCTCGGCTTCCGATCGGACATAAAGCGGACGCCGATCTTTGGCCTTGGCTGCGTGGCCGGAGCGGCCGGCATCGCCCGCGCCTCGGACTACATCCGGGCGTTTCCTGACCACATGGCGCTGCTGCTGTCGGTCGAACTCTGCTCCCTCACGCTCCAGCGGGACGACCTCTCGATCCCGAACCTGATCGCGTCGGGCCTGTTCGGAGACGGCGCCGCGGCCGCCATCGTGTCGGGGCGACCCCACACCGCCCGCGGCAACGCGCCCCGTGTGATCGCCACGCAGAGCGCGTTCTACCCCGACACCGAAGACGTGATGGGCTGGAAGATCGGCTCGAACGGCTTCCGGATCATCCTCTCGGCCGAGGTTCCGGAGATGGTCCGGAACCACCTCGTGCAGGACGCAGAGCGGTTCCTCGCCGCGCACGATCTCGTGGTCGCCGACGTCGGCGTCTGGATCGCGCACCCCGGCGGGCCGAAGGTGCTTGAAGTCATGCAGGAGGTCTTCGCCCTGCCCGACGGCGCGCTGCGACGCACGTGGGACACCCTGCAAAAGCGGGGCAACCTCTCCTCGGCGAGCGTGCTGAACGTGCTCGGCGACGTGCTCGAAGACGAGCCGCCGGCGCCGGGGACGTGGGGCGTGCTGCTGGCCATGGGCCCAGGATTTTGCTCGGAGCTCGTGTTGGTGCAGTGGTGAGCGGCCTCTCCGGCCTGCCCGACGCGCTGGCCTCGGCTTCCATGCCCGCGCCGTGGTACCTCGCGGTGCTCGCCGGGGTGGGGCTCGAGCGACTGGCGGAGCTATCCGTGGCGAAGCGCAACGCAGCGTGGAGCCTCGCGCGGGGTGGCGTGGAGCGAGGCCAGGGGCACTACCCATTCATGGTCGTGCTGCACACCGGGCTGCTTCTCGGCTGCCTTGCCGAGGCGCACTGGCGCGCAGGCTGGGTAGCCGGAACACCACCGGTCTGGGCGGGGGTGGGCCTGTTGCTGGCCTGTCAGTGCTTGCGCTGGTGGGTCATCCGGACCCTGGGCCCGCAGTGGAACACCCGCGTGATCATCGTTCCGGGCTTGCCGAGGGTGACCGGAGGGCCATTTCGATGGTTTTCCCATCCGAACTATGTCGCGGTGGTCACCGAGGGCGTGGTGTTGCCGGGCATGTACGGCTGCTGGGTGACGGCGGCGACGTTCACCGTGCTGAACACCATGCTGCTGACGGTCCGGGTCCGCGCCGAGAACGCGGCCCTCGCGGAGATGGAGCGAGGGTAGGCTCAATTTGTCGGAGGGTGAGCGCCGTCGTCGGATGCTCGCGCGGCGCCGCTTGAGAAGCAGCGTTTATGCTACCTATCCGCCTACTGGCCCTTGGGCGCTGGGTCCGGCTTGGTGGCGTTGTCACTTACGTCGATCTTCTGCATCTCCGCGTTGACGTCGTTGTCCGAGCGATCAACAACCAAGAAGTCGACGCGGCGGTTCTTGGACTGCGACGCGTCGTCGGTCTCTTTCACCAGCGGATGGGTCTCCCCGTAGCCTACCGCCGCCAGCCGCCCAGGCTGCACGCCCCTGCTGCTGAGGTAGTCGCACACGGCGCTCGCTCGGTCCTGCGAGAGCTTCAGGTTCGCGGCGTCGTTACCGCGGCTGTCGGTGTTCCCTCGATGCGGATCTGGGTAAGCTCGGCGTGCGCGTTGAGGATCTCGGCCACCTCGTCCAACAGGGCCGGCGACGGCGTGATCGTGCACGACGACGCCGGCTTGATCGCTGACGCAAACCCCAGCGTTCACCGCGCTCTCGCTGGCCGACGAGGCGCTGGGAGCCATGCGCGCCGCGCCCCGGGGCGATCGCCCAGGTGGTGAGCAACATCGTCCAGAACGCGGTGCTCCACGCGTTCCCAGGCACCGCGAGCGAGCGGCTGCTCTGGGTGCGCTGTGGGGCCGTGAACGGGTTCGCCCAGGTCGAGATCGAAGATCGGGGCGTCGGCATCGATCCTGTCACGCTCAATGCGGTGTTCGACCCGTTCGTCACCACGCGCATGGGCAGCGGCGGGAGCGGACTTGGCATGTACGTGGTGCACAACCTCGTGGTCGAGGTGCTCAACGGAACGGTGGACGTTGAGTCCGAGCAAGGTCGCGGGACGACAGTGCGAGTGCGCATACCGATGACGACGCCGGGCTAGCAACCCGCACACGGAGCGTGGCGGGGCTTATGGGAGCTGCCCTGCAACACCAAGCAGGGTGATCCGGAGCGCAATTCGGGCAAAGCCGGCCTTGGGGCCAACCGCGGGGCGCAGCTTGGACAACACCCGCAAGCTCCGTGGCGAGCCCAAGAATGGGTCGGCATCCACTTCGGCTTCGACCATATGGGAAGGGTCAGCCCTCCGGCTCGTACACCCTCGCCGGCTCCGACAGCCCCTTGAGCGGGTACGACCCAACAAACCGAGTACCTTCGCCCACAAGCAAAGAAATCGCCTCGCTCAACAGCAGCCGCCGACCCAGCCGAGAGGTGAGGCCTTCCAGACGCACGGCCAGATTTACGGCCTGACCAATGCAGGTGAAGTCCATTCGAGTACGGCCCCCGATGTTTCCGAACGCGACCTCGCCGACATGCAACGCGGTCCCGAAGGCAAGCGCATCGTCAGGGCGCGCTTGCGCATTCAAATCATCCAATAGGGCGAACGCCGCCTGCGCCGCGCCAACCGCCCGTCGCGCCGCGGGACCGGC
>SHYV01000054.1 GCA_009692605.1 Myxococcales bacterium
CTGCGCCTCCCGCACGATCAACTCCTCCTGCTTCGCGGCGGCCAGACGCGCCCGGGTCAGCAGCTCGGCGCCCCGAGCGGCCCACTCGGCCTCCGCCTCAGCGGCGCGCGCCACCACCTCGGCCCGCTGCTCCTCCCTCGCGGCGGCGCCCCAGCGCTCCGCCCAGCCCGGCGCCTGAATCGTGGGCCCCCCGCTCTCCTGCACCACGGGCTCGTCCGGAGGCAGCGGGGCGGCCTGCCGCTGGGCGAGCGCCACCGCGAACCGAGCCGCCGCCAAGCGCGCAGCCGCCACGCGCTCACTGCCGAGCTCGCGGGCACCGACCTCGGCCTGCTCGGCCTCGCGCGCCGCGGCCTGCCGCTCCCGCTCCACTGCCTGCCGCTCCATGGCAACAGCCTGCTGGTCCCGTTCAACCGCCTGCCGCTCCCGGGCCACGACCTGCCGCTCCCGCTCGCTGGCGGCCTGCGCCTCCCGCACGATCAACTCCTCCTGCTTCGCGGCGCCCAGACGCGCCCGGGTCAGCAGCTCGGCGCCCCGAGCGGCCCACTCGGCCTCCGCCTCAGCGGCGCGCGCCACCACCTCGGCCCGCTGCTCCTCCCTCGCGGCGGCGGTCCGACGGTCGTCGAGCGAGGGGCCGGCCGCCCGGAGCGCTCCGCGCGTCGCCGCGAGCCGCGCCGCCACCACGCGCGCGGCCGCCAGACGGGCCGCAGCCACCCGCTCACTCCCGACCTCCCGGGCGACGACGTCGGCCTGCGCGGCGTCCCGCGCCAGCGCCTGCCGCTCCCGCACCGTGACCACGTGCGCTGCTCGCCGGGCCTCGGCGTCCTTCCGCTCGGCCTCCCGGTCGCGCCGCTCCGCCTCCGCCTGCTGCCGCTCGGCGCGCGCATGCGCCGTGGCTTGGCGAGCAGCCTCCGCCTGGACCGCCGCCGCCTTCGCAGCTTCGGCCGCGCGCTGGGACGCCGCCGCCGCCGCCGCCGCCGCGCGGGCCTCCTGCTCGCGCCCGACCGCCACGGTCGCCGCGACTCTCGCGAGGTCCTCCTGCGCCCGGGAAACCTGAACCTGCCGCGCGGCGTCCTCCCGCGCGACGCTCTCCGCGGCCCTCGCTGACGCTAAGGCGGAGGTCTCTCGCTCGGCGGACCTCACCTGTTCGGTAGCCGCCCGCACCGCCGCCGCTGCGTCCTCCGCGGCGGCGCGCTCTGCGCTCGCCGCGGCGAGCAGCCCCGCAGCCGCCGCGGCAGCGCGCTCCTCCGCGGCCACCCTTCGGCGCGCGCGGTCCAACGCATCGGCGGAGGCGCGTGCCTCGGCCTGCATCTGGCCCAACTGCCGCGAGGCAGCGTCGGCCTCGGCCCGGAGCACGTTTTCAAGGCTCTCCGTGTTCACAGCCTCGATCTCGGCGAGCGCCCGCGCGTCCACCCGCTCCTGCTCGCTGACCCGCAGCCGCTCCGCCTCGGCCTCGATCTCTCGCCGGCGCTCCACCCGGCTCTCGGCCTCGCCCAGCGCCCGAACCCGTGCGGCCTCCACCCGCTCCGCAAGGCTGCCCTCCGGCTCTACCTCCTCGTGATGCTCCACCCGATCCAACCGCGCTCGGAGCGAGGTCGCGCGGGCACGCGCCGCTGCAATTCGGGCGGCCGCCACCCGCTCGCTGCCGGCCTCTCGAAGCACAGCCTCGGCCTCGTCGGCCATCTCCCGGACGTGGCGGCGCTCCGGCTCGGCGAGCCGAAGCCGCGCGGCTTCTTTCCGCTCAGCCTCCTGCCGCCGTGCCTCGGCCAACGCGCGCTGGCGTTCGGCCTGAATGGCTGCAGCGAGCTGGCGTGCCTGCTCGGCACGTAGCGCCTCCTGTCGGGATGCTTCCGCCAGAAGCTGCGACTGGGCCGCCGCGTCGGCCTCGGCGCGGGCCACCTGCTCCCGCTGGGCTGCGACCTCAGCGGCCATCCGTGCGAGGTCCGCCTCCGCCCGCGCAGTCTGAAGGCGGCGCGCCTCTACCTCGGAGCGTAGCGTCACCGCCCGGCGTTCGGCCTCAGCCAAAACGGCGGTGGCGTCCGCTAACTTGCGATCCGCCGCGCCCGCCGCGCGGGCCTCCGCCTCCGCCCGCTCGCGGGCCAGCGCGAGCCCCTCAGCGCCAGCCACAGCCAGAGCCTCCCTGCGGGACAGGTCTCCGGCTGCCACGGCGCCATCGGCCTCCAGCTGCTCCTCGAGCAGTACGGCCCGGGCCGCCTCGGCCTCCGCGGCGCTCCAGGCGTCTACGCGCTCCCGTTCGCTGTCCCGAAGGCGTTCAGCCTCCACCTCGAGGATACGCCGGTGCTCCACGCGGCTCGCAACCAGATCCTCTCCCTGGGCGCGGGCTGCATCCGACTCCTCCTCGAAGTTAAGCTCCGTCCCGGTGATCCCGATGACCTCCGAGCGGGGTCCGGAGCCGGCCCGCTCCCGCGCCCCGATCGCCCCCGCTGCTGCAGATCTCAAGCGCGCCGCAGCTAACCGCGCCGCAGCCACCGGTTCAGTCCCTATGTTCCTCGCGTCGCCTTCATCGTCAGCCATCCCCTCCACGACCTGAGCCCGGGCACGCGCCTCGGCGGCGTTCGCCAGCTCGCGGGCCGCCACCGCGCAGCGCTCCTCTTCAGCGGCGAGCCGCCGGGACCGGAGCCGCGCAGCGACTTCGCGAGCTTTTTCTATGATTCGCGCTGTTCCCCGGGCGGACTCCGCCTCCAGCTGTGCAGCCGCAGCGCTCTCCGCGTGGGCCCGCGCCGCCCACTCCCGGCTCGCCGCAGCCGCAGCCGCGCTCTGGGCCAACTCCGCCGCCCGCCGTGCGACATTCAGGCGATCGGTGTTGGTTTCCTCCAGCGACACGATCCCCAGTTCGGCGAGCCTGACATCCGCGTCGACGAGCCTCTCGTGGGCGATCGCCGCCTCCCGCCCCGCCGAATCGGCTAGCTTCAGGGTCTCCAGCACCCGGTCCGCCGCCACGTCCGCCCCGGCCTCCTGCAGCTGAAGCTTCGCAGCCGATCTCGCCCCCTCCAACCGCTGGATCTCCTCATCCAGCGCTGTCGCTGCGCTCGCCGCCTCGGCCTCGGCGATGGCCTCGTCGACCGCCCTGTCCTCCTCGATCGCCAACAACCGCCCCGCTTCCGCCTCTGCACCGCGGCGCTGCGCCGCCCTGCCCGGGGCATTTGCCTCCGCGCTTAGGCGAACGGCGGCGGCCTCCGCGGCGAGCTGCGCGAGCCGGTCGCGCGACGCCGCTGCCTCATCCCCAGCTTCAGCCGGCTCACCGGACTCACCGGATTCACTTGATTCTTCCGATTCATCTTGACGTTCAGCCTCCATTTGGAGGAAACGAGCGTGGGCCTCGGCCTCCGCGCGGGCGACCAACCCGGCCTGGAATCGAATGGCCCCCTGCCGCGCGCGGCGTACCCGGGTCCGGCGGGCGTTGTCCTGAAGCGCCAGAGCTTCGGAGGTCTCCCCGTCGCGACGAACCGCGTCCAACGGAAAATCGCGGTCACGCCCGATGATGTCGCTCTGGGCCGGCCGCGCATCGGTCCCAAGCACCGCTCTGGTCCAGGTGCGACCTGCTTCGACCAAAGCCTCGGCCCGGAGCCGGAGGCGCTCCCGGCGGTTCGCGTCCGTCCAGCGCAACGCCTGCGCCCGGCGCAACGCGCGGGCCTTCAGGGAGGCGCGGGCCTGCGCCTGGATCTGCTCATCCAGGCCCGTAGCGGCGGCGGGGGTAGGGCCGACCTGTAGCTCCGGCGCGCTGGACGATGCGGACCGACCCAAACGTCGACGGGCCGCTGCCGGGAGCGTCGAGACGGCCTCGGCCACCACCATCGGCAGGGGCGGCGACCAGCCGCACTCCTGCAACTGGGGCTGGAACCGCAGGACGGCCCTGCGGGACACGCGGGCGCCCCGTAGGCGATTGCCCGCCCCGAGGAAGCCAGCGAGCTCGGCCCCGCGCAGATCAACGACGAGAAAGGAGGCCCCCTCCGCGATGACCGCACCGCGGGCATTGAGCCACTGGGAGGCCGGCATCACCGCCTTGTTCAGCACCAGCCCTTCGACCGCCGCGAGGTCCAGGCAGGCCCGTTCGAGGAGGGCCCCGGACATGTCCGCTCCGGTGAGGTCCGCCGAGTCGAGCCTCCAGGACCTCCCGCGCACCCCCACCAATGAGGCGCCTTGCAGCCGGGCACGCCGCCACTCAGCACCCTGGACTCGCGCGCCATCCAGTCGCGCCCCGCTCGCGTCGACATCGAAGCCCTGCGAACGCCGTAAATCCACGTTTCGGGCGTCAGCGTCGACCAGCCTGGCTCCATCGAGGTCGGTATCAGAAAGATCGGCGTCGACCAGGTTCGCCCGGTCCAACAGGGTGCCGATGAGCAGCGCACCCGACAGGTTCGCGTTGGTCAGCGTCGCATCGCGCAGGTCGGCTCCGGAGAGGTTGGCGCCCTGCAGTTGGGCACCGGCCAGATCCATCCCGGAGAGCCCGACGCCGCGCAGATCGCAGCCGCGGAAGTCCCGCTGCACAAGGTCGCCCTGGGCGAACTGCGCCCCACGGAGGTCCCGACCGGGGCCAGACACTTTACCATCGCGGACAGAGAAGCTCACATAGCAATTGTATCGCGGATCACGTGGTGCCGGCGGGATCTTGCTTCACTGACAGGTGGTGTCACCCCCGCGTCTGAGATAGTCTCCAGCCCGCTCCACACCACGGGTGAATTCATGGACAAGCTCATCATCGAGGGCGGAGAACCGCTGCGCGGCACAGTGCCCATCTCGGGTGCGAAGAACGCGGCCCTTCCGCTCCTGATGGCGACCATCGTGGCCCCCGGCGAGCACCGGCTCGCCAACCTGCCGGAGCTGGCGGACGTCGAGTCCATGCTCTCACTGCTTGGGCGCATTGGCTGCCCCTCGCTGATCGGGCCGATCGTACGTATCGATACATCTCGCGTGGCGTGGTGCGAGGCACCCTACGATTTAGTACGTAAAATGCGGGCTTCTGTGCTAGCGCTCGGGCCTTTGCTCGCCCGATGTGGCGAGGCCCATGTATCACTTCCGGGTGGATGTGCGATCGGCGTGCGCCCCATCGACCAGCACCTGAAGGGGCTCGAGGCGCTGGGCTGCACCTTCCGGATGGAGAACGGGTACGTCCACGGCAAGGTGGACCAACTTCGAGGGGCGGAGATGCGGCTCGACATGCCGACGGTGACCGGCACCGAGAACATCCTCATGGCCGCTGTCCTGGCCGACGGCCACACCGTGATCGACAACGCGGCCGCCGAACCCGAGGTGGAGGAGCTTGGTGCGTTCCTGAACGCGCTCGGCGCGAAGGTGGAGGGCGCGGGGACGCCGACGATCCGAATTCAGGGGGTCACCTCGCTCGCCCCGCCGACGCGGCCGTGGAGCATCCTGCCTGACCGGATCGAGACAGGCACCTACCTGGTCGCTGCAGCCATCACGGGTGGGGACATCACCTGCGAGAACGCCCGGGCGGGCGACCTCGTAGCCGTGCTGAACATCCTCGAGCAGGCCGGCTGTACCGTCGAGCGCGGAGAGGACAGCATCCGCGTTGCCCGCACCGGGCCGATCCTGCCGGTGGACATCACGACTGCCCCCCACCCCGGCTTCCCAACCGACATGCAGGCGCAGCTGATGGCGCTGCTCTCGCTCGCGGGCGGTGACTCGCGCATCCGGGAGACGATCTTCGAGAACCGCTTCATGCACGTGGCCGAGCTGCTGCGCCTCGGAGCCCGCATCGACATCAACCTGAACCTGGCCACCGTGCACGGCGTGCGTGGCCTGCAGGGTGCGACGGTGATGGCCACCGATCTCCGGGCGTCAGCGTCGCTCGTCCTGGCAGGGCTGGCAGCGCAGGGCCGCACCGAGATCTTGCGGATCTATCACCTCGACCGCGGCTACGAGAAGCTCGCGGAGAAGCTGTCCGCGGTCGGCGCCCGGGTGCGGCGCGGGGAAGAAGGCCGCCCCGGCTAAGCCCACTCAGCTCAGGAACAACATTTCCCGGTAGCGGGGCAACGGCCAGCGGCTGTCCGAGACGATGGCCTCCACGCTGTCGCAGGCCTCACGCAGGGCCGCGAGCGCAGGCACCACATGTGCGCAGAGCGCTGTGGCTCGGTCCGCCTCGCTCCCCTCCCCCACTCGCTCCCACGCCGACTCGATCGCCAAACGGGCCTCGTCGAGCACCTCAACGCGGGCGCGCAGGTCAAGGTACCGTCGAGCCGCAGCCGGTCCGGTGCTGGAATGCGCGCTGGCGTCTGCGAGCTCGGCTATCGACACCGGCAGGACCACCGTATCGACGAGATCGCGGAGGACATCGGCCTCGATCTCGACCTTCTTATTGTACTGCTCGACCCGGACCTCGAAGCGGCTGTGCAGCTCCTCCGGCGAGAACACGCCCTGCCGCTTGAAGAGCTCCGCCGCCGCATCCGTCGCCAACGCCCGAAGCGCCGCGGGGGTGTTGCGGGCATGAGGCAAACCACGACGTTCGGCCTCGACTACCCACTCGGCGCCGTAGCCATTGCCGTCAAACCGGACCGGAGCAGACTCGACGAGCGCGCGCCGGACGGCCGCCATCACCGCGGCGATGGTGCCGCCGTCGGCGGTCGCCCACGCGTGGACCTGGTCGATGCCGTCCGCCACCGCTGCGTTCAGGCAGGTCGTCGGGAAGCTGATCGACGCGGACGCGCCAACCGCCCGAAACTCAAACTTGTTCCCGGTGAACGCAAAGGGCGAGGTCCGGTTGCGATCGGTGTTGTCCTTGGCGATGGCCGGGAGCCGGCTGATGCCGAGCTCAATCATCGCCTGACCGGGGTCGAGGATGCTGACGTCGCCCGACGCGATCCCGTCACATATGCGGGTCAGGAAGTCGCCGAGAAACACCGAGATGATCGCCGGCGGCGCTTCGTTCGCGCCCAGCCGAAAGTCGTTTCCGTGCGAGGCGATGCTGGCCCGCAGGATCGACGCATGGCGATACACACCAAGAAGTGTCGCCGCAAGGAAGGTGAGAAAGCGCAGGTTTTCTTGTGGGTTCTTCCCGGGATCGAGCAGATTCTCCCCGCGCGTGTCCTGCAACGACCAGTTGATGTGCTTGCCCGAGCCGTTGACGAACGCAAAGGGCTTCTCGTGCAACAGCAGCAGGAAGTCGTGCCGGAGGGCAACGCGACGCAGCGTCTGCATGACGAGCTGGTTGTGGTCGGCGGCGAGGTTCGCTTCGACGAAGATCGGAGCCAGCTCGAACTGGCAAGGAGCCACTTCGTTGTGGCGTGTCTTCGCGCTCACGCCGAGCTGGTAGAGCTCAAGCTCCACCTCCTCCATGAACGCATGCACCCGGACCGGGATCGACCCGAAGTAGTGGTCCTCGAGCATCTGCCCCTTCGGGGCCCGAGCGCCCAGGAGGGAACGCCCGGCGATGACCAGATCAGAGCGCAAGCCAGCGTAGGCGCGGTCGATCAGGAAATACTCCTGCTCGGGACCTACGGTCACCGTGATCCGGTGCGCCGTCTCACCCAGAAGTCCAAGCAGCCTGACGGCGGAGCGAGAGATCGTCTCCATAGAGCGGAGCAGAGGCGCCTTCTCGTCAAGCGCCTGTCCGTGGTACCCGAGGAAAGCCGAGGGGATGCAGAGCGTACGACCGTTCGCGCTGTCCATGATGAACATCGGCGAGGTCGGGTCCCACGCGGTGTAGCCACGGGCCTCGAAGGTCGACCGCATCCCGCCGCTCGGGAAGCTCGACGCGTCGGGCTCGCTCTGCAGCAACATGGAGCCGGTGAACTTCTCCACGGGCCGCCCCTCGCGGTCGAACCACAAGAAGGCATCGTGCTTCTCGGCCGTCGAGCCGGTCATCGGGTGAAACCAATGGCAGAAATGGGAGACGCCGTTCTCCAGCGCCCACTCCTTCACCGCGTGGGCGATGGCGTCAGCGACCGGCCGGTCGAGCTTACGACCGTGCTCGATCGTCTCCTGCCACCGCGCAAAAAACTCGGGCGGCACCCGCTCGCGCATGCGATCGGCGTTGAACGTATGGGCTCCGAGGAGTGCGGAAACCCGAACGGGGCGCCCCTGCGTATCCATCGGGCGCGCAAAGGTTCGGATGGTGCGGCTGGCTGCCTTTTGGACGGCATCGGTACGGGCTTGGTTGGACATGAATCCTTTGGGGGCGACGATGGGGCGGCCACCCGTCATGGGTGAGCGGCAAGCGGCCGCGTCTAGCCCGAGCGACGGGGAGGTTCAAGTAAAAGGGTCAGACCTGCGTGCGAAAATCGCTCAGTTGCCCAGCAGGCAGCTGCCCTCCCAATCCTGCCACATCCTCCGCATCGCGTCGGGGTGGGAGTACTGGACCTCACCAGCCGCGACCAGCGGGTCAATGACGATCGACAGCGCCGCGTCGATGTGGGCCAAATCGGACTCCAGCCCATCGGCGAGGTACGCGTCGAACTCGTCCAACGTGGCGTCGGGACCGAACCCGTCCACGTGCTCCATGAAGTACCAGGTGTTCACGTACCCGGCCTTGGCGTGCGCGCGCACCTGAGAGAGCTGCCGACGTGCGACCTCCGTGAATCGGGCGTGGTCCGTGTCGCGCACCCCGCTTCCGGGCAGATAGACCAGCGGCCCGTCGGGGTCGTGGGTGGAAAACGCATCTTCGTCGGCAGCACCCGTGCCTTCGGCCGGGCGCCACGGCTGGACGTGCGGCCGAGCGAGATCGAGCTGAGTCTCCGGGTTCTTGAACGCAGTCAGGCTCTCCAGCCCGGCCTTAGCGAGCGTGCGCCAGATGGCTAGATTCCAGCCTCCGTTCAAGTCTTTGACCTCAATTCCAGCCGCCGCGTAGTTCTGGATGCCGTTCCGGACCGACCTCTCGAGCGCCTCTTCCCCGTCCGCTTCGTTGTGAACGTGTACAGACCAGCTCATGCCCTCGTCCTCCCGCGCCGCGAACCAGCCCGGGCTCCAGATCGCCTCGCCGGCGATGAAGCTCTCCCCGGGCTGCAGGGTCAGCGCTGCCCCGTGAGAAGCGAGCACCCTCGACAGGCCAGCGACCACCGCAGCCCGCCGCTGCCAATTCACCTCCTCGGTCGTGAGCGCCCCCGTGTCTTCGATGTGCATCAGGAAAGCAAGCTGAACCGGCGCCGCAGCGCGCGCATCCACCACTTCGGACCACTGGTCCCCGGTGAGCTGGAGGACCAACGTGCTGTTGCCCTCAGCGCTCATCTCAAGCGATACATGGAACGCATGAGCGCTCGATGTGATGCCGATGTCTTCGTCGATCACGAGGGTCTCACCTGCGCCTACCGCCCAGCTTGCCAACGTGACCACGGTGCCGGACTCCATCGTAACCACAACTGATACATTTGACGCAACATCAGCGGTGAACGAACCAAAGGCCGCATAGGTGTGCCCGCGGTTCAGGTACAGCTCGGCGGTGGATGTCCCCCTACCGGTCCACACCTCCGCCCCGTCCACCGGCGTCCCCTCCATGTCGCCCGCCCACGCCGCCGTGGATGCGTCAAACCGTAGCTCACTCTCCCGGACAGGGTCGAAGCCCTCGGTCACCGGATCGGGGCACACCGGCAGGTCCGGAGCCGGCACCTTCCGGACCACGCACCCGGAGAGCAACAGGGCCAGCACCGCCAGCACGCGCAGCCCCGGCAGCACGCGCAGCCCCGGCAGCACGCGCAGCCCCGGCAGCACGCGCAGCCCCGGCAGCACGGAGAGCACGCCCAGGCGGGCCAACACGCTCAGCCCGGAGCCCGACGAGAGAATCGGTCGGAGAGCGGTGCCGCGCCATCGGAACAGCGCACCCCACGCTCATTGGTCGAGAGGCGACGCAGGATGTGCCACGCCTCTGCTGGGTCCGCCCCGACCCGCGATGCGATCTCGCCGGCCGTCTGCCCCTGATCGGTGACCGCACCCGCGAGGGACGCCGCGAGGCTCAACACCGCAGCGGCAGCTTGCTTGCCTGCCTCGACTCCGGGCTGGTGATATGCGTTGATACCTACGAGCGTTGCATAGTACCCGACCGCCCGCTCATAGAGCGCGATCAACGCTCCGATCCGTCGAGCATCTACCGTCGGTAAAGAGATGGTGATCGATGCGTGACCGGCCTCGGTGAGCGCACGCCGAGTGCCCATCCAGAGCCCCTGAAGGTAGTCGCCGGAGACCACGCCGGGCTCCACGTCCTCCTGGCCCGCGTAGCCGTCGTCCTCCACCGCGACGAAGGTGACAAAATGGTCATCGGGCCCATCTCGGAGCTGCTGGACGTACGCGTGCTGATCGGTCGAGCCCTTGTTCCCGAACACGGTGAGCCCCTGATTCACGAGCTGACCCTGAAGGTCGAGCTTCTTTCCAAGCGACTCCATCACCAGCTGTTGCAAGTACTTCGAGAAAAGCACCAGACGGTCGCGGTAGGGGAGCACCACCATGGCGCGCCGGGCCCTCCCGTCGGTGAGCGCAAGCCAGGCGAGCGCGAGCTGGCCGGCTGGATTCTGATCGAGCTCGGGCCGGCGGGTATGGACATCCATCTCCCCGGCCCCCGCCAGCAGCTCAACCGCGTCGATCCCCTGCAGCATCATCGGCAGCAGGCCAACCCCGCTGCAGATGCTGGTCCGCCCGCCCACCCAGTCCCACATCGGGACGCGAGCCCGCCAGCCTGCCGCGGTCGTCCAAAGGCGGCTCCCCTCACCGCTGACCGCGATGGCGCGCGAGCTGAAGTCCACCTCCGCCCGCGTGTAGGCCGCCTGCGTCTCGATGAGGGCGTTTCGCGTCTCTGCCGTACCTCCGCTCTTGGAGATGCACAGCACGAGCGTCTGCTCCAGATCGAGGCCACCGAGCACACGCGCCATGCCGTCCGGATCGGTGTTGTCGAGAAAGTGCACACGCATCCGGTCATCCGGCTCACCAAGCGCATCGGCGATGAACTGCGGGCCGAGCGCCGACCCGCCGATGCCGAGGACGAGCAGGTCACGGAAACGCAGGTCACTCTCAGGATCAGCCGCGTCTACCCGCTCACGATGCACGGCGAGGGTGAGGGCCTGACAGTCGGCGAGGGCCTGACGAATCACCGGCTGAAGCGCCTCCGGCGCCAGATCAGGCGCCCGGAGCCAATAATGACCGACCTGTCGCCCCTCGTCGGGGTTGGCGATCGCCCCGGCCTCGAGCGCGAGCATGGCGGCGTGGGCAGCGGGGAACCTGTCGACCCCGCCAAGGGGGCGACCCACATGGGTGAGGTCGAGGACCACGCCAAGGTCGTTGGCGCGCCAGAGCGGGAGCAAGGTTGCGGGTGGGGGTGTAGACATGCGTCCAAGGTAGCCCGAGACCACACCGGTGGATACACGCCGGCATGTCGCTCGCCCGGATTGGTGCTTTCTTCTGTCTGCTCCTCCTTCCCGGCTGCCCCCACGCGATCATCGGACCGGCGACCCCGTCCGATGTGCACGCGCTCAAGCCAACCACTTCGCCAAACGGTCTGGTCTACTACGTGCTCCAACCCGGTACGGGCGCCCAGCCGAAGGCCGGCGAGACCGTCAAGGTTCAATACACCGGCTGGCTCACGGACGGGACCCGGTTCGATTCGAGCCTCGATCGCGGTGAGCCGTTCTCATTCCGCGTAGGCGTGGGGCAGGTCATCAAGGGGTGGGACGAGGCTGTCCTGGACATGCGGGTGGGCGAAAAACGCCAGATCCGCGTCCCGTCCACGCTCGGGTATGGGGCAAACGGTGCCGGCGGCGTGATCCCACCCAACGCCATCCTCATATTTGACGTGGAGCTTATGGGAATCGACGAGCTTAAAGCACCCTGATCCGCGAGAGCCCCTTGACGCTGGCGCAGGGGCTCGTGCCCTCCGGAACCAACACCCGAAACGGGCCACCCTGCTTTGCGGGTAAGGGGCCATCCTCGAGCGCATAGACCAGCAGAACCTCGCTGAGCGCGCTCACCAGGACGGGTTCGGCGACCATGCCGTCGGAGGCGCACAGGACGACGCGGGCATCGGCAGCAGGCGAGAGCAGGTCGAGCACGTCACCAAGCCGCACGGCGGTCCCCACACGGCCGGGCAGGCGCGCGGCTACGTCGATCGCCCCGAGTCGGGAGAACGACGCCCGGGCGAGCTCCATGCTGTTCCCCTCCGGGTCCACGAGCGCCACGACCGGCTCGTCGTGCGAGGCGACGGGGGCGAGGGCCTGCGAGATCGCCGAAGCGAACTGATCGGCGAACGCTGCGTCGTCCGCACGGACGATCACGTCGTACCGGCTGTCACGCCGCCACGGCGTGCCTCGGAAATCCACACGCCCCCCCGCGACATCCACCTTGAGCCAACCGATGTCGGTCCAGAACATGCCCTTGAAGCGCTCGATCCTCGGGGAGGTGAGCAACGCGCGCAGCGCGTCCCATCGGAAGGGGACACCGGGGCTGAAGCTGTCGGACCGTGACGTGAATCGGACGGTGGAATCCGCAGCGACATCTGAGCCAGGCCCGGGGTGATGATCGTGTTCGGCGTCGTGCCCGTGGCCTTGGTCATGCCCGTGGCCATGATCATGCCCTTGATCGTCGTCACGGCCGCGGGGGTGGCCGTGGTGCCCGGGCCGGAGCGCAGGTTCAGGGGAGCTGCTCCGCTGCCAGTCGGGTAAATCACCCGGCAACACACCGTGAGACGTCTCAACTACTTCAATGAATGGCGGCCATTTCTCGAGGACCGCGGCGCGAACGGCCTGCAGCTTGTCCTGTGGGCACAGGTCAAGCCGGTTCAATACCAGCACGTCGCCGCCCTCCCACTGCTCCTGCATTAGAGCGTCGGTGAAGTCGAGCCGGTCAGGGTCGACGATGACCACGATGGGGCGCAGGTCAACCCGGGCAGCGACACCGCCCCGGGCGAGCATGTCGACGACGTCACGCGGGCGACCGAGACCCGACGGCTCGATGTAGATGCGGTCGGGCTTTTCCACGTCGAGCAGCTCGCTGAGCACCCGCACCAGCCCCTCCGGCGCCGTACAACAGACGCAGCCGCCGGGGATGTTCTCGACCTTCAACGCGGCGCCGCCCGTCTGGCCCCCGCCGGTCAAGATGACCGCGGCGTCGATCGCAGCCTCTCCAAAGTCGTTGACGATTACGGCTGCTCGCTCAGTCTCGGCCCGGGATGCCACGAGGCGAATCAGCGCTGTCGTCTTTCCGACGCCGAGGAAGCCACCGATGATGTGGACCGGGATGGGCATGGGGTTGGACCTCACCGCACCGCAGCCGCTGGAGCCCGAGTTGGGCGCACCGGGGCCCGCCGCATCGCGACCACCGAGTCACCGCCTACACTCCACCCGAATTCGAGTGCACCATGGGCACCCGTCAGCTGCAGCTGGACCTCGCCCAGCTCAGAGCAACCGGAGAATCGGGCGACCCACTGACGGTCCCAGACCGACAGGTTCGGGTACAAGCGGCGGGTGACCGCGGTAAGCTCTGTCTCCGTCACGTCGTCGAGGATGCATCGCCTCCCGTCGACGAGCAGACCCACCTGCCACGCCGCTGGCGCGTCGGCGTTAGCGATGTCCAGATCGTCTTCGTCGCTGGCTGCGCTGAACGCCACCGTCCACGGCGCCCCGTTCGAGGGTGCGGGCTCCTCCCCCAACACCCACGCTCTTCGCTCGGCGGCCATGGCCACCGCGAGCTCCGGCCCGAGCAAGGTCGCCTTCGCCAACAGCACGGTCTTCATGCCGTCGTGCAGCGAGGCGGACTGCGTCCATTGATTGAAGGTCCCGGCGTAGTCGTGGGGGCCCGGCCCAGCGTCGTCGATCGCTCCGCCAACGCCAACTCTCGCCGCGCAGCCAGCCAAGACGAGGATGATCACGCTTCTAGCTCCGCCCTGCGGACCAGCGCCGCGAAGGGCAGGCCGGCAGCGCGAATCGCGTCCGCCCCACCCTCCTCTCGGTCGACGATCGCCAGCGTCTGCACCACTTCGAGCCCCTCAGCCCTACAGCGCTCGACCGCGTTGAGCAACGAGCCCCCGGTGGTGACCGTGTCTTCCACAACACAAACACGCGACCCGTCCGGCAGGCTCGCCCGGCCCTCGACGAAGCGGGCGGTGCCATGCCCCTTGGCTTCCTTCCGCACGAGGAACGCATGGACCGGTCGTCCACGGGAGTAGCTCACGGCCGCGACCGCTCCGGCGATCGGATCTGCCCCGACGACGAGGCCGCCGACGCCATGAATATCCAATGGCAGCGCGTCCAGCATGAGATTGGCGACGAGCCAGGCGCCCTCCGCGTTCAGGGTCGTCTGCTTCCCGTCTACGTAGAAGTCACTCACCCGGCCGGAGGCCAAGGTGACCGCCATTCGGCGGTAACTCAGCTCCTTGAGCAGGACGACGAGGCGGGCGCGGTCTGCAAGGGCCGCGGTCGGGCTCCTCACGCTTCGAGCCAGTCGGCCACATCGGCGATCACCTGTTCTTTGCCGATCTCGTTGACAAGCTCGTGGAGCATGCCCGGGTACTCCTTCACCTCAAGGCCCGGGGTCCGGGCGACCAGCGCGCGGGACACCGGGGGATCGGTGACCGGATCGGTCTCCGACAAGTGAAACCGCAGCTTGCCACCCCAGCCGGTAAAGTCCGCGGCGGTCACCCGCGAGATGGCTTTGCGCATCTCGGTATACCAGCGCGGCGAGATCGTATTGTAGACGAGGGGGTCCTTGCTGTAGTCCTTCCCCACTGACACATCTCGAGACAACATCGATGCGTCAAGCTCGTTGGTCAGCGCCAGGGTCGGCCAGATCCGCGACAACACGTGTGCAGCCTTCTCCTTGAGCATCGGCGCCTGCACTCGAACGCCGAGCAACGGGTTCGAGAGCGCGACCCTGCGCGGCGCGAGGCCCAATCGCAGGCTCTCCAGCGTCACCAAGCCACCCATCGAGTGCGCCAGGATCGCGTAGTCTGGCGAAATCGTCTTCACCGAGGCCGAGACGTCATCCACGTACTCCTGCCACGACATCACGTGCCCGCGCTTGCCGCCGGAGTGGCCGTGCCCGCGAAGCTCAAGCACGCTCACCCGCCAACCGCGCGCCGCGAACGCCCGTGCGACGTGGCCGTAGCGGCCGGCATGTTCGGCTAGCCCATGCACAAGCAACAGGTCCCTGCCGTTCTCCGGTACCGCCACACCGAAGCGGACAATACGCAGCCGCGTGCCGTCCCGGGAATCCGTGAAATACGGCTCGCCGCCCGCGATGTCGCTCATGGGTGTTTCCTAGTTCGCGAAGTTGTCGTCGATCACGGCGAGCAGCGCCTTGGCCTGCCGCTGGGCGGCCTCCATCTCGGGCTGTACGTCCGGGATGGTGGTCGCGTCGGCGGCGATCACCCACTCAAGCTCCTTCTGGTAGGTGGCGCGGTCCTGCTTCTTCACCGCCCACTCGGCGGCGAGGAGCACGTGGGTGCCGAGAAAAGCGGGGTAGGCGGCGAGGGCCGTGTCGAAGTGCTCCTTCGACTTGTTGAGGTCCTGCCCGGCAAAGCTGGGGATGGCCGCGTAGTAGGCGCCCCAGTAGCGGTTCGGCCCGTCGTAATAGTGACCGGGCTCAAGCTCGCCGACCTTGGTCATGTAGGCCTTGACCGTGGGTAGGTGCTTCAGGGTGAGCATGAGGCCCGATCCCTTGGCCCACTTGCCGAGCGCGGAGGAGGTCCAGTAGATGCACTGCACGTCGGCCGGAGTGAAGGCGCGCGATGCGCTGGCGGGATCCTCGTCACCCTTCGTCAGCAACATGGCGTACTCGGTATTTGTGGCGAGGCACTGGTTGCCGTACTCGATGGCCTTCGCCCAGACTTCGAGCTTCTGGTCCTTCTCGGTCAGGTGTCCGTCGCCGAGGAAGTAGTAGCCGCGGAGCAGGTGGTACAGGGCATCGTGGTCGGCCGGGCTCGCCGCGAGTACAGCCTCGTACGCGGTGAGCGCCTCGCGGAGCTTTGCCGGGTCGCCCCGGAGGCCCCAGAGCTGCTCGGCCTGGGCCCGAGCGGCAGCCACGTCCGTCACCGCTGCGGCGGGGACCTCGGTGACGACAGGAGCATCAACCTTCTTCTTGGCCTCTGCCGGGTTGGAGAGGGAGAGGGCGAGCAGGGGAAGTAGGGCGAGGGTCACGAAGGCTCCGGGAAACCCGGCCGATCTACAGGGATGAGCGGGCATTGTCAATGCAAACCTGCTGCTTCATGGACGTCAAAATTTAGACTCAGTCTTGACGCATGATCCGATATGGGGACATACTGCCAAAGGCGGAATCCACCGCCCGACCAGCCAGAGAGCACCCGATGCCGAACCTGAACGGAACCAAGACCCACGCCAACCTCAAGGCCGCCTTCGCCGGCGAGTCTCAGGCCAACCGCCGCTACCTTTACTTCGCAAAGCAGGCGGATATCGAAGGCTTTCCCGATGTCGCCGGGCTGTTCCGGGACACCGCAGAGGGCGAGACCGGCCACGCGCACGGGCATCTGGCTTTCCTCGCGCTGGTCGGTGATCCGGCCACCGGGCTCCCGATCGGCGACACCGAGGCGAACCTCAAGGCCGCCGTCGCCGGCGAGACCTACGAGTACACTGACATGTACCCGGGCATGGCCGCCAGCGCGCACGAGGAGGGGTTCGTCGAGATCGCGAGCTGGTTCGAGACCCTCGCCAAGGCCGAGAAGTCCCACGCCGGCCGGTTCCAGAAGGGCCTCGACAGCCTGTAGCCAGCCCTTCTCGGCGAGCGGCCGGGCTGCGACAAGCGGCCGGGCTGCGACTGCCATCGGCTAAACGCCGGATGAATCGGCCTCCGGGCTGGTTCATCCGGTTCAGGTGTACATACTGGCGTTCGGCGGCCCGTAGCGGCTGCGTCAGGATGACTTCGTACGTCGACCGCCCGCCCATGCACGCCTTTCCGGAGCCTCCCCATGAGCCGCCACGTCCCCGGTCCACGCGAAGACCTCTACTGGAATGGCGAAGCTCTGGTCATCGAAGAGAAGCGGGTCTTCGAAATCTGCAACGGATGCCGGCTCTGCTTCAACCTGTGCCCGAGCTTCCCCACGCTGTTTTCCGCGATCGACGCGCTGGACACATCGCCTACCCCCCCGCCAAGCGGCGTGCGCCACGAGGTGGACGCGGACGGCAATCACGCCATGGCGACGAGCGGGGACCACGCAGCGCCGCCGAGGACGGACATCCTCGGGCAGGCCGAGGCGCTGGAGAGACTGCCCCTGTCGGTGCACCAACAAGTGGTCGACGAGTGCTACCAATGCAAATTGTGCGACCCGATCTGCCCGTATGTGCCCCCCCACGAGTTCGCGGTTGACTTCCCCCGGCTGATTTTGCGGCACCGCGCGGTCGGGGCCAGAGAGACCGGGGTCACGCTGCAAGACCGGGTGCTGGGCAACCCCGACTTCGTTGGCGCGATGGGCACCATGATGCCTGCGGTCGCCAACTTCGCCAACTCGCTGAAGGTCACGCGGGTGGTGATGGAGAAGGTGGCAGGGATCCATCGCGATCGTCAGCTTCCCACGTTCGCCGAGGAGACCTTTCTCGAGTGGTTCAAGGAGCGGCACCCGAACCCCCCCGACCCGAACACGGTGATGGGGCGGAAGGTCGTTCTGTTCTACACCTGCTCCGTCCAGTGGAACGAGCCGCAGGTGGGCCGCGCCGCGGTCGAGGTGCTGGAGCACTCGGGGATCACGGTGTTCGTCGAGGAGTTCAAGTGCTGTGGGATGCCTGCGCTCGACGGGGGCGACGTCCCGCGGGCGACATCCTGGGCAAAGACCAACATCGACCTGCTCAAGCCGTACGTCGATGCCGGCTGCGAGGTGGTCTCACCCGGCCCGACCTGCTCGTTCATGATCAAGAAGGAGTGGCGTGACTACGTCGGGACCGAAGCGGCCGCAACGGTCGGCGACCGGGCGTTCGACCTAATGGAATACCTGAACAAGGTACGAAAAGAAGGAGGATTGAAGGAGGACTACTCGGTGCCGGTGGGTGAGATCGGGTACCACATTCCTTGCCACCTGAAGGTCCAGAAGATCGGGTACCGCAGCCGCGACATGATGAAGTCGATCCCGGGGGCGAAGGTCACGCTGGTGGACAAGTGCTCGTGCATGGACGGCACCTGGGGCATGAAGACGGAGTGGTACGACCTCTCGAAGAAGGGCGCCATCCCCCTTTTGGAGGGGTTGACCAAGAACAGCGCTCCGACGCTCTCGTCCGACTGCCTCATCGCCAAGCTGCAGATCGAAGAAGGCACCAAACAGAAGGTAGTCCACCCCATCGAGGTCGTGCACAAGGCCCTTGGCCTGGCCCAGATGACCGGGGACCACCACGGAGTGAAAAAACAATCATGACAGTCACCCCATCCGACATCATCTCCAATGCCGACTTTTTAAGGGCCCGACCCCGGCTTGAACGGGAGGCCATGCAGAACGCGACGGCGCGTCGAGCGCGTCTTGGCGCCCACCTTACGCTGCTGTTCGAGAACCACGCCACGGTGCGCTGGCAGGTTCAGGAGATGTGCCGGGTCGAGAACATCGTTGGAGCGGCGGCGATCCAACACGAGCTGGACACCTACAACGCGCTGCTGCCGACCGGTGCGGCCGATGGGTCCGCCGAGCTGTCCGCGACCCTCCTGATCGAGTATACCAACGAGGTCGAGCGCGATCTCGCCCTGCGCGCCCTCGTTGGGCTGCACGAACACCTGTACATCGACGTGGAGACCGGCGAGGGCCCGCCCGGCGCGACGCTCACGCGCGCTCTGGCGCGCTTTGACGGCGAGCAGTTCAATGGTGAGCGCGTGAGCGCGGTGCAGTTCGTCCGGTTTCCTCTTTCTGCCGCTATGCGGTGTGCATTTGGCGACCTGTCTCGCCATGTATCACTCTCCTGCACACACTCCGCGCACCCCGCCACGCTCGAACTCAAGCCCGCTCTTCGAGGCGCGCTCGTCGAAGATCTCGCCGCCACATTCTTCAGCGCGTAAATCGTATCAGCATGATACGATTTACAGCGTGAGGATCGTCACGAAGTGATGTGACATTCAGCGTGTGGATTGTAACAGTCGTCAGGGGCAGAGATACCTGATAGGGCCAGCCATGCTGCTCGAAGACGTCCCCCTGGCGCTCACGTTTGACGATGTCCTGCTCCAACCTGGACATTCAACGATCCTTCCCCGAGACGCGAACGTCTCGACCCGGCTCTGCCGGGATTTGCTCTTGAACGTCCCGTTCCTCTCGTCCGCGATGGACACGGTCACTGAGTCGAGCATGGGGATCGCGATGGCGCGCCTCGGCGGCATCGGCATCCTGCACAAAAACCTGCCGATCGCCGCTCAAGCCCGAGAAGTCCGGCGCGTGAAAAAGGCGATGACCGGCATGATCATGGACCCGATCACGCTCGCCCCTGACGCCACGCTGCGCATCGCGCGGAACCTGATGCGTGAGCACGGGATCAACGGACTACCCATCCTCGAGAACGGACGCGTCGTCGGCATCCTCACCAACCGCGACCTGCGCTACGAGCGCAACCTCGAGAAGGCCGTTGGCGATGCGATGACCCGGGAAGGGCTCGTGACCTGCGCGCCCGGCACCGATTTGGAGGCCGCCCGCGACCTCATGCAGGAGCACCGGGTCGAAAAGCTGCTGGTGGTCGACGGCGACCGAGCGCTGCGGGGGCTCATCACGTTCAAGGACGTCGAAGCGCACACCCGCCACCCGAACGCCGCGCGGGACCCGGCCGGACGCCTGCGCGCCGGAGCAGCCGTGGGAGTGGGCGCCGACCGCGAGGAGCGCGTGGCGGCGCTGGTGGAGGCCGGAGTGGATGTCATCGTCATCGACACTGCGCACGGCCACAGCGAAGGTGTGCTCGCGGCGACCAGAGCCACCCGGGCCCGCTACCCGGACCTGCGCATCATCGTCGGAAACATCGCCACGCAGGGAGCCTGCGAGGCGCTGATCGACGCGGGGGCGGACGCGGTCAAGGTGGGCATAGGGCCCGGCTCGATCTGCACCACACGGGTGGTGGCGGGGGTCGGCGTGCCTCAGCTCACCGCGATCGCGGAGTGCGCCAGGGTCGCGCGGCGGCACAACATCCCGCTGATCGCCGACGGCGGCATCAAGTTTTCGGGCGATGTCGCCAAGGCCATCGCGGCCGGCGCGGACGCGGTGATGATCGGCTCGCTGTTCGCAGGCACGGACGAGGCCCCCGGCGAGCTCGTCCTGTACCAGGGCAGGTCCTACAAGAGCTACAGGGGGATGGGCTCGGTCGAGGCGATGCAGGCGGGGAGCTCAGATCGCTACTTTCAGGACGACGCCGGCGACCCTGAGGCCGAGACACGAAAGCTGGTCCCCGAAGGCATCGTGGGCCGCGTGCCAGCCAAGGGCCCGGTCGGCGACACCGTGTACCAGCTCGTTGGAGGGCTCAAGGCAGCCATGGGCTACACCGGCTCGAAGGACATCCCGGCGATGAAGGCGAACGCCCGCTTTGTACGGATGACCGCCGCCGGCTTGCGCGAGAGCCACGTCCACGACGTGATCATCACGAAGGAATCGCCGAACTATCGGATGGAGTAGGGTCAGATCCGCCAATCGAACCGAAGGTCCGCGCCGGCGAGGTTCCGCTCCCGCCCGGCGAGCGGCGCGACCAGCTCAAGAGCGAGCCCCGCGTGCGTACCAATGGCGCCCCGGACTCCAAACCCGGCGCTGACACCGTCCACCGCCCCGGTGTACCCGAAGCCGGCCCGTCCATCCAATACAAGCCCGAGCCCGGCGGTCGCCCTCCACTCAGCGCCGACGTCCACGCTGACGCCCTGACTCGGGTAGAGCGGGCCCCCACCGAGCGCCATGGAGTACATCCCGAGCAGCGACCCATGCAGGACGATGCGATCGGCCGGGGTCCACGCCGCGTTGACCCCAAGGTCCACAGCGAGCGGCCAACTGTGCCGGTCGATGGTGAAGGCGGTCGGCAGCACGAACTTTCCGACGGCAGCCAAGACGACCGGCCCACCCCCGTGCACCTGCCAGGAAGCGCCCACAGCCGTGTACCCCGGCCCGATCGCGGACGACGAGATCGGCGCGATGAGGCTGTCGTAGCGTACGCCCTCGACCGTCGCGAACACCATGGCCCGGTCCGAGAGAGCAAGGCTCCCCTTGAGCGCGCCGGTCGCGAGGATGCGACCGTACAGGTTCTCGGTCTCGATGATCGCCGACCCGCCCCCGGTGAACCCGACGCTGGTGCGCGGGCAGACGGACGGCGCCACCCCAAGATCCCCTCCGTAGAACCCGACCTGAACCTGCCCCTCTGCCAGCCCGTTCTGGATTGCGTCACACAGGGCGATCGGCGCCGGCTGAACGGCTTCGGGGATCACTGGATCACCCCAGAGAACCCGTTGCCATCGCTGTCGATGAGCAGGGGGTTGGTGAAGGCCAGAGGGTAGCCGTTCGGGGTGACCGTCCGAAATAACCAATCGGCTTCGCCCCGCTCCGGCTCGGGCGGCTCGGCGAGCGGCCCGACCGCGGGCAGGCAGTCAACCTCCGGGTCCTCGGTCAGGTCAACCACGTCCCTCCAGTCGATCTTCCCGTCCTGGTTGTTGTCGCCGGTGTCGGGGGTACCGTTGCAGTCGAGATCGGCGTTGGTGGCGAGCGCCGCGCCGGCCTCCACCACGATCCAGGCGTCCCCCGACGCCGGGAGGAGGTCCGCGAGCGAGATGGTGGTGTCCAGACGCCGGGTATCCTCGGTGCCGAAGGGGTCGCCCGGCACCGGCAGGTCGGTGATCGTCTGGACCACCTCCCCGTTCACGACGATCCGGACCTGATCGACCGGCACCCACGGCGCGGCGTCCACCACGACGGTCAGCACGTCTGTCGTCGCCACGCTGAACGCTTCCACCCCCGGCTTGTGTGTCCCAATCGAAGCGAGGATCACCGGACCGCTGGTTCCGATCATGTGACCCGCGCGCACGTCCGCGTCGAACGCGGCGAGGTCCCAGTCGGCGAGGGTAACGCTGGTGAATACGATGTTCCTCGGGGTGCCGAGCACGTTCTCGGTCAGGCTGTGACTGTCTGAGTTCGCGGTGCCGGCGCGCACGATGCCCTGATTCAGCAAGTAGAACCACAGCGCGCGGTACTGGACATAGTTCTCATTCTTCGAGCCGTTCATGACCTCTTCCACGTCGTAGTCGGCGTTCGAGAACGCGGCCCCCTCCGGCGTGTGGAAGTAGAGGCTCTGCCCGGTGCCATCGTACTCGGTCTTGAGAGGCTCGGTCAAGTCGAAGCCCGCGGCGCTGGCCCAACTGTAATCGCGGCCGAATTGCGTGCCGCCGAACGGGTGATTGAGCTGGCTAACGCCGAGGTCATCGTCCCAGCCGGCTTCCTTCTCCCGAGTAAACAGCAGCCCGGGCTCCATCTTCTCGTCGTAGGCAGCGCCGCGGTAGGGACCGACAGGATCGAGGGGAACGGGCCAGAAGATCCAGTGGCCGATCACTTGGGGAAAGCCGAAGTCGTCCCGGAAGCTCCACAGGACATGCGCCGTCGACTCGGTGCCGGTGATGAGCATCATGCGATCATTCGCGCCGAGCGTCTCCATCGCCTCCGAGTAGTCGTGTACCGCGTCGTGCTCGGTGGTGGCGATGACCTCGATCCCAGAGGCCAGGAAAGCACGGACGCGATCCAGGTCGGGGATCTCGCTGTCGAAGCTCACCGATCCGTGTACGTGGAAGTCAGCGCTCAACGTCGATTCGGGTTGGATCGCCAGGGTGCTGACCTCGATCAGCACGGACTGACCAGTCGTGGCATCGACGTGGACGTTTTGCACCGCGCCGAGCGTCGTGAACAAGCCAGCGGCCGTATAGAAGTCGTAGTTGCCGTCCGGCAGCGCGATGGTGGTCGCGCCATCCACCAGCACGCGGTTGCACCCGGGAGAGCCGCCGTGGGGCAACCCAAGCAGAGGTGCACACGGCTCCCAGGCGCCGAACGTGGTGGCGGAGACCGCGTCGAGCGTAGCGTCGTCCGCGGGGATGACGAATACGAGGGCGTGGTCCTCGCTGCCGTCGAGCGTGACGTTGATGCTGACCTCGCCGACCGCCGGGAGCGACAGGGTGCCGAGGTCGGTGTCCGCGCCGTTGAGCTCCACCCGCTCGGTCAGGACGACCTGCCCGAACGCCTCAGCGTCGATGGACAGCGTCACGATCGAAGCGGGGACGCGGGCAGAGAAGCTGCCGTCCGCTTCGGGGATGACGTGTGTCCATGGAATGTCGCCGTCAGCGTTCACCTCCGAGAGCGTGACAGACGCCCGCATCGTCTCCCCGATGTGCCCACCGGGAGCCTCGACGCGGCCAGTGACCGTCACGAAGGGCTCGCCCCACAGCATGTCGCGCAGCTCCAGCGCGACGTCGGCCGCGGCGGACACCGACGGACCGTCTGTCGCGATCAGGAAGCGCTCGTAGATCTGCCAGTCCTTCGAAGGGAACGGCCTTGGAGGTGGGCCCATGGCCGAGACGTAGACGCTCTGGAAGCCGGACAGGCTGTCGTCGTCGCACGAGACCACGCCATAGGTCGTGCCGGGTTCGCTGTGCACGCCGGCGACCATGTAGGGCACATCGTAAAAAGCCTCGGAGATGGTCGAGAGGCCGAAGCTCGGGTGGTTGAACCCTCCGCCCGGTCGCGGTGTGAACGCAAGGTTGGCGCGATCGCCCCAATAGAACGCGTCTGTCAGATACATCGAGATGGCGTCGGAGGTGCCGTTGGCGATCTCGGTGCGGACGCGAACGCCGGCTTCACAGGGCCGAACCTCGTAGCGCGTGGCGATGGGGATGTCGGGGTAGCCGTCGAGCCATCCGATGGCCTGAACCGCCTTGACCCCGTCCGTGGCGCCGTCGTCGAGGATGCGGAGCGAGGTGTAGTGCGCTGCCTCCTCGGGCAGGAGACCGGTGGCGGTGAAGATGTTGCGGAGCGAGTCGTTGTCCTTCCCCACGATGCCGAAATCGATGATCGTGCCGCCGGTGGGGGCGATGTAGTGAGGGTGGTCGAGGGCATCGATCACCAAAACCACCTTGTCGTTGCCGAGCAGGATGTCGCCGGTGGCGCCGAGCGCGCTCATCCCGCCGGGGGCAGGTGCGTCGTCGGTGAGGGTGCGGGCCTCCGTGTAGCCGCCGTCGCAGGTGTACGAGACCTGCGGGCACGGGGTCGGCATCACGCACTCGTCGGTGCCGTCGAGGCAGGCAGGCGTGTCGCAGCCGGCGAGCGCGAGGAGGGGGAGAACGGCGAGCAGGAGGTTCGAGAGAGCAGGGTGTTTCACCGACGGGAAATAACGCGGGGGGCGGGGGACGGGGGACGGGGGACGGGGGACGGGGGACGGGGGACGGGGGACGGGGGACGGGGGACGGGGGGAAGCGGCGGCCACAACGGCGCACACGCTGTTGAACGGTGGGCGTCAGGATGAGCGCATGGGATGCCCCCCGCCCGAGCACCAAGGGACGAGCGCGTGCGACCGCGATCAGGCACTCATGCCACCCGCCATGTCGCCCGAGGCGGCTCATGCCCACGCTCGTGTCGTTTTCACCGGTCAAACCATTACTTCAGCCGGATCGAACATGAGTTGGAGGGTACACCGAACCAACGAACGTGCGTTTTCGAGGCCACGGGTGCAGCCACTCGGAGCGTCCGCCCAAGCCCACGACACCGCGACCCACGTGAGTAAGCGGTTGTCAGGGCTCGGCTGGGCCGCGCTGCGGAGGATCGGACCGTTGCTCGCACCCTTCTTCTCAGGGCGCACGCCTGGAAAGTGATCTGGGCCGTCGGGCCTCCGTTCCTTGGCGTTGGTCGTGAGTCGGACATCGATGTCAGACTTTCGAGCTTCGAAAGTCGGTTCTCGATGTCCGACCACCGAAATTCGACTTCCGATCCGGCGACGCTCGACGCTCGACACTGCCTCCCTTGCCTCCAGCCGCCGGTTGGCTCCAGCGCGGCCCCCGCAGGGGGAGGGCCGCGCTGTCGCACCTTCGCGATCAACTGCAGCGCGCCGCCGATTCGGTCGTGCTCAACATCGCCGAGGGGCGCGCCCACTTCCGCATCGCAGCGGGCTCGGCCGCCGAGCGCTGCGCGGCGCTCGACCTGATCGGGTCGCCGGAGGCCCAGGCTGAGCAGCCCAAGCTCCGCAGGGTCGGCGCGATGCTCCGCGGACTCGCCCG
>SHYV01000055.1 GCA_009692605.1 Myxococcales bacterium
TCCACTCCCGCCTGCGCCTCCCAGCCGAACGCGTGGTTCCGGGAGCCCGCGTTGCCGTACACTTCGGTCAGGTAGGGCATCATCGCTTCAACCACCGCCGGATCGCAGCGGGTCGTCGCGTGATTATCAAGGTATATGGGCAACTTCATGCATTTTCCGAGTAGGAGGGGTGAGGCGAGACGGCCGCTACCATCATCGGAGCTTCCTGCCCGAGGTGCTCCGAGTCGTCACAGGTGTGGCAGCGCGTCTTCTCGGTGGCGGGAGCGCACGTCTTGCAGGTCGACAGGTAGAAGATGGAGGTCTGGAGTTGAAGCTCCAGCGCCCGCAGCCGGGCGACCTGAAGGCGCGTCTCTTCGAGCTTCTGCGCGTAGAAGCTACGCAGCTCCGACATCATCGCGGGCCCAGAAGGCTTGGCATGAAGATCGGCGAGGAAGGTCTGGATCTCGGGCAAGGAGAACCCCAGATCCTGAAGCCGTCCGATCCACTCAATCCGGATCAGCGCCTGATGGTCGTACAGCCGAAACCCGCCCTTGGTGCGCGAGTTGGGCACGAGCAGGTTGAGCTCCTCGTAAAAATGCAGGGCCCGAATCGTCTTTCCCGACCGCTCGGCCAGCTCGCCGATGCGCATGGGGGCCGCTGCTGGTTGGATCGACAACGCGCTCACTGTACTCTCACGTTTACGTAAGAGTCATAGTCAAGGCCGGTCATAACGTCAACGGAAACCGATCGCCGGGGGTACCATTGGTAGTTCAGTACACGTCTTCAGCACCCTGTGCCCTCGACCCGCGGGCGCAGCCTGTCTCCACCACGAGGTCCCTTAAACCCGAAATGCCCACCGCCCGCGAGCCTGCCCCCCACAACCTCGACCGCGTTGAGGCCGTGCCGCGGCCCGAGGTCCGGGCCGTGCTTGAAGCGGATCACGCCTGTTACCCCCCGGCCTACCGGGTGAGCCTCGTGAAGGTACAGGCGCTCTGCGACGGATTCCCGGAGGGCGTCACGTTGTATCGGGGTCGATTCGGTGGGGGTCGATTGGGAGGGACGTGGCACCCGCTTGGTTACTCGGCGTGGCACCCGTTCGACCCCGACCTGCTCGAGCGCCCCTGGCCGACGAGCGTGGCGATCTTGCCGGGTGCGCCGTCGGCCTACCTGTACAATTACAGCGTCATTCCGGCGTTCATCGGTTCGCCCATCGCCCGCGAGCTGATGACCCGGCTCGCGGAGCAAATCCGTGGCATACCAACCCTAGCGGCCGACACGGTCTCCATTCATGGGGTCCGCGCCGCGCAGAGGTGGGGGATGCGACTGCACGAGGCGAGACAGGTGGACGGCGCTCCGTGGGAGCTTTGGGCCCGACGGGGGGGCGCCGGGCCGCGGGACGCCGACCCACCGATCAGCGGCCCGCGCGTCAATCGGCCGCCGCTCACCTGAGCTGTTGCCGCAGGTTGCACGCAAACGCGTCCCCGCCCTTGCAGGCCGCGTCGGCGTCGGCCTTCGCCTCGGCCCCATGCCCGAGCTTCGAGTTCGCGTCCGCCCGCATGCCAAGCGCGCGGGGGTCACCCGGACGCAGAGCGAGCAGCCGGTTCAACGCGGCGAGCGCTCCGGAGTCGTCCCCCGAGTGGAGCCGGGCCCACCCGAGAGCCTCCCATGCTGCGGCGTTCGACGGAGCCAGCTTGACGGCCTGCTCGAGATCGGAGACCGCCCGGACGGTGTCGCCCCGCCTCCCGTAGGCCCGCCCGCGGCCAAACCACGCCGCCGGGTTGTTGGGATCGAGGTCCACCGCCTGATCATACTCCGCGATCGCCGCGACAAAATCCCCATTGACGTAGTGCTCGTCGGCCCGGGTGACCGCCTCGATGGACTTGCCGGGGTCGTGCGAATCCAGACCAACCGGGGGGCCGGCGTCCACCGTGAACGGGGCATCGGTGCCACTGACCACCCCGGATGCTCCGACCGCCGACCAGACGTCCTGCGATTTGGACAGCTCGACGGTCAGGAGTCGGACCCCCTTTGACGAGGTGATCACGTGGGTCAGCGTGGCCGAGCCCATGCCATCCACGCGCGAGTCGACGACTCCCCACACCAGTGGGTTGATGGACGCGTCCTCGCCGACCTGCGCCCTGATGGCGGAGCTCTGCTTCAAGAACTCCACGGAGACCTCGTAGGCTTTTGTCCCGCGCAGCTCCATCACGCGCGTCGCCGCCCAGCCTGCGCCCACCAGCACGAGAAAGCAGACTCCCCCGCCCACCGCCGCGAGGCCACCAAGGATTCGACCGTACTTCGCCATCCGGGGAGTCTAGCTCAAAACGCAGAGGAGGCGAACGCGGACGGCGTTTCTTGATAGCCGAGCTCCATGGCCGAGCGCGAGACCATCCTGGTGATCGACCCGAGCGATCCCGCGGGCCGAATCACCCGGGTGGCGCTCCAACTTGAGGGGCGCGCGGTCCTCCATTGCGCAAACGCGCAGGAGGGACTGGCCCTCGCCCAACAGGTGCTCCCCGACGTCGTAGTCGCCGCGCTCGACACCGTGGACCTGCCGGGCCTGCGGATGGTGGAGGCGCTGCGTTCGCGAAACCGGACGTTGCCCGTCATCGCCCTCGCCGGCACCGCCACGGTAGAAGGGGCCGTGCAGGCGCTCCGCGCTGGCGCCGCTGACTACATCGGGCGACCGATCTCGCCGGGGCTCCTCTCAGAGAAGGTGGTGCGCGCGCTGTCCGAGGCGCGCGCCATGCGCCAACTCGCCACCGCGAGGGCCACGGCGAAGGATCGCTACGGCTTCACCCAGCTGCTGTCCCAGTCGCCGAAGATGATGCGGGTGTTCGATGCCATCCGCGCTGTGGCCGGCACCGACGCCACGGTGCTGATCCGCGGCGAGACCGGGACCGGGAAGGAGCTGGTGGCGCGGGCGATCCACGAGCGAAGCCGGCGCCGCGAAAAGCCGCTCATCGGCGTGAACTGCGGCGCGTTCACCGAGACGCTGCTGGAGAGCGAGCTGTTCGGACACGAGAAGGGCAGCTTCACCGGCGCGCTCGGGCGCCGCATGGGTGTCTTTGAGATGGCTGACGGCGGCTCGCTTTTCCTTGACGAGCTGGGAGAGACCTCGCTCTCCGTCCAGGTCAACCTGCTGCGCGTGCTCGAAGACATGACCTTCCGGCGCGTCGGGGGCACCGAGTCCGTCAAGGTGGACGTCCGGATCATCGCGGCGACCAACGTCGCTCTGGAGCAAGCCACCAAAGACGGCCGCTTCCGCGAAGACCTCTACTACCGGCTCAACGTCTTCCCGATCATCCTACCGCCGCTTCGTGACCGTGCCGAGGACATCCCCCTCTTGCTTCGTCACTTTCTCCAGGATGCCGCAGAGGAGTACGAGCTGCCGATCCCGCCCGTCACCCACGAGTCCCTCGAACGGATCCTCGCGTACCGGTGGCCTGGGAACGTCCGGCAGCTGCGCGCGATGTGCGAGCGCTGGGTGATCCTCTGCAACGGCTCCCCCCTCACAGCGGACCAACTTCCGCGCGAGCTCGCGTCGTCCAGCGACCCGATGACCCCGACTGGCCTGTACATCGATGACACCATCCCCCTGCCTCAGCTCACCGAGCGCTACCTAAGCCAGATCGAGCGAGCATACCTGCACAAGCTGCTGGGGCGGAACCACGGGAAGCTGATCGAGACCGCCGAGATGGCCGGGATCACCCGGCGCACCCTGTACACCCGCATGAAGGCGTTCGGTCTCGACGTAAAGGACTACAAGTAGGCTTAGAAAGCCATGTGGTACGCGAAATACAGCTTGTCGTGGAGGATGTCGAGCAGCGCGACGCCCACCGCGAACCCAGCCGCCGCCAGCGACTCACCCGCGATGACCCCGGACGCCACCGGCACCACGTAGGCATCGGCCGATGCCTTGTTCCGGGCCTCCCAGCGACTGGCGATGAGCGCGCCGATGAAGAACGACAGCGAGTTCTGGAAGGACACGACAAACGCGAGGCCAAGCCCCATCGAGCTCGGCAAGAAGCGCCGCGCCTTCGGGAAGGCCTTCTCGATGAGCGGCAAGGCGATGCCGACCAAGGCGCCGATCACCATCGCATACCGCGCGCTGGTCGGGATCACCTTCAGGCCGACCGAGAGCGCCTGCGCGACCGCGTGCCACATGTTCGTCGCGGGGGGGTTGAACGCGATGAGCGCCGCCTGATCGGGGACCAGCAGGTACCAGGCCGGGATGACGGCGAGGGTCCCGAAGAAGACCCCGACGAACTGCGCGATGAACTGCTGGCGAGGGTTCGCGCCCAGCAGGTAGCCGCTCTTCAGGTCCGTAAGGAGGTCGGCAGAGGAGCCTGCCGCCCCAGCGGTGATGCCGGCGGTCATGAGGTTCACCGTGACGTTCGCCGGCGAGAGGATCGCGTAGGTGAGCTGCGTGACCTTGCCCATCGCCCCGATGGGCGTGGTGTCGGTCTCCCCGGTCGCGCGGGCCGCGACAAGGGACAGGGCGAAGCTCATGGCGACCGAGAAGACGCCAAGCCAAGGCGCGATCTGGAACGAGAAGTAGCAGACGCCGACCAAGCCGAGCGTGATCGGGACCAGACCGTAGAGCATCCACATGTTCGGCACTTCGATGTCGCTGTTGTCGACACCCCCCGCGGCATTCGGGTCGGCCTTCTTGCCCATCGACGAGAACGCGCTCACGATCGTACGCCAGCCCATCGCGAAGCTGGTGAGCCCCGATGTGACAAGGATGGAGGTGCCGAGCCAGAGGCTCCACCGGGTCACCTTCACGGACAAGGGCTCACCATCGGCGCCGAGCGTGGCCTCCATCTCGCCGATATAGGTCTTGCACTGCTGCAAGTCTCCGACGCAGACCGGGCTCACGTCCACCCAGTTCGGCATGTGCAGGACAAGCGGGGTGAGCACGAACCAGTTCAGGATCGCTGCGAGCAGCATGGTGACGCAGACACGCAAGCCCATGATCATGCCGGCCGCGGTCATGAGCAGGCTCGGCTCGAACGCCACGCCGCACGCCTTCAGGCTGGCCAACTTCGACGAGGGGCCGATCGCGAGTGAGCCGGCGAACGGGATGCTGTCAGGGATGACCGCAAACGACCGGAGCACGCCCCAGACCCCGCCGACGACCAGCGCGTCGATGAGCGCGCGAGCCTTCTTGACCGCCTCTTCGCCCTCGGCGTAGAGGCTGCGCAGCGTAGCCGCAGCAGCGATGCCGGACGGGAACGGCAGCTGATCCACATTGATCATCTGGCGCTTCATCGGAATGGCGAGGAAAACGCCAAGCAGCGCCACGAAGAACACCCAGCCGGTGGTCGCTACCCACCCCAGACGCTCGTTGTCGCCGGTGATCAGCAACATGGCGCCAGCGGCTGTCGCCAGCGTGCCGCCCGTCGAGTAGCCGGCCGCCGAGGCCGTCGAGGCCATGCAGTTGTTCTCCAGGATCGTCATCCTGTTCTTCACGATGCCCAGGCTCATGAAGCTCGACCAGATGCTGTAGGACAGCACCGACGCGGTGATCGCCACCCCGAAGGCCCACCCGAGCTTCAGCGTCGTGTACAGGTTCGAGAACGCCATCAGCATCCCGATGACCCCACCCATGACCACGGCGCGCGTGGTCAACTGCGGGATGTGGGTGCCCTGAAAATAGTACTTGCGCCACGCCGCCTCACGCTCCGCCGGCGGGAGCACCGTCAGGTCGGGAAGCCCGGCAGGCGGCTGGTGATCGGACGTTTCAGGAGTGGACGATGGGTTCGCCATGGGGACTCGGGTAGGGGGTGCGGCGGGAATTCAGGGGTTCGGCTCGGGCGGCGGTGCCGGAGAAGCGGGAGTATATCGGATCAGCTGCTGGCAGACGTGTAGCTTTGGAGCGCTTGTTTCCACGCCCATCGGGCAAGGGCGAACCCGCCGAACGACACCACGACCGCCTGGATCACCAGCGCACCGTCCAGCCGGCCCAGCAACGCCATGGCCGGCCAGGAGCTGGCAAGGGCAACCGGGACGACGACGGTCAGGAAGACGCGCGCAGCGCCGCTGTAAATGTCGACCGGCCAACGCCCGGCGTCGGCGACCGCGCCCAGCAGGTACCGCAGGTTGTCGACGCGCACGAACCAGAACGAGAGGCAGATGACCAGCAACCACAGACTGTACATCGCCACCACCCCGGTGACGACGAGAGCGCCAGCCACCGCGACCGCACCGAAGCCGGGCCATCCGGTTCCCGACAGGCCCCAGCCGATGACGCCCACTGCTGCGACGGCGTCCCAGGCCCTCGCCGGCGCGATCCGCTGCACCGACGCGACGAGCTGGGCATCAACAGGCTTGAGCAGGATGTAGTCCATCTGCCCTTCCCGGATCCCCTCCACCACCGCGCCGAGGTTCGGCTCGACCAGCCCACCCATGACGGCGTTCATGAACAAAAAGAAGCCAGTCACCAACAAGCTCTGATGCCACGTCCACCCGGCGACCGACCCAGTCCGGTCAAAAACCACCATCAGCGGCAGAAGGATGGCGACGACGTTGCAGGAACCCACGAAAAAGTCGACCAAAAAGCTCACGCGGTACTGCACCGCGTTCATGACGGCGACCCGCGCGAGCGCCCCGAGCACCCCCGGGAGCCGCCCCCAAGCCGCGCCGTGAACGGTCTCGCCGCTCACGCCCCCACCGCCCCGTACCGACGAATCCCACGCGCCCACATCACCCGCCCGACCACCGCCAGCGCAACCACCCACCCCAACTGGGCCCACACCTCTACCGGGCCCGCCGTACCCAGCAGCACGTCCACCGGCACACCCAGACTGGCGTAGAAGGGCAACCATCGCGCCGCGCCGGCGACCGCGGGGGGCAACAGCGCCATCGGCACGATGTACCCCGAGAAAAACGACCAGATCGCGAAATGCACCGAGAAGACGCCAACGGCTTCTTCGAACCAGAACGCGAGCATGCCGAAGAGGGCCTGCACCAGCCACGCCACGGCGAAGGCCAGGGCGACGCTCGGCAGGAACAGCGCCATCCGCCAGCCCTCGGGGACGAACCAGCCGTCGGCGACGATGAGAATCTCGGGACGCCACGCCACGAGCGCTCCAAGCAGAGGAACGAGGACGACAAGTCGCCACGGGATCGCGGCGAGGGTCTCGAAAAAGTTGTAGACGAGAGGGTGCACCGGCCGCAGCAGCTGGGGGGACAGCGACCCGCTCCGCACCGCTTGGTTCAGCTCCCAGACCACCCAACTGCCCGTCAGCTGGCGCACCACCATGGTGATCGCAAAGTAGCGCGCGAACTCGGCCTGTCCGAAGCCCGACAGCGGCCCCGCAGCGGACGCCGCATCCCACAGCGCGAGCATCACCAGCGGCAGGGTCGCCGACAGGATCCAGATCACCATCTCCGCCCGGTACGCGACGATCCCCGCGACCGCCACGCGCCAAAGCGTCGGGATCGCCCGCCACAGGATCGCCCACTCCCCGCGCGTCGAAGCACCCGAAGTCACGTCGTCCCCTCCTTGAAGTACCGGGCCATCACTTCCTCGAGCGGGGGGCTCTCCACCGCGATCTCGACCATGGGCCACCGACCCAGCACCGCCGCGAGTCGCTGGTTGGTCTGCTCCGGTGTGACGGTCGCGACGTGGTCACCGCCGACCACCACGAATCCAAGCTGCGACAGCTCCGCTGGGCCGCCTTTCACGACGATGCGTCGCTCGGGGGCGACACGCTCGGCGAGGGCGGCCAGCCCGCCGTCGTAGCGGAGCGAGCCCTTGTCGATGACGAGGAGCCGCGGGGTCAACGCCGCGATGTCCTGCATGTAGTGGCTGGTCAGGATGACAGTGGCGCCGGTGTCGCGGTTGTACTCCTGAATGAACCGTCGGACCTGCCCTTGCATCTCAACGTCCAGCCCGATCGTGGGCTCGTCGAGGAAAAGCACCCGCGGCCGATGAAGGAGGGCGGCGACCAGCTCGCACTTCATCCGTTCACCGAGCGAGAGGTTGCGGACCGGCTTCTGCAAGATCGGCTCGATCCGAAGCATGGCGACCAACTGGTCGAGCGTGCGCCGATACTCAGCCTGAGGAACGCCGTACATCGCACGATTCAAAGCGAAGGACTCCTGCGGGGGCAGGTCCCAGAGCAGCTGCTGCTTCTGGCCCATCACCAGCGTGATGCCCCCGAGAAAAGCGACCGCCCGGTCCTGCGGACGGAACCCGCCGACGCTCACCGTGCCCGCGGTGGGGAACAGCAACCCGGAGAGCATCTTCAGCGTGGTGGTCTTCCCGGCGCCGTTGGGGCCGAGGAAGCCGACACGCTCGCCGCCCTGAATCGCAAACGAGATCTCCTTGACCGCCTCTACATCCCGATATTGCCGGTTCCACAATGACCTGAACGAGCCGGCCAGCCCCTCTCCCTTGATGGGGACCCGGTAGGTCTTGCTAAGCCCGCTCACCGAGATGATCATGAACAGGGCGATACCCCGGGAGGGACCGCTGCGCCCGGGGAGGACCGGTCGACCGTGATTTCGGCTATCTGTCGCGCGTGCACCGTTGGGACCCCGACCTCTTCTTCCGCTTCGCGCGCCACCTCCCCGCCGCGATGGCCGAGGTTCGCGCCGGGAGCCGCCTATCGGCCGACCAGGGCCTAAATGCTGACGCCATCGTCATCCTCGGCTGCAGGCTCCTTCCCGGTGGTGTTGCGTCCGGCTCCCTCCGGGCGCGAGCAGAAGCGGGCGCCACGTTATTCCACACCGGAGTGGCCCCGATCATCGTGACCACCGGCGCATCACACGAGCAGCCTCCCGGGGAGGCGATCGTCGCCGCCGCCATCCTACGCGACCATGGCGTGCCCGAGCATGCCATCCGCATGGAGGAGAAATCACGAAATACCGAAGGCAATTTCGCATTCAGCCGGGGACTCTGCCCAGGGCCGTGCGTCTACGTGGTCACCGAGCCGTTCCACATGGCCCGCGCGCTGCGCATCGCGCGCGTCCACGGATTTGACCCGATCCCTCACCCCGTCATCTCGCCGGCCTGGCTCCGCCCCTGGGACCGCGCCCGACTCACTGCGCGCGACGCGGTCTCCCTGGCCTGGTGGCTGGGGGACCGTGCCGGTCGGCCGCGTTAGGACCCGCACCCCGGAGCCCATCATGCCGTTGATCGACCTTGTGATCCCCTCGATGGGCGAGTCCGTGACCTCCGCGGTCATCGCCCGCTGGCTGAAGCAGGTGGGCGACGGCGTCCGCGTCGACGAACCCCTCGTCTCGGTGGACAGCGACAAGGCGACGGCGGAGCTGCCGTCGCCGGTAGAGGGCGTGATCGCCGAGCTGCTCGTAGCTGAGGGCGTGGAGGTGGCGATCGGCACGGTGATTGGGCGCATCAAGGTGGGTGACGAAGCGCGGCCCGGACCCAACGCAGGACCCGCCGCGGCGCGGGGCGCAGACGCCCACAGCCCCGCCGGCCCCGCCGTGCGCCAGGCGTTGCACGAAGCTGGGCTGAACGCTTCGACGGTCCACGGTAGCGGAAAAGGCGGCCGGATCACGCAAGCCGACGTCAACGAGACCCGGGCCAGCGCGAGCTTGTTCGGCGCCCGCCCATCTGACGATGGCAAGCCGCGGCGCCAGCCCCGCAGTGGGACCGAGCGGCTGGTGGCTCTGGGGTACACCGAGGCGGAGGTCGCCACGATGGACGTCGACAAAAAACACCAGATCCTCGACTCCGGGTTGCTGGCCGCTCACGCCGCACCCGTCATGACACCGAGCGTCGCACCCGTCATGGCACCCGTCATGGCACCGAGCGTCGCACCCGTCATGGCACCCGTCATGGCACCGAGCGTCGCCCCGGGCGCCGAGCCCGTCGAGATCGTGCCGATGACCACGCTGCGCCGCCGCATCGCCGAGCGCCTGCTCCAGGCCCAATCCACCGCGGCCATCCTGACCACATTCAACGAGATCGACATGAGCGCGGTGATGGCGCTTCGTGAACGCCATCAGGAGCGGTTTTCTAAAAAATACGGCATAAAGCTCGGCTTTATGAGCTTTTTTGTTAAGGCCGCAATCGACGCACTGAAGGCGTTCCCATCGGCCAATGCCGAGATTCGCGGCACCGACATCGTCTACAAGCGGTACTGGCACATCGGGGTCGCCGTGTCGGCCCCACGTGGGCTGGTGGTGCCGGTGATCCGATACGCGGACCAGCTCAGCTTCGCCGGGACCGAACAGGCCATCGCGCAGTTCGGGCAGCGAGCGCGAGACGGCACGCTCACCGTCGACGATCTGCAGGGCGGGACGTTCACCATCTCCAACGGCGGCACCTTCGGGTCGATGATGTCGACGCCGATCCTGAACAGCCCACAGGTCGCGATCCTGGGGATGCACGCCATCCAAAAACGCGCGGTGGTCGTCCAGAAGCCCGACGGAACCGATGAGATCGTGATTCGGCCGATGATGTACGTGGCGCTCTCGTACGACCACCGATTGCTGGACGGTCGAGAAGCCGTGCTCACGCTCGTCCGAATCAAGGAGTGCATCGAGGACCCCGAGCGCATCCTGCTAGAAATCTAGCCGGCTACTTCTCCTTCATCACCCAAACACCGGTCCATCCCACCGGAGGCGGCGCATCGAGAAGCGCCCGGCAGCGCTCGATATAAATGCCCGAGAGCCTGTCCCCCGGATTGCGATCCAGCGCGCTCTCGAAGTGCCCAATCGCGACCTTGAACTCCCCGGCCCGATAGCGCCTGACCCCCTCGGCGAAGTGCAGCAGCACCTCGCGCATGTTGGGGAAGCTGTCGTCGGTGTGGTAGTCGAGCACCTCGTAGACCCCCACCGGCTCGGTCTTGCCCTTCACCACCACGAAGTCGATCTCTCTGACCCGGTAGGTGTCGCGGAGCCGCCGAAACGTGCCTTCGCTGATGAGCAGCTCGGCCGCATAGGCCTTGCAGGCGCTCTCCAGACGTGACGCGAGATTCACCCCGTCGCCGATGATGGTGTAGTCCATACGCCGGGCCGAGCCGATGTTGCCGGAGACCACCATGCCGGTGTTGAGTCCGATGCCCATGGCGACCGGCTGCAACCCGCGCCTCACCCGGTCTTCGCTGTACCTTCGGCAGCCGCGGATCATCTCGATCGCCGCGCGCACCGCACGATCCTCGTCGTCGTCATGCGCGAGGGGCAGCCCGAACGCGGCCATGATCGCGTCGCCGATGAACTTGTCCAACATCCCGCCCTCGACGGTGATGCACTCGACCATGATCGTGAAATACTCGTTCAGGAACGCGACAGTTCCCTGCGCACCCATCTCCTCGGCGAGCGTAGTGAAGCCGCGAATGTCCGAGAAGAGCACGGTGGCCCGTGTGCTGGCGCCCCCGAGCAGCTCGGTGCCCCGCTCCAGCATCTGGGCCGCGATCGCCGGGTCCATGTAGCGGGACATGGTGGCTCTGACGCGCTTCTCGGTCGAGATGTCCTCGAGCATCAGCATCGTGCCGAGGCTCTTGTCGTCGCCAGCCTTCAGGGGAAGCACGGTGAGGTTCGCCGAGACCAGCGCGCCCGCGAAGTCAAGCTCGGCGTCCATCGCTACCGCCACCTCCTGAGTTGCCGTGACATGCGCGATCCGGTCCATCACCCACCTGTCCTTTCCGACGAAGATCTCTCCGGCTTCGTGGCCGATGATGTCCCCCATCGGCAACTTGAGGATCCGGCAGCCCGACGCGTTGCACGTGACGATGCGACCCGCCGTATCCAGCGTGATGACCCCGTTGGACATGCTCTGCAGCATGCTGTCGTTGTAGTTCTTCATCTTCTGGACGTCGTCGAACAGCTTGGCGTTCTCGAGCGCGATCGCCACCTGACCGGTGAACGCCTTGAGTCGGGACTCGTCCTGCGGCGTGAACGGACCCGACCGCTTGTTGAGCACCTGCGTCACGCCGATGGTCCTGCCGAGCTTGTTGACGACCGGCGTGCACAGGATCGAACGGGTGAAGAAGCCCGTCTGCCTGTCGAAGCTCGGGTTGAACCGGAGATCCGCGTACGCATGGGGGATGTTGATCGTCCGACCGCTCGTGAAGACGGCGCCCGCGATGCCCGCCGTATTGGGGAGCCGAATCTCGCCGAGCCTCGCTCCCTGCGCGACGCGCGAAAAGAGCGTGCCGGACTGATCGTCGTTGAGGAAGAGCGTGGACCGCTCGGCGCAGAGCATCCGCGTGGCCTCCCCCATGACACGCTGCAGGAGCGCGCCGAGGTCGAGCTCGGAGGTGATGTCCGCGACGATGTTTAGAAAATCCAGCTCCTGAGCGCGGACGCGGGCCATCCGCTCGGCGAACTGCGAGCCGACCAGCGCGGGGACCGCAGCGACGCTGATCTCGTCCAACAGGACCTGATCCTGCTCGGTGAAGTGCCCGTCGATCTTGTTCAGGCACTGGACCACACCGACGATCTCCCCCTTCACCGTTCGCAGAGGCACGCACAGCAGGCTGCGCGTAACGAAGCCGGTGGCCTGATCCATCGCCTTGTTGAACTGCGGGTCCGAGTAAGCGTCTTGCACCACGACGCTCTCGCCGCTCGTGAACGTCCGCCCGGCGATCCCCTCGGTGTTCCCGAAGCGCAGCTCACGCCGGACCAGACCCTGAGCCGCGCGGGAAAAAAGCTCGCCGCTCTCCACATCGTTCAAGAGAATGCTGGACCGCTCACAGCCGACCTGATCTGAGGTCAGCTCCACCAGCGAGTCGAAGATCTCGTCAAGCGAATCCCGGCCGGCCACGCGGCGCATCGTGCTGAAGAGGACATCAAACTTCCGGCGATAGTCGGTCTTGACGCCCTTGCGCCTGCCACTCTCACGCGGGGCTGGGGCAGCCATGCGTCTCCTCCAGTCGCCCGCGCAGGACGAGGATGGTGCCTTGCAGTTGGATAATCTCGTCACGAGCCGACCGGAATGCTGCCTGAAGGCCTGCTTCCCCCTCGCCGCGGGCGCGCTCGGCTTCTACACGCATCGCCACCACAGCGCCGCGCAGTTGGTGGAGGGAGAGCTCCGCCGAGGCCGTGGCCTCGGCGTGGACCGCCTGCGCGCGGTGGTCCGCCTGCTCGAGCTCAGCGCGCATCGCCCTGACCGCCGACCGGAGCCCATCGAGCTGAAGCTCGTAGTCATCCCGGATGGCCTGAACGGCGGCATGATGCTCGGCCCCGAGCAGCTCCAACTGGCTCCGCAACGCCCAGATCGTGGTCTTGAGGTGCTGGGATTCGGCGATGTCCTCTGGTGCTTCGTCGAGCTTCGACACGGTGCGCCCTCGTATCGGCACTATAGTTCGGCCAGCGGAACGAAATCGCCCGAGGCCGAGTCGAAGACAAGCACCTGGGCGTTGGCGAGGTCAAACCACCATGCATGAAGGCGCAGGCGGCCTTCCTCGAGTCGCTGGGCGACCGCCGGGTAGGACCGGAGGTGGTCCACCTGCTGGAGGACATGAGCGAGCGAAAGCCGGTCGAGCGCCGGCAGCGAAGGGCCCAACCGGGGCTCCCCCTCCAGCCGGGACAGCGATGGGGCGGTGTATTCCAGCCATCGGTCGAGGCTCGGCGCACCAGCCGGCCGCGCGGTGTCGAGCACCGCGCGCATCGCCCCGCACTCGGAGTGCCCGCAGACCACGATGTCCCGCACACCAAGGGAGATCGTGGCGAACTCGATCGCCGCCCCGGCCGAGTCGTCGATCGCCCCGTTGGAGCCACACGGCGGCACCATGTTTCCCACGTTCCGCAGCACGAACAGGTCACCGGGATCCGTGGACGCAAACAGGTTGGGGACAACGCGACTGTCGGCGCACGCAATGAACAGGCAGTCCGGGGACTGGCCTAGCGCCAAGTGAGCGAAGCGTTCAAGGTAAGCCGGACGAACCCGGTGGTGGAAATCGCGAATCCCAGCGAGGAGCTTGTGCACCGCGCAGCGCTAATCCGAAACCGCAGTCCCGGTTTCTTGATAACCCTGAGCGGTGACCCCTCTCCCCCGCATCGTCGCATGAGCCATACGCCGCTCGGCGAGGTTTGCCTGTCTCTCGGGCTCATGTCCGCCGAGGGCGTGGAGCGCGTTTTGGCGCGGCTTCGCGAAGGGCGCCGCGCTCGCTTCGGTGAGGTCGCGATCGAGATTGGCGTCATCGACGACGAGGCGCTCGCCCGGGCGCTGGCGCACCAATTTCGGCTCAACATGGTGCCGGCCGAGCGGCTTGAGCGCATGCAGATCCCCGCTGACGTGCTGGGCATGTTGCCGCCGGGCCTCATCCGTGACCGGCTCCTCGTGCCCGCTTCGTTCGACAGCGAAAAGAAGGTGCTCTCGGTGATGGTCGCCGACCCCACCGACATCCCCTCATTGCGCGCGGTGCAGACCGCAGCGCGCGCCGCACGGCTGCGCCTGTTCGTCGCGCCACGCGGCCCACTCCGGGCGCTGGTGGAGCGCCTGCTCCCGGCGACCGACCTGCCCACCACCACCCGCGATGGGCTGGACGAGCTGCAGTCGCCGGCGCCGAACGGCGCGACGTTGGTATTCGAGCCGGACACAGCGCGGGCGGACGCGCTGCGGGCGCTTGAGGCCTGCGAGCAGAGCGGCGTCGAGATCGTCTCGGACCCGGATCAGGTCTCGGCGTTCATCGAAGCTAACCAGGCAGACCGGATCTTCTTTCGTCGTGCCGTGGCCCACGCGGTGGACGCCTACGTTCCGGCATGGAAGCGCCTGCGTCCCAGCGTGCAAATCGCTCAAGTCGACGGGTTCGGCGCCGCGCGCCAGTCGACTGTGCCGTTCGGCCAGGCGCGAGACTTTCTGCTGGGCATCACAGAGTTCCTCTTGCTGTCCCGCCGGGACGCCCCTCAGGAGGCTCGCAACCGCGTGCGCAGGACGGTCCGGCTGACGAGGGATCTCGCGGGACAGCTCGGGCTGGCGTCGGAATTGCGAGACGGGGTGACCATCGCCGCGCTCTTCGCCGATCTGGATGAGCTCTCGCTGTCCTTTCTGGATGGCCTCAGCCTAGACGGTCGCCGGTTCGCCCTGCCGGTCGCGCTGCTGGCCCCGTTCAGCCCGCCCTGGGATCTGCCGGCGCTGTACGCGGCGCTTGAGCGGCGGGTGTCCGGCGAAGAAGGTCCAACCGACAACCCGGCGGTCGAGGTGCTCTATACAGCCCGCGCCGTGGCCCGCACCACGCTCCGCGACGGGCAGGACCCCGTCGAGGCGCTGGGCGCCGAGGCGGCCCGGCACGACGCTGCGACCCTCAACGCGCTGGCAGATGTGTGGCGCCGAAAAGGGCTACGCCACTTGGTCGCGGCCGGCGAGGGAGCGAGCCAGAGCATCGTATTGGCTGGCCCCGACGATGCGCTCGTCACGGCAGTGGCCGACCGGCTGGCGCGAGCCGGGTTCGAGGTGTCGATCGCCGCCGATGGCGAGGAAGCCCTCGCCTGCGCGCGTGCGCTCGCGCCCGCCGCGGTGCTGGCCGGACTCCGGATGGGCCGCCGAGATGGCATCAGCCTCATCGTCGAATTGCGGCGGGGTGTGTCTACTCGGGGCATCCCGGTGCTCCTCACCGCCGAGGGTGCGGACCCTGCGGACGTGACCCGTGCGCTGGAGATGGGGGCGGAAGATGTAATCGAGCTGCCGACCAACGTGGACGTGATCGTGGCGCGCGTGCGCCGGGCCATTGGCCGGCGAGCCAGCGAAGATGAGATGATCAGCGGCCGGCTGGCCGACCTGCCGCTTCAGGAGCTGCTCCAGACGCTCACGCTCGGGGGTCGGACGGCGAGGGTCGCCATCAAGGGCCCGATCGAGACCGGCATGGTTCAGGTGCGAGAAGGCCAGATCGTGGCCGCGCACTACGGCACCCGCACCGCCGAGGACGCCTTCTACGCGATGGTCGGCCTCGACGAAGGGCGATTTGAGGCACGCTTCGTTGACGATGGCAAGAATAACCTCGCCCGATCCTCGGATTACCTGCTCCTTGAGGCGCTGCGGCGTCGGGATGAAGGACGAGGGTAAGTCGGCAGGATAAACCCCGGGCCCGGAGTCCCCATGATCGCAGACTTGTTCAATTGGAAGCCGCTCCCGGCTGGAAGACCGGCAACCCCGCTTTCGCTGACCGCAGACGAAGGGACGTGGATCAAGCTCGCCGACTTCAAGGGCCACCTGAACGTGGTGCTGATCTTCTTCCGGCGCATGGACGACAACGCGACGGAGACCTTCCTCAAGGCGATGCAGGCTCAACAGGCGCGCTTTGAGGAGCTTGAGTGCGGAATATTCGGCGTTCACACCGCCCGCACCGACAAGCTGCGAGAATTCCACGCCAAGATGGGGATCCAGTTCTTTTTGCTCTACGATCCGTTCGCCTTCGCCGCGCGCGGTTTTCGCGCTTCCGGCCGTATCCGCCCCATCTGCAAGGACACCACGGTTGTGGTCGGGAAAGACGGGAACGTCTTGTACTCCCAGCGTGGCTTCCCAGACGTAGAGGAGCTGTTGGCGACGCTCGCTCAGGCCGAAGGAAAGTCGGTGCCGGTCAGGGTGCAGCCGGCCGCCGCCCAAGCCTCGTCGTCGACGCTGCGGGACCCGGGCCGGGGGCCATCAGCCGTTCGCGACGTCGAGTCGGCCGAAGCCCTCCGCCTGCTGCAAGAGGCGGACACGCCCTACATCCTCGTCGACGTGCGGACGAAGGCAGAGTGGGAGCGGGAACATTCGCCGCTCGCGCGGCTGATCCCGGTCGACGAGCTCCCGCACCGCTACGCCGAGTTGAAGCAGACGACCCACGTCATCTTCGTCTGTCAGGGGGGCGGGCGAAGCGCCGCAGCCGCCGAGTTCCTGACGAGCATCGGCGCATCTGACATCTGCAACGTTCTGGGGGGCATGTCTGAATGGACTGGACCGAAGGTCGCAGGCCCATGACTGACCGCCCCCAGTCAGCGCAGCACCAACACATCCTGACTTGCCGCCTACCCCACCCTCCGGCTACCTTGCGCCTCCCGTGACCAACAAGCCCGCCATCGCCCCGTCCGCTATCTGTCCCTTCTGCAAGGGCAAGACTCCGGACGACCTGATCCAGTTCGGCGGCAACTGTCCGCACTGCCTCCTTGAGATCCCCGGGGAAGAGGCGCCCACCGACCCGAGCCTGCTTGTCCGAAAGAAGCTCGAGGACGAGGCGATCGGAAAGGCGAAGCAGGTTCGCGATCGGAGGAAGGTGCAGGGCGTGATCTTCATGCTGCTGCTCGGAGCGCTCGGCGGGTACGGGGTCTGGACCACACAGCAGCAGCATGCGGCGCTCACCTACGAGCTGCCGGACGACCTGTACCTCCCCGCGCTCCAAGAGGCCTCGGCCCTTGCTGCCGACCCGGAGCCCAGCTCCGCACCGAGCAAGCCAGAGTCAGGTGGGCCTGTGTCCCCGACCGAGGCAACCCCTGCTGCGGCCCTCGCCAGAAGCACAGATCCGCAGGGCACCGCGCCTCCAAAGGCGCTTGGGGACCAACTGGCCTACCCGCCGATCTCCGCACCCAAGGCGGCCCCGACCCCGGTCGCGAGCGTACAGTCCGGCGGGCCGCGTCGGGGCGCCACGCCCCCAGCCGAGGTCGAGCTGACCATTGCCCCGACGCTGGGCGGCGACGTGGAGGTCGCAGACGTCAGCCTTACGCGCAGCAAGGCCCAGGCGCTCTCCGATGACGACGAGATCTTCGCCATGATCAAGGAGGTCATGAGCCGCTACCAGCCACAGGTCCGCGCCTGCTACGAAGCCCGGCTCAAGCTGAATGAGGGCCTCGCGGGGGCGTGGAAGGTCGATTTCATTGTGAGGAAGAACGGTTCGACCGCTGAAGTCGCCGTGACCCCCGAGGGCCGCAAGGACAGCCAGCTTGAGAGCTGCATCGGGAAAACGATCGAAGCGTGGAAGTTCACGACGATCATCCATGACCAGCCCGTCTCGCAGACCAAGCGCTTCGGCGCCTCGGGTATGTAGACGGGCTATTGGGGGGAAACCCCCGGAGCGGACCGCGCATGGCACGCAAGGAGAAGGTCGATCGCATTGTCGGCAACGACATGGACGAAGCAGAGCAGAAGATGTTCCTGCTGAAGATCGAGTACGAGAAGTTCTTCTCCGGCATCGAGCGGATCGAGCCGCTGCGTGCCCGGGAGGAGATCCGGCGGATCATGCGGGATATCTCCCTGCAGACGATGACCGCGGCCACGCAGCGGTTCAAATACCAGTCGCTCAAGGCCAGGTTTCAAAGTCTGGAGCTGTACTGGACGCGCAACCTCGTCCAAATCGAGCGGGGCACTCACCCGAAAATGAAGTTCCGCGCAGCCGTGAACTCCAGCGCCTCCGCCCCGGCCGTGCCCGAAGCACTAAGCGCAGAGCAGCAAGCGGTCCTCCGGCAACGCTCAGAGCGCTCAGAGCGCGAGGAGCGAGCCTACAAGATGGTCTTCGAGAAGTACATGGAGGCCCGAGCAACGTGCGGCCAGTCCACGGAGCTCTCGTTCGAGGCGGTGCGCGAGGCCTTGCACAAGCAGGTGCGTTTGATCAAGTCCACCTACCAGACGGAGAACGTCAAGTTCCGCATCCTGATCGAAGAGGGCAAGGCCAAGGTCAAGGCGGTCCCACAGTAGGCACGGAGGCCCCGCCCGTCGGACGCACCGCCGGCAAGCTGATCTGCGTGGCCAGGCCCACCAGCACCAGCTCCACGCTGGTGAGCAGCATCCGATGCCCCAGAGCCCAGGCCAGAGCGACGGACGCTGGCGCCTGACCAGCCAACCCCGCCACGATCATGCCCTCCCGGATCCCGAGCCCCGCGGGCGCGACGCTGGCCAACTGCCCCCCGACGTACGAAGCCACGAACCAGGTGACCAGCATCGCCACACCGGGAGGCTGCACGTCCGGCGGGCAGGTCGCCGTGCAGAACAAGGCGAACGACGCCCCCAACAGGCCCCAGGCCAGCGCGTTCCCTCCCACAAGGCCGACCTGAGCGGCCGGAGCGACGTTCAGCACCATGCCCGGGAGTCGTGCAGCCAGAGACGGCAGTCGCGCGGCCAGCACCCGCAGCACGGGCCAGAGCAGGATCGAGCCACACAGCGACACCCCCGCGAGGCTGGCCACCGCCGCGCCCGACACCGGCTCATCCCCACGCAAGGGCAAGAACAGGAGGCCGCCGCCCCCCAACAACCCGGCGCCCGCCATGAGCAGCAAGCTCTCCCAGACGACGAGCATCACGCTCGCCGCGCGCGGCACGCCCAGCAGCTCTCCCAGCCGGACGCGTTCGACCACCAGAATGAGCTTCCCCGGAATGTACCTGTAGAAGTACCCCTGAAACCACACGCGGAGCCAGCGGGTCCAAAAGCGCGGAGGCGCGCCGCCCGGCGGCAGGCCTGCGGCCCGCACACCCACCGCCGACACCAGCGCGAGGCAAACCAACGCCAGCGCGCCGAGGCCACCTGCGGCCATGACGAGGCCGGGCCGGACCACCAGATCGGCACCCTGAAGCGAGCCCCACGCGGTCGAGAGCTGCCACGCGCTGTACCCGAGGATGGCAGCGGCGAGCGCCCACCGGATCCAGCCGAACACGCGGCTGCTCACGGCGCGGCCTCGAGGGTCGTGGCTCCGCCGCCCGGAACGCACGACACCGGCGGCGCCGAGAACGCACCACACCGCGGGCCGTAGACGCGGGTCGACTTCGCCCTGTCAGTGATCTCGTCGTCGTCATTTTCGCCCGCGCTGCTCTCCTTGAAGGTCGTGATCAGGGCAAAGGACGCTGCGAAGGCTTCATCTTGCGCGAACGCCGTGAAGCGAATGTCGTCAAAATCAACCACGTACTGCACGCCGAGGTCCGAGACCATCACCCGCAAGTCGTCCACGGTCGTGGTCTCCGAGAGCCAGTGAAATCCCACGCCGGGCGTGCGCCAGGCCAGACGCTGGGCCTCGGGCCTCTCCACCGCCACGGTCAGCGAGCCGAGCCGGCTCTGCTCCCCTTGAAAAAACCCGCGGAGCTGGGGCCGATAGCTCAAGATCCCCGGCGCCCGCGTGAAGCTCAAGCACTGGCTGTTCGCGGAGGTGACGTTCTCGCGCCACCCCTCGTAGGTCGCCACCAGCAGCAAGACCAGGCCCAGCGGACGCAGGACCTCCAGACCCGGGGCGGCGCGGGACCGGGCCCGAAGCAGAAAGAGCATGCTGGTCCCGACAAGGAGCAAGGACGGTATGGCATGACGGCTCCCGAAGACCCAGCTCGATCCATACACCTTGTGCACCGTGTGCAGCGAGAGCGTCAGGCCAATCGCCGCAGCAGTGAAAAACGCCGCGTGCGGACCGTCGCGGGAGGCGGCGAAGCGGAGGAGCACCGGCATGCGACGCCACCGCGCAAAAAGCGCAAACGTGGCGATCGGCAGCGCGAGGATGAACGCGTGATGCAGGTGGTAGTAGGTCGAGGTCGTGTCATAGAGCCCGAAGGCGACTGGAAAGCCCTCGAGCAGACCCATGGCGTGCTCTGCAGCGGACGACGTCTCCACCATGATCGGGACCGCGGAGAGCGCGCTGGGCACCCGCGCGAGATCGAAGCGGATGTAGGTGCCGAGCGAGGCCCCCGGAAGAAAAGTGCCGACCCAGCCAACGTAGACGCCCCATCCGACGGCACCGACCAGCGTAAACCCGAACAGGAATGGGACGGCGCGCCGCGGACTCGACCACAGGGCCAACGGCACCGCGCAAAACGCGGCGAGCGCGACAACGACGAACTGGCTCCGGGTAAGGAACAGGGCGAAAAGCCACCCCCCGAGCTCTAGCCCCGCCAAGAGCCCGAGCCGTCGCCACAGCCCGGGCGACCGAACGCAGAGCCCGAACAGGAGCGTGAAGGCCAGCCCCTCGGTGTACGGACGAGTGGTCGCGGACGAAAACTCGGACGTCAGCGCGGTGACGAGCACAAGCACGTGCCCGCCATGGATGGCCGAGCCGAGCGGGCCAAGCCACCGATCCAGCCAGAGCCGAGGGCCCAGGCGCTTCCCCACCGCGTAGGCGAGAGGGAGGACCACAAAATAAAGCAACGTCGGCAGCCAAACACCGACCACCTTCAGGGGCAAGATCCGGGAGACGAGCCCGTAGACCAGCGGCCAGAGCGGGTACACCGGCGTCGGGTAGGGGAAGTGCGGAAACCCCTGGTGAAACACCGAAACATCTGTGGACAGGCCCAGACCGTCACGCACGTTCTGGGCGATGTCGCTGTAGTAGCCACCGTCCGCGCCGAAGTCAGTGACGCATACCGAAGCCATCAGCCGCGGTACCCCAATAGCGACCACGAGGACCGCGAGCAGCAGGCGTCGGGCGCGCAGCACCGCGACGCTCTCGGGCTCCGGGTTCAAGCCCCCTCCTCGGGTGTCACGCGCTCATGGATCGTGAACCCAGGGGGGGCGTTGCGAACGCGGCGGAAGTCGACGTGAAGCCGGTCTCCTGCCCCCTGATGAAAGGCCCAGTCTCGCTCGGACGCACGGGTGATCACGTAGCGAGCGCCGAGCCTGTCGGTCATCGTCAGGACATCCATCCAGGGGGTGTGCTCATCGAACCAGTGGTAGCCCACCGAGCGGGTCCGGTAAGACACGCGTTGAACCACCGCAGAGTCCATCACGACGACCAGCGAGACGGCCTCGGCCGCGGGACCAGCAAGGGTGCCGGCCGTAGGGACCGACTGGGCGTGCAGCCACTCCACGAGGCCGCCGTACTCGTCTTCCCCCCGTGTATCGGACTTGGTATCCTCGGCCTCGTCCCACGCTTCGTGGAGCCCGCTCACACAATAGGAGGCGTACAACAGCACCCCCAACCCCATCGACAGCGTGCGGACCGCGGGGATGGGCGCGCGAAGCAACCACCACATCGGCAGGATGAACGCGGGGAGACTGGTGAGCCCCTGTCGCTTGGCGAAGTACCATGTGCCGTTGTAGTGCTTGTGTACGAGGTGAACGGAGAGCAGCGCGCCAAGGCCGATAGTGGCGAGGCCGATCCACGCGAACGCCTCGGGCTCCCGGAGGCCCGCCGCCCAGCGACGGACCGCGCCGCCCCCCTCCGACCGAAGCGCGCGCACCGCGGCGTACCCCGCGAGCAGCAGCGCCAGCGGCAGCGCCCAAGGACCTGCGTAGAAGGCTCGGTAATACGCTGTGCTCCCCCCAAGGCTCCACGCGACGAGGAAGCCGTTCAGCCGGTCAAGGACAAAGTGAAGCGGGCTCTCCGAGGACACGATGATGTCGATGGGAGACAGCAGCGTGTTCGCCTGATTCTGGTCGAAGCGCAGCAGCGAAGCGAGCTTGGCGTCGGCCACAAACCCCCGGATGTAGGCCCACCACCCCACAAGAAACACCGCGAATACACACAGCGCAAGCCCCCCATGCAGCGCCACCCGGACGCGGCTCGGCCCAACCAGCAGCCGCACCCCGTAGGCGAGCGCCATGCCCATCGCCACGACGACGAGCTGGGCCCGTGCGAGGTAGACCAGCCCCAACCACAGGCCCATCTCAAGCGCCCAGCCCCACTGAAGTCCGCCCCCCTGAGCGGCGAGGCGCCAGAGCAACCCGAACAGCAGCGTCCAAGCCAGCCCCTCGGTGTAAGGGATGCTGGTGAAAACGATGAACTCGCGCTGAAACGCGAGCATCGACGCGAAGACATGCCCGGCGTGCAACCCGGGAACGTGCACCGGAAGCAGCTGGACAGGGGAGAGACGACGACCGAAGCCGAACGCCGCGATGATCGCCGTGAAGTAGAAGAACAGTGGGAGCCAGTGGGCGAGCTGGTACAGGTCCCCAACCCGCGCTGCGTACCCGAGCAAGAGGGGCCAGAGCGGATACACAGAGGTAGGATGCGGGAAGTACTCGTACCCCATGTGGTAGAGCGACACGTTCGTGGTCAGCCCCAACCCGTCTCTCACATGCCGGGCGACCTCGGTGTAGTACCCGCCGTCGATCGACATCCAGCGCACGCTAGCCGTTGCAGCGATCCGCAGAGGCAGCAAAGCAAGTAGGAAGAAAGCCAACAAGCGGATGTCGGCGGGGACCGCCCGCCAGATCGCCCGCCAAATCGCCCCCAGGCGCCCCGTCATGCGCTCCCATTCCCCGGGATCGGCGTGTACCGGGCGACCATGTAGATCGCCAGCGGCCCCGGCATCGGGACGAAGCTGCGCGACTCCCGGTGAAACCCGTGTGCCTGAATCGTAGCGTCGAGGTCGGCCGCGTTGTGCACGTGAAAGTGCCCATCAAAGCCGGCGAGCCGACGGCCGAATCGGTAGGCGCGGTTCTCGGTCGGCAGGCTGACCAGCAGGGAGCCGTCCGGCTTGAGCACCCGCCGGAAGAACGAGAGCGTGCTGCCCGGCTCGTCGATGTGCTCCAGCACCTCGGCGGCGACGACGACGTCAATCGTGTTGGAATCGACGCCGGCTGCGGCGTCCTCGGGAGAGTGCAGCGTCACGCGATCGAGCCCCCGGCGCTCCTTCCAGAGCCGCGCTGCGGCGAGCACCAGATCGACCCCCACAACCTGATCTGCGCGGGTCAACGCGGCTTCGAACAGCACGCCCGTGCCGCATCCGTAGTCGAGGACCCGCCCACCTTGCGGACAGATCGTTCCCAGAAGCTGGGCCACCACTTCCACGCGCCGCCATGCCATCCATCGCAGCGCCGGGTTCTTGTGGAGAAAGCTCGGTATTGCCATCTCATCGCGGTCTTCCGCAGCGAGAAGCCCGCCCATCTCCGAGAGCGTTTCAGCGTCGATGCGCATCGTCAGGGTCCAGGGTTGGTTCGGGTGGGCTCGCCCCGGTGAGTCCGGGCCACACCGGCCCATCGGCCTCTCCCAGGCGCGGCAGGTACCGCCGGATGAGGTAGAGCTGGCGCTCCTGAACGCTCCGCAACCGCGCGGTCATCTCGGCCACCTGCCCGATGCCGAAGGTGATGGCGGCCATCCCGAACAGGAACGCAGAGACGAAACCCGCCCAGATGTGCGGACTGAAGGCGCCTGTGGCAAACCGATGCCAGAGGAAGAAGGCCGCCAGCCCCGCCGACGCCGCGAGGAACGCGAACGCAGCGTTGTTGAACAGCACACCCGGTGAGTAGTCACGGATGAAGCTGAACATGATCCCCACCGTACGCTTGGCGTACCGGAAGAGGTTGGAGGCGACCCGGCTCTCACCGTGCTCGCGGACTCCTCGCACCCGCATCGGCATCTCCTGCATCCGCAAGCCCTGCCGGGAGAGGACGAGGAAACTCTCCTGCGTATACGTGAACTGGCCGAGAAGCACGAGGTGGAGGAGCGCCTCACGGCTGTAGGCCCGGAAGCCACAGCTCACGTCCGCGAAGTGCTGGCCCACCAACCCGCTGACGATGCGAGACATCCCCCAGTTGCCCCACCGCTTCACGCGGGGCATGTCCGGCACCAGCGCAGGGTCCTTGAAGCGGGAGGCCGTCACGAAGTCAACCGTGCCATCGAGCACGGGCCGCGCGAGCGTACCGATGTCCTCCGGCGAGAATTGACCGTCCGAGTCGATGTTCACGGCGAGCGATACGCCGCGACGAATCGCCTCGGCGACGCCGGTCTGCAGCGCGGCTCCTACGCCGAGGTTCCGCCCATGCGAGATCACCGACGCCCCCGCCTGCTTGGCGAGCTCCACGGTCGAGTCCGTCGACCCGTCGTCGATGACCAAAACCTCAATGCTGCCAACCCCGTCGATGTGCTTCGGCACCCGCGCCAGCACCGCAGCGATGGACGCTGCTTCGTTCAACGCGGGCATCATGACCAGCAGCCGAGGGAGCGCGGGTCGAAGGGCGCGGGAGTTGGCGGAAGACGCGGGCATTAAGGCGCCGAGGCACTATCACATTGGCGGCCTAATGGCCCCCAGCCCGGGCAGGCAAACCCTCGACCGGCGGAGCCGTGGGGTCAGGCAGCGCGCCCGGGCCCGGCGGAGCTTCCGGATCAAGCGGCGCTCCCTCCTCTGAGGCCACCGGCTCGAGCGGAACCACATCGGGCGGAACCACATCGAGCGGAACCGGCTCCGGGGGTATCGCCGGCGCCTCGGCAGCCGCCCCGAGCGACTGCGCGACCCCCACCCTGCGCCGCGCCTCCTCGATCTCGTGGAGGATCTGCTCCGGCATCTGCAGCCGCGGCTGGTAGTAG
>SHYV01000056.1 GCA_009692605.1 Myxococcales bacterium
TCCGAGAACGGATCAGGTGATGGAGGTGGCTGCCGATCTTCTCGTAGAAGCCGATCTCCTCGAGCTTCCGAGAAAACTCACGTCCATCGCCTTCTTCACGTCGACCGTCATGATGCCCGGCGTGACGATGGCGATCACCTTCTGGCTGAACGCCAACGAGGCCTCTGCGAGCGTAACCCGCCAAGGATACCGCGGAATGTACACGACGCGATGCCCGCTGTCCACGGGTAAGGACACGCGAATCAGGCTCGCCAACACCTGATCTTTGGGCTCGAAGCAAGTGCCTAGAAGCAGGTCAGCAGCTTGCCGTAGCCGTAGATCGGCTCTCGCACATTGGCCAGGGTCAGGGCGTTCCAGAGCGAGGCAAAGTTATTCGAAACCACCGGCTTGCCCGTGTCCGTCTCGAGGATCTCGATCACGTCATAGAGCGGCGCGCCTCCGCCCACGATGAGCATGCCGTCGGCCGATGGGTTCGCCAGCATGGCCTTCTTGGCCAACCGGTAGGTGCTCTCCTGGGAGAGCACGTGCATGGTCCCGAGGGTGCCCTCGCCGCCGACCATGGCCACGATCTCGAAGCCCGTCTCGTGGAGGTAGCTCTTGACCAGCTCCACGGTGGTCTGCGGGTAGTAGGGCGTGATCACGACCACCTTGTTCATGTCCAGGCGGCGCATGCCGTTGACCAGGCCGGCGACGTTGGTCGTGGCCGGCAGGCCAGTCGCGTCCGTCAGGAGCTTCGCGATCTTGTCGGGGCCGTTGGCCAGGACGAGCGGGGCGCCGGCCATCAGGATGATGTCCAGGTCCGCCTTCTTCACCAGGCTCTTGGCCAGGGGCTCGATCTGGGGAAGGATGGCCAGCAGGTCCGGAGTGGCCAGCGACTTCGGCCCATCGATGAAGCGGGTCACGAAGACGACACCGTCCGGCGCCAGCCGCTCCATCTCCAAGAGCGAGCCGGGCAGGCCGCCGGGATTGGGGCTGATGAAACCGATCCGCGCGCGCCAGCCGAACATGGCATCCCTCTCCGATCTTGCATCCCGGCGGCACTGCCGGTCCTGGTCCGCTCCGAACGATAGCAGCCGGTCAGGTCCCCGGGGCGGCTCCGGCGAGCCGATCCTGCCCGGAGTCAGGGATCGACGTTCGGGCGGAGGCCGAGCACCTGGCGCCAGAAGGGGTTGTTCGCCGCGAGACGCCCGTTGACGTGGATGTCGGAGGCGGAGCTCATCGCGGCCCGCAGAAAGGTGATCCGCGCGTCCCGCGGGACGCGGTTCCAGTCAGGCCAGGTGATCCTGAGGTTCGGCTTCCACAGCTCCACGTGGCTGGCCAGGCCCTGCGCCACGAGGTACCGGATGAATGCCACCGCGACGTCGGCATCGAAGTGGCCGGCGCTGAACGGCTGCACCTCCCGGGCGTCCGAATGGCGCATCGGGTCGGGCGTCCGGCTGTGGCCGCCGACGGCCACGATCCTGGTGCTGCCGTCCCGTCCGCGATCGAGCACGAGGGCGTTGGGGAACGGCGCGCTCCAACCGGCATTCGGCACGTGCAGGGTGACCGTGTCGCCCGTGACCTGGATCTCCATGACCGCCATGCCTGACTTAGGTTGGAACGATCTGGCCCAGGATGCCGTTGCGGCGCAGGAACTCGAGTGCAGCCGCGTCCCAGGCCCACGGCTGTTCGAGCTGGCAGGCGTGCCCTGCGCCCTCGAGTGTTACCAGCTCCGAGCCGGCCATCCGGTCGCGGAGGCGGAAGGCGCTGGCATGGGACGAATCCTCGCTGCCAGTGATGATCAAGACCGGCGTCCGTGTGTCGAAGGTCTCCTCCGGATCAGGCTCGCCGAGCGCCCGGAACATCTCGATGATCGACCCGGGGTCGGCCGTGTCGTTGCGCTCCAGGAAGAGCTCGGCAAAGTACTGGCCAAGGGGACTTGCCGCGAACGATTCGCTGATCACCTCCCGGAAGTGCCGCCGGCGGTTGAGGATGCCGATCGCCTCGTACTGGGCGATCCGGTTTGCCGCGAAGGGCTTGCCCTCGGGCCGGTAGCTGCAGCCGGACAGGAGGATGGCGCTCGTCCTTCCGGGCTGCTGCGCCGCCATGTGGAGGACGACCGCCACGCCGACCGAGCAACCGGCGAGAATCGTCGGCTCGTCGGGCCCGGCGATGTCGTCCACGGCTCGCCAGGCGGCCGCGGCGATCTCGGCCATGGTCACGCCCGGCAGGCAGTGGGGGGACCGGCCGTAGCCGGGCAGGTCGATGCCAATCGTCCGGCACCAGCTCGAGAAGTGCGCCATCTGATAGATCCACACGTCGTGGTCGGTGGGGTTCGGGTGGACGAAGGCAAGCGGCGGGCCGGACTTCCCGGCGCGCTCCCAGTTCAACGGCCCGGTGATGTGGGCGCTGCCGCCGGTCGGCGACCCGGGGTTCGTCATGCGCGGGATCCTCCTGTGCTGCCCGTGCGCCGGATGTCGGCCAGGACGGCCTTGAACAGCGGGCTGTCCGGCTTGCCCGGCTCCACGGCCAGCGAATAGTGGTGGTCCGATGGCATGTCGACAACGGTCACCTGGTGGCCGGCAGCCAGCCAGGCGATGCGGTAGGCGTCCGTCTGGCGCACGAACTCGGCCGTTTCGTGGCCCCCAACCGACAGGATGAGGGGTCCGGCCACGGTCGGGATGTGGTGGATCGGGCTGAGACGCTCAACGGCCGCCTCGTCGAGATTGAGCACGTTACTGCGCATGCCCAGGCGGACCGGCTCCAGGTCGAACAGGCCGCTGGTCAGGCATGACGCCTTGACGAGGTCGTCGGGCAGGCCGAAGGCGGCCCCCCACGGCGTGGCCAGGATCATCGCCGCGAGGTGGGCGCCCGATGAATGGCCCGAGACGTGGATCCTGTCCGGGTCGCCCCCGAACCCGGCGATGTTCCGGTGGACCCACGCGACGGCAGCCCGGACCTGGCCAACGATCTGATCGAGGGCGACGTCGGGTGCCAGGTCGTGGTCGATCGCCACGAATGTCACGCCGGCAGGCACGAAGGCCTCGGCCATGAAGCTGACATCCTCCTTGCTCTTGGTCCGCCAACCGCCGCCGTGGATGTAGATCTCCACGGGGGCACCCGCGTCCGGCGGGGCGACGGGGCCGGTGGCCGGGAAGATGTCCATCGCCTGGCGGCCGCTGCTGCCGTACCGGACGTCCAGCCGACACTCCAGCGTGGCGCGCGCCCGGTCCGACCACAGCGTTCGCTTGGCCGCCCACGATTCATGATCGGGCACGACGGTCCGAAGGTCGTACTCGCGATCGAGCGTTTCCTGGTCCATGCCCCGGTAGATGGGTTCGGCGGCTGATTCCATGGCGGGCTCCGCTGGAGGTGAAGGGCGTGTGCGCCTCGGGATCTGTACCCAGAGCGTAAAACAATGCCAGCCGCCTGTGCGTAGACTCAGCGCACGGGTCGCTCGACCGGGCGCCGTTGCGGGGAGAGATGGCAGGCTGGTACGGCTTTGACCTGGTGGTTGATCGGCTCGTGGGCCTCGGGGTGGAGCACCTCGCTCTCAACCCGGGCGCCTCGTTGCGCGGCCTGCCTGACTCGATGGTCAACCCGCCCGGCCGGACCCCGGGCATGATGGACGTTCGAACCTCCCCGGCCTGATCGTCCCCGTCGGCAGCGGTGCGCCTTGCGCCCCGCGGTGTCCACGCAGGCGACGCCCAGCGCGGTGGGCGGGCACGACCCTCCAGCTCGCGCGCTGTGCCGGATCAGCCGAATCGCTTGCGCAGGCGGGGCAGGATCTCCCTGCCGTACCGGGTGATCGCTTCCTCCTGCTCGTTGGTGGGGAAGTGGAAGACCAAATGGTCGAAGCCGTAGCCGATGTACGTGGCGATCTGCTCGACGTGCTCGTCCGGGTCGGACGAGACCAGCCAGCGCTTGTGGGCGTAGGGCTCGGCCTGGATAGCCAGCCGCTCCATCTCGCGCGGGTCCTCCACGCCCATCTTGATGTCGCCGGGGAGCGCCAGCGCCGCCCAGATCTTGGTCGCTTCCATCGCCTTCGCGTGATCCGGATCGAAGGACACCTTCATCTCGATCATCTTGCCGATCGTGCCAGGGTCGCGGCCGGCCTTATCGGCACCCTCGACCACGGCCGGGAGGAGTGTCTCGGTGTACAGCTCGGCGCCCTTGCCGGAGGTGCAGATGAACCCGTCGCTGATCCGGCCGGCGAGCCGGGCCGCAGCTGGGCCTGATGCGGCGATGTAGATCGGCACAGGGTGCTCGGGCTTGTCGTAGATCGTGGCATTGTGGGTGTGGAAGTAGTCGCCCTGGAAGGTGACGAACTCCTCCCGGAAGAGCTGCTGGATGAGGGTGATCGACTCGCGCAGGCGGGCGAACCGCTCGCTCTGGTCGGGCCACGAGACGCCAACCGGGACCTCGTTCATTGATTCACCCGTGCCCACGCCCAGGATCACGCGGTCAGGTGCCAGGCAGCCCAGCGTGGCGAACGCCTGGGCCACGATGGCGGGGTTGTAGCGGAATGACGGGGTCAGGACGCTGGTGCCCAGGATGACCCGCTTCGTAGCCGCGGCGGCGGCGCCCAGCCAGACGAGTGCGTTCGGGGCGTGGCCGTCCGTATGGCGCCAGGGCTGGAAGTGATCGCTGGTCCAGACCGAGTCGAAGCCGGCGTGTTCAGCGGCGACGGCCAGGTCCAGCAGGCGCCTGGGCGGGAACTGTTCGGCCGAGGCCTTGTAGCCGAGCTGGAGGGACATTCGAAACCTCGTTCGATGGGGTTGGCGGCCGCCCGGCCGGAATGCTGGCGGGGCCTGCCCGGACGGCTAGCCCTTGGCGTTGCGCTCCGCGATGGTCTCGGCGATGTTCCGGTTCAAGTGGGCCCCCAGCGGCAGCTTGGCCGGCCGGTCCTGATTGCACAGATCCATGGCGATCCGGGCGTAGACGCGCGAGGCGTCCACAAGGTCCGCGATCCTGAAGCACTTCTTGGACGCGTGGCTGACCGACCGGGGCGCATACGAGAGCGCCGGGATCCCAAGCTCGATGAAGGCGTTCGTGTCGCGCCACATCGAGGTGGTCGCGTCGGCCACGATGGCCGGCGGCGTTGGGAACGTCTGGGCGTGGCAGCGCTTGATGGTCTCGATGAACACCTCCGCGCCGCGGACCTCGAATCCGGGGCGGTACTGGATGATCTCCACGTCGCCCTCCACGCCGACCCGGCGGAGCAGGTTTTCCAGCTCGAGCTTCGAGTCGATCGGGCTGGCGCCGGGGAGCAGGCGAGTGTTCACGTAGAACGAGCAGATCTGTGGCGTGCTCGTCATGTTGTACGGGTAGCCCGACCGGATGGCGTTGATCGAGGCGTTCGGGACGATTCGGCCCCACGGGCCCTCGTACGTGTTGTTGACCCGGTACTCGTACGCCCAGGTCTCGAATTCGGCGATGACCGCCGCCGTGCGTACGATCGCGTTGGCCGCGTCGGCAAGGCGCTCTCCTTCCTTGCGGGGAAGGTACGCGTCGTAGTAGCGCGGCGTGTCCGTGTAGACCGTGACCTTGTACTGCGCCTTGCCGGGCTCCACGCCCACGATCCCGAAGCCGGTCCCCTCGGCGACGAGGACGAAGTCACCGACCACGCCGTGGGTGGCCATGAACCGGGCGCCGAGGTCCTTCGACAGGAACATCGGGCCCTGGAACTCATCGACCGGCTCGCGGCTGATCTCGCCGGCGACCGCGCTCACGACCAGGTCGCCCTTGAGCGGGTAGCCGGCGTCGCGGATCGCCTTGGCCGCGACCAGGAACGCGGCCATGGGGCCCTTGTCGTTGACGACGCCGTCGCCGCAGATGTCATCGCCGTCGATCCAGGCGGTGTGCCAGATCTTCTCCTTCGGATCGCGCGCCGACCAGATCGCGTCGGGATGGAGCGAGGTGTCCAGGTGCGAGTTGAAGACCAGGTTGTAGCCGCCGCCCGTGCCGCGCACGGTGGCAGCGACGTTGAAGCGCTCGGGGATGAGGGCGTACTTCTTCGGCTTGAAGCCGTTCGCCTCCAGCCAGTCGTAGACGTGCTGGCCGGCCGGCCCCTCTGCGCCGGTGGGGCTGTCGATGTTGCCCAGGGCGAGGGCGAGGTCAACGACCTCCTGGGGATTGATGCTGGCGACAACCTCGTCGGCGTTCATCGGTCCTCCTCGGGTAACAGGATCCTGGATGCTGGGCGATCGTGCGCCGCATGCGAACGGCATCGACGCGGGCTGGCACACAGAGCGCGGTGGTCACGGCCGAGGTCAGGATGATCGCCGCCGCCAGGATGACGGCGGTGCGGGCGCCCGCCAGGTCCATAGCGGCCGCCCGGGCGATCGGTCCGATCATCGCTCCCAGGTCCGAAGCGAAACGATAGCCGCTGGAGGCTCGTGTCCGCTCGGCGGCCGGGACGATCGATGTCAGGAGGTCGGCCCGGCCTTATCCGGGAAGTCCTCATGGCTGACGGCGTGCGATGCTGGTGCGAACGGCTGCGGCCGGGTCGGCTGGCGGTGCGGACCTAGGGCTGCTCAAAGCCGGGGGCGGCGGCGCCGAACGGCAGCTCGAGGCCGACGCCGGCCTCCCGGGCACGCTGGTAGGCGAGGTAAGCGAGGGCGATGTCCTGGCTGGCGATTCCCTCGGTGACCAGAACGGCGCGCTGGGCCTGGTCGGTCCGGCCGGGATGCTTGCCGGTCACAATCTCGAGGACGGTGGCGTCGATCCAGTCGGGCGAGCCCTCGCCGTACTCGGCGATCAGCTCCTTGCGGAGCTGGTCGCGGTTGTCCACGACGAACAGGTCGGCCCTCTCGAGAAGCTCCCTGCCGGGCTCGGCGGTCCCCACGCACGCGACCACGGCGCCGGGTCCGACCCAGGCGTCCTCCAGGAGAGCAGTGGTGGCCGAGGTGGCGGTCAGGACCAGGTCCGCGCCGCGCACGGCCGCCTCGATGGAGTCCGCCGACCGCACGGGAACACCGGCCAGCTTGGCCGAAAGCGCGGCGACGGTCTCGTCGCGCCTGGCGGATGTCCGGGACGCCACCCGGATCTCCTGGAGGCTGAAGAGTCGGCTGTAGTACTCGGCCGCGGTCCGAGCCAGCCGACCCGCGCCCACGATCGCCAGGGTGGCGGCGTCGGGGTTGGCGAGGTGGCGAGCGGCCATGGCGATGGAGCCCACGGTGCGCTGGACGTAGCTCCAGCTCTCGTCGATGAGCGCGAGCGGCCAGGCCGTCGTCGGGTCAACCAGCAGGATCAGCCGGGTGTTGACCGGTGACGACTCGTCGAGCGGGTGCGACACCACCCGGATCCCGCCGACCGGAACCGAATCGAGCACGCACATCTTCACGTGAAAGTCGTTGCCCCACTTGTCCCCGATGATGTTGAGGCTGCGGGGCGTCGGCCACTCGATGGTGCCCGCGGCATCCCAGGCGAGCGCGCGTTCGATCTGGGCCACGACGTCCAGGTGCGAGAGGAGCCGCTGGCAGTCGGCGGCCGTCAGAAACACGGGACCCTGCGCCATGGTGCCTCCTCCAGCCCGGGACGGCCGGCCCCGGAGCGATCAACGAGCCGGGTCCTGCGACCCGGCCCGCCACCAGGTTCGCTTGCCTACATCGCGCCGCCGACCCGCGGCAGGACGTCCTTGGCCAAGACCTTGATCTGCTCCAGCAAATCGGGGAAGCGCATCCGGAAATCGAAGACCAGCAGGTCGCAGCCGGTCTCCTGGTAGCGCTTGATCCCTCGAACGATGTCGTCGGGGTTGCCGGCCAGGATCGAGCCGTCGAGCTCCTCCACCGTGGTGAACTTGCCACCCTCCGGCTTGACCCACCACTTGGAGTGGTTCGCGTTGTCGATCAGGCCGGGAACATTCATCCGGGCGCAGGCCGCTGCGAACGAGTCGTCGAGGCTCGTGATCGGGACAGCGCCAACCTTGATCATGGGCTTGCCCTGCTGCTCGCACATCTCGCGGATCTTGCCTACCCGCAGGTCGTACGTCGGGAACGTGATCCGGCCGGGCAGCCAGCCTTCGCAGAAGTCGACCGCCAGGCGGGTGGAGGCGGGTGTGGCGCCGCCCCACCAGACCGGGATGTCGTACAGCGGCTTGGGCTTCAGGTCCACGTCCTTGAAGTCGTACAGGTCGCTATGCCACTCGACGCTCTTGCCCGACCATAGCTCGCGGGCAATGAGGATCTGCTCCTTCATCATCTCGGGCCGGTTGATGCTGCTCTGGCCGATGACGTCGAACTCGTGCTGGAACGTCCCCGAGCCCACGCCGAGATCGAACCGGCGTTGGGTCAGCCACGACATCGAGGCGGTGGTGTAAGCCATCAGGATGGGATGGCGGAACGGGATGATCGTGGCCGCCCCGAGGCCGATCCGCTCGGTCTTGGCGGCCAGGTAGGTGAGCGTGAGATACGGCTCAATGAAGGTGCGGTCTGTCCCTTCCATCCCGTGCGGATGGAAGACCAGGTGGTCGCGGATCCAGATCGAGTCGAAGCCGAGCCGGTCGGCCAGCTGGGCGCTCTCGACGAGCAGGTCCTGGTCGGCCTCGACGCCGAAGTGTGGGAGGAGGATTCCGAAGCGGGTCATGGTTGAAGCGGTCTCCTTGCGCTGCTGGGCGTGATGGGACGCTGGGACTGGCCGCCAGGCTAGGCCCCGGGTCGGGCCTGGCGGCCCCAGCCGGGCTGGCCGACGACCTTGCCATTCTCATAGACAACGTTGCCGCGGACAAGTGTGGTTTCGACGGCGGCGTGCGTCGTCCGGCCGGCATAGGGCGTGTAGCCGATCCTGCTCAGGACGAGCTCGTCGGTGATCTCGAACGTGGTGTCCAGGTTCACGATCGCGATGTCCGCATCGCAGCCGGGCTCGAGGCGGCCCTTGCGGGCCAGGCCGAACCGCTTCGCGGGTTGGGTTGCGATCAGGTCCACCACCCGCTCCAGCGAGATCAGGCCATCGACCGCCGCCCCTAGAAAGAGCGGGACGTAGAACTGGGCCGACGGTGTCCCGGTGTGGGCCTTCCAGCCGTCCGTCCAGCCGGGCTCCTTCTCCTCTTTGGTGTGCGGACCGTGGTCCGTGCTGATGATGTCGATGGTGCCGTCCGCCAGGGCGTCCCAGAGCGGCTGGGTGTTCTTCTCCGGGATGTAGTAGCTGAGGGCGTACGAGCCCATCCGCACGATGTTGTTCCAGTCGTTGCCCAGGAAGAGGGCCCACGGGTTGAGCTCGGCGCTGATGTCCTGGCCGGCGTCACGTGCGCGCCGAAGCTGCTCCACCACGCCGATGGACTGGGTGTGGAGCAGGTGGAGCGGGGTGCCGGTGGCCAACTGGAGTCGGAGCAGGAGGGCGCAGGCCGTGTCCCAGATGATCCCGTCATACGCCGCATAGGCCTTCGCGTAGGCTTGTGCATCACGCTCGCCGCGCTTCCAGAAGCCTTCCTCGATGTGGGTCATCAGCTGCTGGTTGTGGGGATGGACCATCAACGGCACGCCCGTGGGCGCGACAGTTTCGAAGATCTCGAGCAGCTTGCCGTGGTCGTGGATGCCGATCCCTGGCATGTGCGGGTAGCTCCGGCCGGTGTCCACCACCATGAACACCTTGAACGCCGCGATGCCCCGTGTAGCAAGACCAGGGATCTCCTCCGGCACCGTGCCGGCGGCATTGATGTTCCAGTCGATGATCGACTTCGAGTTGTATAGCTCGATCATCGCGTCGAGCCGCTCGACCGTGTTGGGCGGCGGCTGGACGTTTGGCATGGCGAAGGAGGTGGTCACGCCGCCGGCCGCGCAGGCCGACATCGCGGTGATGATGTCCTCCTTGTGGGTATAGCCCGGCTCACGGTGGTGGGAGTGGACGTCAACCGCGCCCGGGATGACGTGCTTGCCGGTGGCGTCAATGGTGCGTCCGCCGTCCAGCGCGGTCCCCGGGGCGACGATCGCGGCGATGTGCTCGCCGGCGATGGCGATGTCCGCCTTGAAGCGGCCGGTGCCGGTGACCAGGGTGCCTCCCCGGATCACGGTGTCGTACTGGCTCATGGGCGTTTCCTCTGCGTGGTCGCGGCGACGTTGGGTGGTGCTGGCTGGGTCGTCAGGCCGACGGGCGATCAAGCCGGATGATCTCGGCCTCGGCCGGGCGTTCGTGGACCATGACCTCGCCCGCCGACAGGTGCCGGACGAACCACTCGGTGATCAGCGGGTTGACCACGTCGCGGTACTGGGCGTAGGACCCGTAGTGCGTCGTGCCAGTCTGGACCACCAGGCGCTTCGGCCCGCGCGCCCGCTCATAGAGGGCGTAGATGTGGTCCTCGGGGGTCACAGCGTCGTTCTCGACCGCGATCAGCATGATTCCCCGTGGGGCGACCTTGTCGATGACATCGATCGGGCGATACTCGAAGATGGCCTCTGCCGAAAGGAGGTCCACCTCGTCGGGAACACGGTGGTCCACGTCCGCCTTGACGCTGGTGGTCTTGCGCTCTGGGGTGGCGATCATGATCCCCTCCCGCGGGGAGACCATCGTCCGGTCGCCGGTGGTCGCATACGTGACGGCCGCGGCCCTGATCGCAGCGAGGAAGTCCAGCCATTCGTGCTCACGCCGCATCCGGTGGAGCCAGTCGCGGCCGTCGGCGATGGGCAGCTGGGCGACCACCACCTGGACGCGCGGGTCAATGGCCGCGACGTAGATCGCGTGCCCGCCGCCGGTCCCGCCGGAGCCGAAGGCGCCGATCCGCCTGCGGTCGATGTCCGGGCGGCTGTGGAGGTAGGTGACCGCGGCCTTCCAGTCGGCGACCTGGGCCATGGGGTCGATGTAGCGCGGGTAGTGGGGATTGTCCTCCGAATCACCGAAGCCTCGGTAATCGAAGACGAGCACGGCGATCCCGGCGGCCAGCAGGCCGTCGTGGTAGGGGACGTAGTTCTTGCCGTCCCGCAGGCCCAGCCATCCGGGGCCCTGGACGACGGCGGGATACGGTGCCGACCCGGTGTCCGGGAGCTTCAAGGTGCCGGCCACGGTCGAACCGGCGCTGAAGAACCTGACCTCTTCGGTCGTCATCCGATCGCTGTCCTCCGGGTCCATTGCGACCAGCTGGCCGGCGATGGACCGAGCTCTTGCCCCGGAGCCTGGGGCAATGGATGTCAGACGGGCAATTGTACCCACCGAATCCGGGGAGGGGTGACCGCTTCGGCAGGCCCCGCGCGTGGCGGCTATCTATACTCGCGGCCATGGACGCCGCCTGGTACCGCCGCTATCTCGCGATGCTCGGGCTGACGCAGATCGATGGTGCCGCTCCGAGCCTGGACAACTTGAACGCCATCATCCGTGCGCATCGCGAGATCCCGTTCGAGAGCATCTCCTCGCTGATGCGCCGCGCGGCGACGATGGAGGGACCGGTCCCTCCACTCGATCTCGCCGTGCTGCTCGACACCTGGGAGCGGCACGCCGGCGGCGGCGTCTGCTACGAGTTCGGGGCGATGCTGGGCGAACTGCTCGATCACCTTGGCTACCAGCCGGTGCCGAATCTTGCGCGCATCTCGTTCCCCGGCTCGCACTCCGCCCTCATCGTGCAACTGCCCGAGGGGCGCCACATCGCCGACGTGGGCAACGGCCAGCCGATCTTCGAGGCCATCCCCATCGACACGCCTTTCGAGTTCTCGCGCGGCGGGCTTGGGTATCGCTTCTGGCTGGACGAATCAATTGGCAAGCTGGTCCAGGACCGGCACGAGCACGGCGAGTGGAAGTCGTACGTCTGGTACGACCTGGAGGGGGCAACCGACGAGGAGATGGAGGCGTCCATCCAGCGCCACCACGCCCTCCCGCCGATGACCTTCGTGATGCAGAACTTCCGGATCGTGAGCTGCCGCGCGGGCCTGATCATCCAGCTCCGGGACCACGACCTGATCCACTACCGGGCCGAGGGCAAGACCACGCAGGAGGTCTACGGCCTCATGCGCTACCGACAGGTCGTCGCCGACGAGTTCGGCCTGACCGGCCTGGACGTGCCGAAAGCGCTCGCCGCCTGGGTGGCGGTGACTGGGTCGAGGATCTAGCGCCGTGCGACGCGGCATGATCCGCGCGGCCACGCTGGTCGGTCCCGGGCGGATCGAGATCAGGGAGTACCCTCGGCCCGAGGTCCCGGCCGACGGAGCCCTGCTCCACATCGAGGTCGGCGGCGTGTGCGGCACCGACGTGAAGTACTTCCACGGCGCGATCCCGCTGCCCTACCCAGTCATCCTCGGTCACGAGATCGTGGGACGGATCGCGGAGATCGGCCCGGTCGCCCGGCGCATCCACGACGTCGCTGAAGGGGACCGCGTCATCCTGAAGGGATCTCGCGGCTGCGGGCACTGCCCCGATTGCCGGCGCGGATCGGCCCGCTTTTGTCGCACCAAGACGAACTACGGCGGGCAGGTCTCGAGCGCGGCGCCACCGCACCTCTTCGGCGGATTCGCCGAGGAGCTGTACGTCGCCCCGGACGCCGTCCTGACCAAGGTCGGTGACCAGGTCTCGGCCGAAGCCGCCGTCCTGATTGGGTCCGTCATGGCCAATGGCTACCAGTGGGCCGTGGTGCAGGGCGGCGCACACCTGGGCGACTACGTCCTGATCCAGGGCCCGGGCCAGCAGGGCCTGGCCTGCACCTTTGCCGCGAAGGCGGTCGGCGCCGGACGCGTGGTCGTGACGGGCCGCACCCGGGACGTCGAGCGGCTCCGCATGGCCCAGGCGTGGGGGGCCGACCGGATCATCGACGTCGACCGCGAGGATGTCCTGGAGATCGTTCGAGCGGAGACCGGCGGGGCGATGGCCGACGTCGTGGTGGACGTGTCGGGGAGCTCGGCCGCCTTCGCCACCTCGATCATGGCTGCGCGCCGGCAGGGCACGGTCGTGCTCGCCGGGCTCTATGGCACCGGGGTGGCAACACCGGTCGAGCTGGACCAGCTGGTCTGGTCCGAGCGGCGGGTGCAGGGCGCCTACACGGGCGACGCCGCCGCGCTCGACGCCACCATCCGGTCCGTGGCGGCCACGGGGTTCCCGGTGGTCGACATGGTCAGCCACGTCTTCTCCCTCGCCGACACCGAGCGGTGCATCCGCGCTGTCGGCGGGGAGGTTGCTGGCCTCTACCCGGTGAAGGCGCTCATCAAGCCGTGAGGCTCGTCGCATCGCTGGTGGGCGCCCTCGGCCGGCGGACCGCTCGCTCTCCCCGTCGAGGTCGCTGAGACGGGGAGCTCCTCGCGCGCCGCCGAACGCACGGCGTGCGGGTAGCCAGCCGTAGGCAAGGAGAGCGCCGCACGGCGCGACGCCTCATCCGCCGCTGCGGACGGACGTCGATCGTCGGCAGCATTCAGCGCGAGCAGATCAGGCACCCTGGAGGCACCAATGGACCAGGCGAAGCGAGGGATCATCGAGGCGTTCATGGCAGCCAGCGGCCGCCATGACATGGGCTACTTCGGCGCCCCCTTCCCGGCCCAGCCGTCCCGGGCGCCGTTCGCCGACAAGGGATAGCGCGAGGCCCGGAGGCTGCGCCGCGTCACCCCGAGAAGTAGTCCTTGTTGGGCGTATAGTCTTTTCCGGTGGCCGTGATGGATCGCAGGATCTGGATTCCTTCGGTCTTCTCGATGTGCTTGACGAAGACGTACTTGTTGTACTTGCCGTAGGTCATCGTGATGGGCACCTTCCTTGTGCCTTTCGCGACCTTGGCGGTGATGAAGTGCGGCCCGTCCGTTGTCAGGGCGGTCCTGACCGCCGCTTCAAATTCCTCCGCACTGGAGGCGGTGCACGCCTTGTCGATCCCGCACGCCCGGGCCACGCCGGTCAGGTCGGTCCCGCTCGAGGTGACCGTCGGCAGGGCGCCGTTGCTCTCGTAGGACTCGTTATCGAAGATCACGACCGTCAGGTTGCGGGGCTTCGCCTGGCCGACGGTCGGAATGGCCGCCATGTCCAGGAGGATGCTGCCGTCCCCGTCCAGGGAGACGACCCGTCGGTGGGGGAGCGCCATGGCCAGCCCCAGGGCGGCCGGCGTCGGCATGCCCAGCCCGAGATAGAGCAGGTTCGAATCTTCGGGGTGCAGGTGATGCCATTCGTGCGCGGTCCCCTTGAGGTTCGTCAGCACCAGGGCATCGCCGATGTGCGGCACCAGCCGCTCGAGCATCTCGTACCGGGTTACCATGCCCCCTCCTTCCGGAACACGACGGCCTGGAGCTCCTCGGAGACCGACGCCGAGGTCTGCATCAGCCGGATCGCCTTCCTGGCCCGCTCGGGCTCGTCCACCAGCTCATAGGTGACGCCCAATCCCTTTAGGGTTGGTTCGAACGCGTGCCCGATGTCGGTCACCATCCACCAGCCGTCCCCCGCGTCTCCGCGATAGCTGATCAGCATCAGGACCGGGATGCCGAACGGCTGGTGGAAGCGGGTGATGGCGTTCATGGCCACGAACAGGCCCGTGTTCTCCATGATCATGACCGGCTGCTTGCCGCCCAGCCACGCGCCGGCGCACAGGCACATCCCGACGCTCTCGTTCGGCACCGAGATGGACTCGAACGCGGGATCCTCCTGGATCGCGCAGATCACCTCGAAGAAGAAGGAATCGGGCATATAGACGACGAAGTTGATGCCCGCATCCTTCAGGCCTTCAACGATGGCGCGGGTGGTCTCCGCCTTCACGATGTTGATCCTCCGAAGGGTTGGAGGCTCGGAGGTGGCAGAGCCCGGACGTGGGCGAGGAACACCTTCGGCGATGACACGGCGACTCCAACTACAGCAGATGGCAATCCTAACCCGGCGTCGACCGGTCCGGCTGGTCATCGCGCGGCATCGATCTGCATCCAGCCGCGCATCCGGGTTGTAGGATGCCGGGATGGCCGACCGGGGCCCCGATGAGGTTACCGAGGCAATCGCAGACCTCTACGACCTCGGGCTGGAACTCGCTGAAATAGCGAACGACTGGACGGTCCCCGTCGTCGTTCGTTCCTACGACCCAGGCGACCGTATGCCTCCGAGGGACGCGTTCGGAGATCGCACGGCGCCCGTTGATGTCACCCGAGGGTCACCGTTCGGCAAGAGGGCAACCAGGCCTGCGTTTCCTGCCAGATGGTCACGTGATGGCACCTAGGCCGGTCCGGTCATGGCTCCGAAGGGGTTCGCGTCGTCATCGGCCAGGCAGTCATCCCGAGCCACGCTCACGCCGGGCGAATCCTCATCACGGGGAGCCCCGAGGCGCTGCCGGAGTGGCGCCGAGCAGCCACCAGGCGGCAGTCTGGCAGGGTAGGTGGGCTCGCACGGCGTGACGTTACCCGAGGCTCGCCGGCACGTCGGCCCACGGGGTCAGTGGCCCTTGCCGGAGGGCTTCCGCGCGTGGCGCTCCGTCCACTCAGTGGCGGTCCACCAGTCGGGGATGCCGGTGGTGGGGTTCGGGTTGACCCCGGCGTCGCGGTCCTTCATGGCCTTCCAGACGCGTTCGGGCGTGAACGGCGCGCGATGCAACCGCACGCCCAGCGCGTCGTACAGAGCGTTTGCGATCGCCGGTGCCACCACGGACATCGAGCCGTCGCCGTGTGCCTTCGAGCCGTACGGTCCCATCCCGTCGCGGTTCTCGATGACGAACGTGTGGATCTCATCGGGCAGGTCTGCCATCTCGGGGACGCGGTAGCCCAGGATCGAGCCGTTGGACAGCTGCTGGCCATCGTAGATCAGCTCTTCGCGCATCGCGATCCCGAGTGACTGCATCAGCGAGCCGGTGTCCATCCCGTCGGCCAGGGTGGGGTTCAACGCCAGACCGATGTCGGCGATGTCGATCAGGCTCTTGACCCACCACTCGCCGGTCTCCGGGTCCGCTTCGACCCGTGCGCCCACGATCGGGTTCTCCCACGACGGCGGGATGAGCGCCCACTCGCTGTTCTTGGGCCGGATGTGGCCGCGGCCGCTGACCTCCATGTCCTGGATGGTGAAGTAGCGCTCGATCACCTCGGACCAGGGCATGAACAGCTGGCCGCGCTGGACCCCGTCGTTGGTGGCGGTCATGTCCGCGGCCGGGGCATCCCAGATCTCGGCGGCCATGTCGCGCATCTGCTGCTTGATGTCCTGGCAAGCCAAGAGGATCGTGGAGCCTTCCATGATCGTGGTCCGGTCCGCGCCTGTGGAGCGCGCGTAGGGCGCAACCCTCGAGTCGGACATCGAGATCCGCACCTTGTCGAGCCCCACACCGAACTCCTCGGCAGCGACCATCGCCAGGACGGTCCGCGAACCTTGGCCGAGCTCCGCGGCGCCGGTCAGGACTGTGACGGAGCCGTCGCCGTGGAGGCGGACCTCGCTCCGGCCGATTGGGACCGCGCCGGAATCCATCACGATCAGGCTCACGCCCTTGCCCGTGTTCGGCGGCTCCTCCGACCCCCACTTGATCCCGCCGGCCACCTGGCGCAGATTGGCCTTCACGTCGGCATGGAGAGGGCGCTTGCCCGGCCAGAACTCGTGGTCGCGATCGACCAGGTTCTGGAGCCGGTACTCGACCGGGTCCACGCCCAGGATCTCGGCTGTCTCGTCCATCTGGACCTCGCCCGGGAGCGAGCCGTGGACGCCGCCGAACCCGCGATACGACGAGCCGGGGCTGGTGTTGGTGTAGGCCGAGCGGACCTGGATGTCCACGGCTTCCCAGTTGTAGGGGCCGACCAGTCGGGTGGAGGTCTTGGCCGAGACCAGCATGGCGTTCTGGGAGAAGGCGCCGGCGTTCATCAAGGCGCGGGCCTGGCGGGCGATCAACTTGCCGTTCTCGTCGACCCCAGTCCGGAGCCACACGCGGGCGTCGAGCGCCCGAGTGGTGAGCACCGTCTCCTCGACCGTGAGCTCCACCTTCACCGGCCGGCCGACCTTCCAGGAGCAGACTGCCGCGAGCGGCTCCACCTTGGAGTACGACTTCGAGCCGAACCCGCCGCCGACGTAGGGCGTGGACACCAGGACGCGGCTGAGCGGCAGCCCGAAGATGTCGGCGATATCGCGACGGGTGGTGTACGTGTGCTGGCCGGTCGTGTGGATGGTGACCTCGCCGCCGCGGTAGTCCGCGATCGACGCGTACGGCTCCATCGTGTACACGAACGACATCGGGTAGTAGTACTCGCCCTCGACGATCGTCTTCGCCTTCGCGAACGCGGCGTCGATGTCGCCCCACTGGACGATGTCGTTGGTCAGCCGGTTGGTACCTGGCGCTCGCCCCTCGAGGTTGATGTGGCCGGGCGCGTGGCCGATCTCGTGCGGCTCCTCGTGGATGAGCGGCGCGCCCTCCCGGAGCGCCTGCTCCGGCGTCATCACCGGCTCCAGCTCGTCGTAGGCGATTTCGACCAGCTCGGCGGCGCGCTGCGCCGTGGCCGCGTCCTCGGCCACCACCGCGACCACGGCCTCGCCTGCGTACACGACCTTGTCCATCGCGAGGATCGTGTTGTCGCGATAGGCGTGGCCGAAGAGATGTCGCCGGAGGGTGAGCAGGTCCTGGCCGGTGATGACGTCGATGACGCCGGGGACGGCTTTCGCCGCCTCGATGTCGATCGACAGGATCCGGGCGTGGCCGACCGGGCTGCGGAGCACCTTGGCGTGGGCCATCTGGGGCAGCGAGATGTCGGCTGTGTAGACGGCCGTGCCGGTCACCTTCGGGTGACCGTCCGTCCGCGGGAGCGAGCGGCCGATGATCTTGAAGTCGGCCGGCGGCGTTCGTTCGCGGCCGTGCTGCCACTCGCCGATCATCGCCTCCAGCGGGCGGCGCTTGCGCGGCAGCCCGATCTGGGGCGCATTGCCGGCCAGCACACCAGTGACGAGGCGGCGCACGTGGACGCCGATCAGGTGGCGCTTGTACTCGGCGCTGCCGTCGGCGTCATCGAGCAGGTCGGCGGCATCCGCGAGGGCGGCCGCCGCCTCCGCGATCCGCGCCTCGATGCCGGCCACGTCGCCCAGGAGGAGCCCCTCGGCGGTCTCGCTCCGGGTGGGCTGCGGCGCGGCGGCGCCGACAGCGACGCGGCTCCCCACGATCACGCGGCGGGCGTCATCGAGATCCAGCCGTACGGCGACGCCCAGCATCGGGCGGTGCTCCAGCTGCTGGACTCGCTGGTAGGCGACGAGCGAGTTGGCGCCCAGGCGCGGCACGTCGATGGAGCGCAGGATCTCGCCGGGCTCCAGGGCCGTGGAGTAGGAGCCAACGGTGAAGCCGGCGATGGGCAGAGTCCGGTCGCCCAACGGCCCGGCGATGTGCAGGATCGCGTCGTGGGCAAGCAGCAGGGTGGCCGGGTCCGAGTGCGGCTCGGCGAAGCACAGGTTCCCGCCCAGCGTGCCCGTGGCGCGGACCCGCGGGTTGGCGATGACGCCCTCCAGGTTGGCGAGGAGCGGGAACGCCGCGCGGACGGCCGCGGACCTGGCGATGGACCTGTGGGTGGCCAGCGCGCCGATGGAGACGAGATCCCCGACGGCGGTGACGGCGTCCAGGCCCGGGATCGTCTTGATGTCGACCAGCGTTTCGTAGCGCAGGCCGCCCTGCTTCATGGCCAGCAGGAGCTCGGAGCCGCCGGCGTACACGGCCGCGCCACCGTCGGCATCCAGCAGAAGGCGGCCGGCCTCGGCCAGGCTGGTGGGCTGCGCGATGCGGAACGGGTGCGTGAAGTGCGGCATCGCTCGTTACCCGCGGCTCGCGGCGGCGGCCTTGCGGGCCTGGAGGACGGCGGCCACGATCGGCACGTAGCCGGTGCATCGGCAGAGGTTTCCGCTCATGTGCTCGATGACGGCGTCGTCATCATCAGCGTCCCCGCTCGTGAGGAGCGCGTGCGTGGCCAGGAGCATGCCCGGCGTGCAGAAGCCGCACTGGAAGCCGCTCTGGTCGATGAACGCCTGCTGGACCGGGGACAGCGAGCCGTCGGCGGTCTCCATGCCCTCTACCGTGAGGACGTCCTTGCCGCGCGCCTCGTACGCGAGATAGGTGCACGAACTGCGGGGCAGCCCGTCCACCAGCACGGTGCAGGCGCCACAGGCCTGGACGTCACACGAGATCTTGGTGCCGGTCAGGCCGAGCCGCGTCCGGAGCGTGTACGAGAGGGCCTCCCAGGGATCGGCCTCCATCGCGACGGGCCGGCCGTTGACGGTCATCTCGATGGTGATCTTGTCGGGCAGCCCGCCCGCCTCCGCCCTGCCGGCCTCAGCCACCCTGACCCTCCAGTACCCGCCCGATGTTCCTCACGAAGAGCTCGAAGATCTGGTCGGCGCGACGCTTCATTGGCACCGCGCCCAGGGTTGCGAGCCGCCCCAGAACTTCGACGTTCGAGCTGACCTCGATCGTGGATGCGGCATCGCCCGTCGCCGTGACGCCGGCGATCAGGTCGCCGCGGACCCGCGCCTGCCCGCCCTTGTCATCGCCGGCCACCTTCGCCGTCATCCGGTGTGTCGCCGGGTCCTCGGTCACGAGGATCGTCAGGGCCACCTGGACCGAGAAAGGCCCGAGCTTCTCGACCAGCAGCATGGCCCACATGCCGGGGTCGCCGGCCGGCCGGAAGTCCTTCACGTTGGGTAGGCAGGCGGCCACCCTCGGCGGGTCCTGGAGCAGCGCCCAGACCCGATCGACCGGGACCTGCAGGGTGACACTCTTGGTGATGTCGAGGATCACAGCCAACTCCGAATCGAGTGCGACTTGACGCAAGCCTCCGTTGTCCCGCAACCGAGGCCGGACGCACGGCCGGCGTCGTCCGTTCGCTGACCCGGTCAGGCTTGCGGCTGGGTGACCGGCCTGCCGTTGCCGGGTCCGGCCAGCACAACGCCGTCCTCCGCGATCACCTGACCGCGCAGGACCGTCATGACCGGGAGGCCTTTGAGGGTCTGCCCATCCAGCGCGGTCCAGCCGCACTTGTAGTACGTCTCCGAGGCGCGCACGACCTGTTCGCGCTCCAGGTCGATGACGACCAGGTCGGCGTCAGAGCCTGGGGCGATGACTCCTTTCCTCGGGTAGATGTTGGCCAATCTGGCCGGCCCGGTGCAGCACAGCTCCACCAGGCGATCAAGGCTGAGCCGGCCGTCGGCGACGGCCCCCAGCAGCAGCGACAAGTAGTGCTGGATCATCGGGCTCCCGCCGGGCGACGCATACATGTCCGTCCAGCCGATCTCCTTTTCCTCACGCGTGTGAGGCGAATGGTCGGTGGCCACCACGTCGATGAGGCCGTTGCTGGTCGCCTTCCAGAGTGCGTCAGCGTGGTCGTCGGGAACCCACATTCCCAGGACGTATGGACCCCACTTCTCGATGTTTTCCCACGTGTTCGAGACGAACAGCGAGTGAGGGTTCGCCTCGGCAGTCACGGCCTGGCCGCGGGCCTTCGCCTCACGGATCATCTCGATCATGCCCTTTGTCATCACGTGGAGGAGGTGGAGCCGGACGCCCGTCTCACGCTGGATCAGGATCATCGTCTGGACGCCGGAGTCCAGGACGATCCCCTCCGCCTGGCGCACGGCGCGGGCGTATGAGCGGTGATCTCGCCCCCACTTGGCGATGGCTCGCTCGACAAGGAGCTGGTAGAGCGACTGGTCCCAGGGATGGACGAACAGGACCTTCCCGGTCTTTGCGATCTCCTCGCACACCCGGAAGAGGGTAGCGTGATCATCAAGGGCTACCCCCGGCATATGGGGATAGTCCCGACCGATGTCCGTCATCATGAAGATCTTGAACGCGGTGGCGCCAGCCCGCGCCAGCCCCGCGATGTTCTCGGGGATCGTCGCGCTGGCGTTGTGGCCGAAGTCCACGATGCTCTTGGCCTTGGCGTTCGCCAGGTGGGCCGTGAGGGTGGCGGCGTCGCTGGTCACTGGACTGACGTTGGGCATGTCCAGGACCGTGGTCACCCCCCCAGCGGCCGCTGCCCGGGTCCCCGTGGTGAAGTCCTCTTTGTCCGTGAAGCCCGGGTCGCGCAGATGAACATGGGTGTCGATCAGCCCGGGAATCACAAGCCGGTCAGTGGCGACCACATGGCGCCTGGCAGGCGGCTCCTGGCCGGCCGGCACGATCCCCTGGATCGTCTCGCCCGAGACTACGACGACGCCGTCGCGCCAGCCGTCCGGGGTATGAATCCGCCGTGAGCGGATGGTCAGGTCAACTGGCTGGGGGCTCACGAAGGACCTCCAAGAACGGGAAAGCGGACCCCGCGAGGCGCCTGTCGTGCCAGTCCACGAACTCGCGGCAATCCTCGGCGAAGTGCGTCGCTCGACGGTCTCATTATACGACTCGATCCGGGCGCTACCGAGCTGCCGGCCCAGCTTCAATGACTTGGCGGCGGCTGATCAACGTCGCGCACGAGCTCGCCGTGGCACCAGAGAATCACCGCCGGGGCGACGAGGAATGCGGTCCCGCGGTCCCGGGGATCGCTCCGCTCGCGGATCGCCAGGAGGATCCCGTCGATCATGGGGCCCGGCGCAGAGCCATGACTGCGGCGCTACCGACGGGCTCCTATGCGCCCCGCTCGGGCGGGATCCACTGCTTGAACCAATCGATGAAGGCGTCCGCCAGGTAGCCGCTGTAGCCGTGTCCCTCCATGTGGGTCGCATACCGAAAGCTGGCGCTGGCCGGTGGGATGATCCAGAGCTTCTTGGGCTCCAGCGCCTTCTCGTACAGAGAAACTGCCTCGTCGGGCGGCACCACGACGCTTGTGGCGACGGTCACCAGCATCACGGCGCGCGGCGAGATCTGGGCGACGAACTGCTCAGGCTTGTACTCGAGGTATGCCTCTACGGTCTCCAGCGTGATATCGGGGAGCGTCGCCGGGAACGACTTCCGCATCCCTTCCCACTCCTCGCGCTCGCGCTGGCTGAAGGACAGGAAGTCGAAGGCGGAGACGTAGGTGGACTTGCCGGTGATCACCCGCTGGAGCCGTTCCGCCTCGATCCGGGCCTTCCAGCCGAGGTAGCGCTCGTATCCCACGAGGCTGCGGAACCAGCGGTCCCCGTCGCCGGGCCCGCCATACGAGATCACGCATTTGGCGCGCGGATCGTGCGCAGCGGCGTAGATGACGTGCGAGGCGCCCATGCTGTCGCCAAGCAGCCCGATCTTCTCCGGGTCCACCTGCGAGAGGGTTTGCAGGAACGAGATGCCGGCCCGGATGTCTTCCGCATGCTCGGTTGGGATCAGCCGCCCGGGCATTCCCTCACTCTCGTTGACGCCGCGATAGTCGAAGCCCAGGACGATGTAGCCGGCATCGTTGAGGACGGGCGCGAAGCCAGGATTGATGAACTCCTTGACGGATCCGAAGCCGCGGGCAATGACGATCGCCGGCAGGCGCTCACCGTCCTTCATCCCCTCCGGAATCCATAGCAGGCCCGCGATTCTGTCGGTGCCCGCATAAAACCAGACTTTCTCTCCTGGTTTTGAATGGACCGCCATGGCTGGCTCCCTTCTACGTTGTCATCGGCGCCTAGGTGGACCGACGAACTGCCCAGCGGCAGGGCCGGCCGTATGCGGATCGCGTCAGGAGCGCGTCCGCTCCGGCACGGTACCTACGCCCACCAGCTGCCGGCCTCGCGGGTCAGCTTCAGCGGCTGGTAGTCCTCCTCGACCTGGAACTTGGAAACCTCGGCGTTCTCGTGCAAATTCTCCCAGAGGGGCTGCGTGAACAGCGCAACGTGCTGGGAGACTAGCTCCGGGTCCGTGTTGAAATGTTGGTGCCACTGGCCGGGTTGGACGAAGATGCAATCGCCCGCCTGCCAGTCGAAGCGCTGGCCGTCCACGATGCTGTAGCCGCGCCCACTCAGGACGTAGACAACTGCCTCGCCGTGCTTGTGTGTCTCGGTGTGCGAGGCGGGTGGCATCTGGTGTACGTACATGGCCAGGATGCGGTTGTCGAAGCCCATGTGCCGATCCACCAGGGCAACCAACCAGTCGCCACGGTGAAGAGACCGCTCGATAATTGCCTCGGACGCCTTGAGAAGGACGCGAGCAGCACTCTTGGCGGCTTGGCGAGCTTCCCGTCGCTCGTGCATGGATAGCTGCACGTTGCTCATCCACTTCTCGCCGGCCACATGACCGACCGAGACTCTTTCCTTCGTAAAGGGATGCTCCGGCTTGAAATCGTCGGGATGGTCGCTAAAGCTGTCGCCCTTGAAGACCTGGGCATAGGGTGAGATGTGCTCGAGAAGCGGCCCAGGATGCCCTACCAGAAGATGGGCGGGCCGCTCAGGGTCCGTGTTGAAGTGCTGGTACCAGACTCCCATCTGAACGTGCAGGGAGTCGTGAGGGCCCCAGTCGTAGCGCTTGCCGTCGATGATGCTGTATCCGGAGCCGTTCAGGACGTGATAGACCGCCTCGTTCCAGACCCGAGCCTCTGTGTGCGCTCCGGGCGGAATTCTGTGGACATCCAGGCCCACGGTCCGGACTTCAATGCCGCGGTGGCGACCAATAATGGTTCCGACGTCCAGGCCTTTGATGGAGCTCGGTTCGAAGACCACGTCCTCCCGGCGGAGCACCGGCGGCGTGGCTGAGCGCCGTGCCCGAGCCTCCAGCTCCCGTTCAGCCTCGGCGCGCTCCGCACTGCTCATGACCGCGCCAGCCTGGTACAGATCCACGAGACGTTCGGGCTCGCTTGGCCACCACCGGTTCCCTTCGATCACCGGTTCGGCAGCAAACGCGCGGCCGGGCCGACTCTCGAGATCGCCGAAATCAGTGGTCATTGGTCTCTCCAGGGGTCCATGGGGTCATTGCCGAACCCGTTTGTGAGGCAATGATTGGGTGGCAGCCTCGACGGAGCGGGACAGCGCCAGCCGGGCCACGATCCCGCGCAAGTACTGCGCGCCTCGCCACGTTCGAGCCGCTCCGTGAATGTGGCAGAGATCCCCCCTCGGTATACGAGGGGGGATCTCTGCCAGGGCTACGTGCGAGCTGCCGTTAGCAGGTCACGGGCGCGCCGACCTTCTTGTAGAACCCGAGGTCCACGAGCTTCTGCTGGATGGTGTGATCCCCGAGCGCCTTCAGGTCGGCATTGGCAACATGCGGGGCAGTGATGGCGAAGACCTCCCGCGGGAACTTCATCCAATCGTCCTCCCACATCATGCAGTGGTCAAGCTGGGCGATGACGGCCGCAGCTCTCGTAAGCCCCTCGGCCTCGGAGACCTGGGCGAACTTGGCCCATTCCTTCCCGGTCAACGGGGTGTTCGTGATCATGACGTGCTGCGCCTCGAGCTGGGCCGCAAGGAGCGCCAGCACTGTATTCGGGTTCTTCTTGATGAAGTCCGGGGTTGCCAGCAGCGCAGGTGCCGGGTACCTGGACGTCTTGCTGGTGGACAGGTCGATGAGGAGGTTGAAGCCGAGGCCAAGGAGCGTGGCCTTGTCCTCGATGCTGGCGGGCACGCAGTCGACCGAACCCGCCTTCAGGGCGGCCAGGCGAACCGAGTTGCTGCCAACCTGCAAGACAACGATGTCACTGCCAGTCAGGCCCATAGCGGGAAGGGCAACCAGGAGCGAGGCGTGCGGCGACCCGCCAAGGGTGCTGATCGCAACTGTCTTGCCCTTCATCTCCGCGGGGGTCTTGATCTCTTTCCGGCAGAAGATGCCGTCAAAGATCCGGGACTTGAAGCTGCTCAGCATGACGATCGGCTGGCCTGCGACCTGCGTCTTGATGGGCATGTCCGCGCCGCCGTTGGAGAGTATCTCCAGCTGGCCGGCCAGCAAGGCCCCGAGGGCATCGCCACCCGAGTTGAACCGGGTAACCGTCACGTCCACGCCGTACTTCTTGTAGAAGCCAAGCTGGTCCGCGAGAACCGCGTTGAACTGGGAGATCTCGCCGATCCCCGTGCCCAACCTCAGTTTCGCCAGCTCGGGTGTTGGAAGGGTGCCGTCTGGTTCCTTGGTTGGGGCTGGGGTTGCCGGCTTGGCGGTGGGTGCCGCAGTCGGAACAGGTGTTGCGGCCGCACTGCAGGCGGA
>SHYV01000057.1 GCA_009692605.1 Myxococcales bacterium
CGACGACCTCGTGGCTCTTGGTGGTGACGGAGGCGGTGATCTCCGGCCAGTCGACGCCACCCGCCGGCTGCGGTTGGGCGATGGCCTCGGGGGTCAGAAGCCGCGGGGTGATCCCCACCGCCGCCACCGCGGCAAGGGCAGCCAGACCGAGGGCAAGCGCCCGTGGCAACGTAGCGACGCTCACAGGTACCCCCACAACAAGAAGACGAGCAGCAAGATGAGCAGCACGAGCAGCCCGAGGCTCACACCTACGATCAACCCCTGGATGATCAACATGGCGGTAGAGGCCCCGCGCGGGGTGGTACGGCGGCTGCCAACGGGGGCGGGGCCGGGCGGGGGCGGGGGCGCGCCGGGGGCGGACGCCGGCCGAGGTGACGGCGTGGCCTGGGAGATCTCGCCCTCGGGCACCGGAACCCGCGTCGGAGCCGGAGCGCCTCCGCCCGCCGGGAAAGGCCGGCCGAGCGCCGCCATCGTGTTCGGTGGGTCGGGGGGCGCGGCGGGGGCCGGGGGCGTCAGCGCCGGCCCCAGACGATCCGACGGCTCGTCCCCCGGCGTCTCCGCGAGCTGAACCTGACGTCCAACGAGCCCGTTTTCGTCCGCACCGGGCGCGCGTTGGGCGAGCATCGCCGGGACCACGCTAGCGCACCACGCGCGGAGCCCCGAGCCGCGCATCGCGTCCGCGAGAGCGACCAGCTCCTGCTCAACCACGGAGGTGTCTGGGCGGTTCAGCGGCTCCCACTCCAGCATGCGACCGAGCAAGGGGACGAGCGGCTCGTACTCGGGAAGCAAGCGCCCGAGGTGCGCGTGCCGCCGGGCATCGTGCTGCTCGAGCTTGAGGCGGGGCTGGCCATAGATCTCGCCCGTCGCGGCCTCCCAGATCACCAGTGCAAGCCCGTACACATCGGCGGCGGGGCTGACCTCGCCGGTGACGATGTACTCGGGAGCCATGTAGTTCAGCGTGCCAAGCACGAACTGGCCGGTGTGGCTCTCCCGAGCCTCAAATCGCGCGCGGGCGGCACCGAAGTCGAGCAGCTTCACCCCGCCGCGGAGCGTGACCATCACGTTGGCAGGCTTGACGTCGCGATGGATGACGTTCAGCGGGACGCCGGTCGTGGGGTGCACTGCGGTGTGCGCCCGGTGGAGGGCCCCGGCGATAGCCCCGCCCAGCTCCGCCAGAGCACGGGCCGGGGGCCGATGCTTCGCCTCGATCAACACGGCGAGGTCGAGCCCCTCTACAAACTCCATCACGACCGCGTCGCGCCCATCCACGGCGACGATCTCGAGCACCTTGAGGATGTGATCGTCCTGCAGGAGACCAAGGAGTCGAGCCTCGTCCCGCACGCGCGACATGAACATCTGCGAGTTCGGGTGATCCTGCTGGAGCACCTTCACGGCGACCTGCCGCCGGAAGCCCTTGTCTGCGACCAGATCGCAAAGGTAGACCGCCCCGAACGCACCTGAGCCAACCACCCGCTGGAAGTGGAGGGCGCGCATGGGCTATTCGTCCACCGGCGTCATCCAGAGCAGATCCGGGCTCACCCCGAGCAAGCGCAGGGCCTCCTCGTAGCGCTCGTGCACCTGCACGCCGAGCACAGCCTCGACGCCCTCGTCGAGGTGGATCCAGCTGCCCTCGAGGATCTCCTTGTCGAGCTGACCCGGCCCCCACCCCGCGTACCCGAGGCACAGCGAGAAGTCGGCGCCAGACGCCACGAGGGAGCGCAAGCGGTCCCGCGATGGCGACAGCGCGTACTCCCCAAGCGTCCAGCCCTCGGTGCAGCTGCCCTGCCACAGCACGAAGCCCGCTCCGGGTTCGACCGGCCCACCCCACAGTACGGGCCGGTTCGCCCCTGCGGGGCTCGTCGTCTCCATGCGTTCGATCACGTCCCCCATCCGCTGCTGTGTCTCTCGGTTGATCACGACACCCAGCGACCCCTCTGGGCCGTACGCCACGAGCAGGACCACAGTGTGGTCAAAGTTCGGGTCCCGCATTTGCGGACTGGCGACAAGGAGCCCAGGGTTCACTATCCGGGAACCCCGTAGTCGCGCAGCGGCTCCACGCGAGGCTGCGCGCCGTCGTTGACCACCTCTTCGGTGATGACCACCTCTTTGACGTTCTCCTGCGAGGGCAGCTCGTACATGATGTCGAGCATCACCGACTCGATGATGCTCCTGAGCCCGCGCGCCCCAGCCTTCCGCTTGTGGCCCTTGGTCGCGATCGCGGTCAACGCCCCGGGCGTGAACGTGAGCTTCACCTTCTCGAACTTGAACAACTTCTGATACTGCTTGACGAGGCTGTTCCGGGGCTCGGAGAGCACGTGTACCAGATCCTCGATCTTCAGCGGCTCCAACGTCGCGATCACCGGGAGCCGCCCGATGAATTCGGGGATGAGCCCAAACTTCTCGAGATCCTCGGTCTGGGTCAGGGTGATGGCGTCGCGCCGAAGCGACTCCTCATCCGACAGGTCTCGGGCAAACCCGACGGCCTTTCGGCCGAGCCGCTCCTGAACGATCTGCTCTATGCCCTCGAAGCTGCCCCCACAGATGAACAGGATGTTCGTCGTATCGATCTGCAGGAACTCCGGGTTGGGCATCCGCTTGTTGCCCTTGACCTGAATGTTCGAGCTCGTGCCTTCCAGCAGCTTCAGCAGGGCCTGCTGCACGCCTTCACCGCTGACATCGCGGCTGACCGTGCTGGAGTGGGACTTGCGGGCGAGCTTGTCCACCTCGTCGATGAAGACGATGCCCCGCTGCGTCTTTTCAACGTTGTTCCCACTCGCGTGGTACAGGTTCAGGATGATGTTCTCGACATCCTCTCCGACGTAGCCAGCCTCGGTCAGGGCGGTGGCGTCGGCCACCACGATCGGCACGTCGAGCATGCGCGCCAGGGTCTGCGCCATCAGGGTCTTCCCGGTGCCGGTCGGCCCGATCACGAGCACGTTGGACTTCTGGATCTCCACGTCGCTCGGCGCAGCGCCCTTCTTCTGCGCACAGACCTCGAGCCGCTTGTAGTGGTTGTACACCGCGACCGCGATCTTGCGCTTCGCGGACTCCTGCCCGATGACGTACTGGTCCAGATACCCCTTGATACGCGCCGGAGACGGGATGCGGCTGTTCCCGAGCGGGCCGGTGGTCGGGCTCCGATCCTCGCGGATGATGTCAAGGCACAGACGAATACACTCGTTGCAAATATTGACGTTCGGCCCGGAGATGATCTTGTCCACCTCGCGGGGCGACTTGTTGCAAAAGGAGCATGTGAGCCCAGCGTTCGGGTATTTCGGCATCAGGACCTCGGCGGAGGGCGCTTGGCGGGCTCGTCGGCTGGCGAGCGATGTGGGGCAGGCGGGTGCGAAGACCAGCGTGGAGGGGCTGTATTGTATGGTCGCCTGGGCGCGGGGGCAAGCGGTCAGGCAAGTCCGTCAGGCACGTCGGTCAGGTCGGGTAGTCGTACGGCTCGGAGCTGTTGCCGTTGATGTCCACGACGATGAACCGCAGGGTCACCGAGCCCTGAAGGCTGCAGCCAATACCGTCGTACTCAGCCCGGAAGCTGCCCACACAGGTGCCGCCGCCGCAGGCCAGCACGTAGACCGCCATCTCCCCGCCTTCTTCGCTCAACACCGCCACCGTGCCTTCCTCCACCGTGTCCGCGCCCTGGGGATCATCGACCGCGAGGACGAGATCCCAGGCCTCACCCGCGGACTGGTACTCAGCGCAGTCGACCGTGTTCACCACCGTGATCGACGGCGCGAACTCGTCGACCTCGGCGGTGTCATCGAGCGCGCTGGTGTCGTCCTCCGCGGGGTCATCGGCCTTCGCGCCGGTGCATCCGCTGGCGATGGCGGCCAGCGGGAGGAGGAGCAGGCAAAAGATGGCGGGCGCGGCGGACTGAACAGGGGCGGGCTTCATGACCGCGAGTATACCCGCTGTTCTACCCGCCGTGCTCGGTGGCGAACCCCCGAAACGCGGACACGGTCTCCCGTAGCGCAGCGCGACGCTCCGGAACGACGGCGTCCTCGATCGGGTCGACCCCCGACGGAAGCGGCTCGAACACCGGCTCCGGCCCTACCGTGGCCGCCGCTGCCGTCCACCAGCCCCCCTGCCGGTTCAGGAACCGCTGCCCGCCTTCCACGAAGGCGATCTGGTCGTACCGGTAGCGCTGCAGCGTCTTGCCCTGATTGTTGTACCAGGCGGACTCCATCACCGGAAGGCTCCGCTCAGGCTCCTCGGTGATGTGGTGTACACCCCGAGGGTCGCCGACCTCGCGCAGCACCCCGTGGAACACGTCGCGCGCGCTCACCGGGGTGTCGATGACCCGACCGGCGCCAGATCCATCGGTCCGCAGCCAATAGAGCGGCACGCGGTTGCCAGCGTCCGCTACATTGCTGAAGTGGTATGACCAGCCCTGCTCACCAAAACAATCCCCGTGGTCGGACCCGAAGATCACCAGATTATCCCCTGCTTCCCGGATCTCTTGCACGAACGCATCCACCCGCGCGGCCACAAAACGCCACGACTCCCTCTGCCGTTCGCGCAGCACCGCCATCTGCCGATCCGCGATGGGGTTTCGGTCCCGGGTCAGCCAGGTCTGGTTGACGAGATGGTAGAGCGCAAGAACCTCCCGGATCTGGTCGAACCATCCCTGGGAGGTGGTCTCAAAGGTCGGAGCGACGTGGTACGGAAAGTGGGTCTCCATCAGGTTCAGGAAAAGGAAGCTACCCTTTCCGGACGCAGTGTTCGCGGCCAAGGTGGCGCGGGCCCTGTCGAAGACCGCGTCGATCGTACTCTGCAGCCACACTTTCGACGCCTCCAAATCCTCCGACAACTTGCCGGTGATAAACTCCGTGCTCAGGATCTTCTTTCGCAGCCGCGGCTTGCCGATAAGGACCATCACTTCGTGGATCTTCCGATGGACCGCCGGGACCTCTTTCCAGATGCGGTAGATCTCGTCGAACCCAGCGTCAAGGCCGAACACGTCCGTCGTCGCGACATTCGCGGTGATCTGGTGCGTCGAGTACCCGTGGTCGCGCAGGACGGCCGCCAGGGTGGGGACGCCGCGCCCCAGGCCCCGCGAGTGGGTGTCGGCGCCGTGCTCGTGGGGCATGAGCCCGGTGAACAAGCTCGCCGTGGCCGGAAGGGTCCAGCAGCCGCCCGAGCGCGCCTGCGTGAAGCGCGTGGCGTGGCCGGCGGTGTAGGGCAGCCCGACGGGGAGCCCGTCGGGGTGCACGGAGTCGTAGCGGAGCGAGTCCGCGATGAGCAGAACGATGTTCTGGGGGCGGGAAGCTGTGGCGGTCCGGGTCATGCGCGCTCCTTCTCGCGGCCCGCTTGGGGCGCGCGTCCGCCGGTGGCGAACGAAGTCGCATGGCGCTTAGCGTCTTGTCGCCTGAGCATCCACACGGCCGTGGGACGGCTGGGCGGAGCAGCGTGACTACCCCCCCCCCCAAACGGCGGTGGTGGCGCTGGCTTCTGGTGAGCGCGATCCTGACCGGATTGGCGACCGCAGGGGCGGTCTTCCGGCACCCGCTCCTCGAGCTCCTGCACCGCACCGGCCAGCGGCTCGCCCGCATCGGCGCGCTCGAGTGGCAGGACCCTGCCGGCGTCTGGCACCCGATCGCGGCCGCCGACGCCGGGCGGCTCACCTGGTCGCCAGAGACGGCGTTCCTGCGCCCCCGATGGACGCCCATCGCAGCAGGCGTCGAAGCGGCCGACCTAAAGTTGGCCCGACCGCCCCACCCGCTGACCCTCACCCTGGCCCTGACGCGGTTCGACCCAGCCCAGTGGCGCCTGCGGGTCGTCGGCTTCCCGGACTGGGCCGAGCGTCCGGTGTCGGACTTCGCGGACGAGTTTGGACTGTCGTTCGCCGTGAACGCGAGCTTTTTCTCCAGCGAAGGGCCGATCGGCCTCGTGGTGCAGGATGGGGTGGTGCGACATCGACAGGCCTCTCGGAAAGCGTCGCACTTCCTGATCGACACCCCCGGCGGCCCGGTGCGCATAAAAAACCAGAAACTCGCACACATCGGGAGCCCATACGCTGGATTTCAGGGATTCCCAGCGATCATGACCGGCGGCAAGTTGTACGACTATGTGCGCTCCGGCGGTCGTGGGTTCGACGTCGTGACCGTGGACCGTCGGACGGCGGCCTGCGTGGATCAGGAGGGGCTCCTGCTCGTCCTGGTGACCGACTCAATCACCAACGGGCTCTCGTTCGCCGAGCTGGGTGTGGTGCTCGGCGGGCTCGGGTGCAGGGACGCCATGGGGTTCGACGGTGGGTCCAGCACCGCATTGGAGCTGCGGATCGCTGGGCACGAGCGCGCGATCTGGGGGTACAAGCCGGTCCAGGTGGTCCTCGGGGCGGAGCCGCTCGACCGGTAGACCGAGCGCATCGCCTCATCGGGGATGTGCGCCTACACTAGGCCTTGGTCTCGTCCGTGCTTCCCACCGCATAGGTCCGACCCTTCCAGACGACCTGCCCGAGCCGCGAGCGCCGGACCGAGTCGAGCAGCAGCCCAACCAGCAACAGCGCGCCGAGCCCCTGAAGAAGGCCGAAGCGACGGTCCTGCCCGAAGATCCCGTCCATCCAGAAGCGCACCGCCTGCATGAGCGCGAGCACTGCGAGCGAAGCGGCGACGCCTGCGACATCGCCGCGACAGGCTGCGATCATGGGCAAGAAGTAAGGCAGGACGAACTCGAACAGCACGAACCCGGACAGCGCGACGGGCAACGCCACCGAGTACCGCATGCCCGCGTAGAGGTTCTTGGTCCAGCCAAGCCACAGCTCCGAAAAGCAGGTGTACATGCGGCAGGAGAACAGCTCGCGCATGAACAACACGCGAATCGGCAAGTCCTTCGAGACGAAGGCGCGCGCGAGCCCCACATCGTCGAGGATGTCCGCCCGCACCGCCTCGTGCCCGCCGGCGAGCACGTACGCCGCACGTTGAACGAGGATGAACTGTCCGTTCGCGATGACGGCGTCCTTGCGCGAGGGGTCGTTCACCTTGTCGAGATCGTTGCCGGCGATGATCAGGCCGCCAACCGATGGCTGAATCACCTTCTCCCAGAACCCAACCATCTCCAGCTTCCCAAAACCGGACAGCAGCGCGACCCCATCGCTCAACGCGCGGCTGTGCGCACGCGAGAGTGCGGCAGGGTGCACCCGGACGTCTGCGTCCAAGAACAGCAGCCAGCTGTCCGAGAGCCCTTGCGCGGCCCGGTGCAGGGCCCAGGGCTTACCCTTCCAGCCCGACGGGACCGGCGAGCCGCCTCCATCCACCAACCGAATGGGAGCGGCTCCGGCTCGTGCCCCCGCTACGGCGCGCACGCGGTCCGCGGTACCGTCCTCGGACCCATCGTCGAAGACCACGATCTCAACGTTCGGATGATCCGAGCGGGTGAGCGCCTCAAGGCAAGGGCCGATGTTCGCGGCCTCGTTGCGGGCCGGGATCACCACGGTGAGGCGCGGCAGATCCGCGTGCACCGGCGCGTCGGGGCCCAGCCGCCAGCGGTCCGCCTTCCGGCTCTTCCCGACCTTCCACGCAACCGAGATCCAGAAGATCGAGACGAGGGCGCAGGTCAGGAGCACGGTGCGGCCTAACCCGAAGTCCGATGGGGTTAACGGACCGGCGATGTCCCGCGCCCCGAACGCCCCCATCGACGAATCTCACCTCACTGGCGAGAACGCCGCTTACTTGGAGGCCCAACTCACGCAGCCGGACCAGCCCCCAAAGGCTCGATCGACCGACGACGCCACCCGGCCGCCCCGCGTAACGACGGCCACTCCGGGTGTTGCCGCCGACTCGTCGGCAGCGGAGCGCCAGGGAAAGGTGGTCCGATTGATCAACGCCTACCGGGTGCAGGGGCACTGGGCGGCGAAGATCGATCCGCTCGGATTCGGAGGCCGCGAAGGTGTGTCCGGCAAGCACCCTCTCGCGCACCCTGAGCTGGACCCCGACTTCTATGGGTTCACTGAAGCGGATCTCGACGCCGAGGTCTACACCAGCCCGCTGATCGGCATGTCCCCACGGGCCCGGCTGGGTGAGATCATCGAGCGGCTCCGGCAGAGCTACTGCACGCATGTCGGCGTCGAGTTCATGAACATGCTCGATCCGGAAGAAAAACGCTGGATTCAGGATCGGTTCGAGCGCATCGCGAACCTTCCCCCCGTCGCCACCGAGACACAGCTCCGAATGTTGGAGATGCTCACCCGAGCAGAGGGATTTGAGCGGTTCCTCCACACCCGGTTTCTGGGCAACAAGCGGTTTTCAGTCGAGGGTGCCGAGTCCCTCATCTCGATGATGGACCTGCTGGTCAGCGAAGCCGGGCGGATGGGAGTCCGGGAGGTCGTGATCGGGATGGCCCACCGAGGCCGGCTCAACGTGTTGCTCAACATTCTCGGCAAACCAGCGGAGGACATGCTCGCCGAGTTTCGGGGGGTCCACGAGGAGTCCAGCGACCCCGACCTCACCGGAGACGTAAAGTACCACCTTGGCTACTCCTCAAACCGAGAGTTGCCCGACGGGCCGATGCACCTTTCTCTGGCGTTCAACCCGTCGCATCTCGAGTTCGTCAACCCGGTCGTCGAGGGCCGGGTGAGGGCCAAGATGGTCCGCAGCGGAGATCCGGCCGGCGATACCATCCTGCCGCTCCTGATCCACGGCGACGCCGCGTTGGCGGGGCAGGGCATTAACCAGGAGGTGCTGAACCTGTCCGGTCTGCGCGGCTACCACACCGGCGGGACGGTGCACATCGTCGTCAACAACCAGGTCGGCTTCACCACCTCGCCCCGCGACGCCCGGTCCACCCCCTACTGCACTGGTGTGGCGCGCATGCTCGGTGTGCCGATCTTCCACGTGAACGGGGAGGACGCCGAGACCGTCGCCCGCATCGTGACGCTGGCGATGGAGTACCGCCAGACCTTTCACCGTGACGTGGTGATCGACCTGTACTGCTACCGGAAGTGGGGCCACAACGAGCAGGATGAACCCGCCTACACCCAACCTGAGATGACACGGCGAATCGCAGGGCACCCCGGGGTGCGCGAAGCGTGGCTTCGCACCCTGATCGAGCGTGGCGTGCTCTCCCGGGCCGACGCCGAACGGCAAGAAGCCGCATGGCGGTCCGAGCTCGATCGTGCGCTCGCCGCCGGGCCGATCCCGCAGGAGACGCGCAAGCCAAGCGCGCTGGAGGGCCTCTGGAAGGGCTTTCACGGCTCCACCCCCGACGAGGCCGACACTCGGGTGCACGTCGACACCTTGAGGTCCTTGCTCGGCAGGCTCAACGACCTCCCGAGCGGGTTTCAGCTAAACCGGAAGATTCAGGCGATCTTCAGGGGACGGGAGGAGCAGGCTGCCGGCCGGCGGCCGCTGGACTGGGCGGCTGGAGAGCTGCTGGCCTACGCCACCCTCGTCACCGGAGCGACGCCGGGACAGCCAGACGGGCCGCCCCGAGCTCCCGCCCCGGTCCGCCTGTCCGGGCAGGACGTTCAACGCGGCACGTTCTCGCACCGGCACGCCGTGCTGCTCGATCAAAACACAGGCGAGGCGCACTCGCCGCTCCAGCACCTCGACGCCAAACAGGCCTCGTTCGATGTATACAATTCCCTGCTCTCCGAGAGCGGCGTCCTCGGGTTTGAGTTCGGCTACTCGCTGGACGTTCCCGACGCGCTCGTGATCTGGGAGGCGCAATTTGGGGACTTCGCCAACGGCGCTCAGGTCATCATCGACAACTTCCTCGTGGCGAGCCACGCCAAGTGGCAGCGGCTGTCCGGGCTCGTGCTCATGCTGCCGCACGGGTACGAGGGTCAAGGGCCCGAGCACAGCTCCGCCCGCATCGAGCGCTTCCTTCAGCTCTCCGCGCAGGGCAACATCCACGCGGTCAACTGCACCACGCCGGCCCAGATCTTCCACGTGCTGCGCCGGCAGGTGCTCCGGCGCGTCCGCGATCCGCTGGTGATCTTCACTCCCAAGAGCCTGCTTCGCCACCCCGATGCCGTGTCCACGCTCGAAGAGTTCGCCGACGGTCGGTTCCAGGCGGTGATCCCTGACCCGCTGGCCGAAGGGAAGGCAGACCGCATCGTGTTCTGCTCGGGCAAGGTCTACTACGACCTCGTGGCGGCTCGGGCGGCTCGGGCGGCTCGGGCGCAGCAGACCATCAGGCGCGTCCGGCTCGTCCGGGTCGAGGAGCTCTACCCGTTGCCGCTGCCGGCGATCATGCACCAGATCCAGGACCAGCCCGAAGCCGAGCTGGTGTGGTGTCAGGAGGAGCCGAAGAACATGGGGGCGTGGGCCTTTGTGGCGCTTGAGTGTCTCGAGGCCGGCGTGAGGCTGCGCTACGCAGGCCGCCCCGCCTCTGCGAGCACGGCGACCGGCTTCGCGGACCGGCACAAGGTGGAGCAGGAAGCCCTGCTTCGAGACGCTCTCGAGTAGTCAGTCGGCCAGCACACCGTCTGCGATAAGTCGGTCGCCGATGGCTTCGGCGACGAGGCCCAGCCCCGCCGGCGTGAGGTGGATCTGGTCGGTGAACACGGCGGGATCGAAGTCGGCAGCAACCGGAATGATGGTCTCGAGATCGATCAACGGTAGGCCGAGCAGCGCGGCCGTTCCCCGGATCTCGTCGTTGATGAGGGTCTCGCCGGACCGGGCGTACCCGACGACCTCGGCGAGCGTGGGCTCCATGCCGGCGGTTGGAGCCCCAGGGATGAGGTAGGTGCTAAGCCACATCTCGCCGCCACGTTCGCGGACCCGGTCACGCAGGTCGCCCAGCACCCTGTGGTAGTTCGCCAGCCGGAAGGAGTCGATCTCCACGTGGGGCCGCTGGTCGCCGGACATCACCCAGCGGAAGACGCGGACGATGGCCAGCGGCGAGCCGGCTCCGCGGGGCCGGCCGACCAGATCCGGCCTTTCTTTGAGCTGATCGGCGTAGTCGTCCCAGACCAGAAAGTCGTTGTGACCGAGCATCACGACCGCCAACGGGCGACTCGAGGAAGGGAGCGAGGCGACGACGGGGTACACCACGTCGCGGACGTAGTCGGCGCCTGCGCCGGCCCCGGCGCGACCAAGGGGAACGACGGTGGTGCTCTGGACGTGAGCCGCCTTGAGCCGATCCCGGAGCTGCATGGGCCAGGGGTCCCGGGATTCGTCGGTCCCGATGCCTTGGGTCACCGAGTCGCCGACGCAGAGCACCGAACGGGCAGAATCGGGGGGGAAGGGAGGAAGGCGCGGCAGCAGGAGCGGCTTGGCCGCCCGAAGGCCTCCCTCCGCCGTTGAGACCAGAAGCGCCAGCACAATGACCACGTACGTCAACCGGCGTCCGATGTGTCGCTTGACATGCACCTGACCATTCTACCTCAGCCGTGCCGCACTGAGCAAGCTCACCATGGCGCGTCCTGAACCCGGCGACCGACTCGCGCGCCTACCCGGGAACAAGCACAGGCAGCGCGGCGGGGACCGGCACGCCGTCAGGCATCTTCGCCGGGCCGTCGTCCTTCATGTCCGCGAACCCGACGTGCTCGGCTCCACACATCCGAATCATGTCGAGGACACCGACCACGCGACCATAGTTGGCGTCGGGGTGAGCGTCCAAAAAGACCGTCTTCTTCGCGCGGCCCCGAAGCCGGTTGGTCACGTCCTTCTCAAGCTCCTCGTCCGTCTCCACCTTGAGGTTCAGCGCGAGGGAACCGTCCTGATACACCGCGACCATCAGCTGGTCCTCGGGAGGCGGGGTCAGCTGCTCAGGGGGGTCATCGTCCACAGGCGGCAGGTTCGACGACATCTTCTGCACCGTCACCGGCGTGAGCACCATGAAGATGATCAGCAGTACGAGCACAACGTCAATCAGGGGGGTGACGTTGATCTCGTCCATCCCCCCCTTCTTCTGGCTGTTCACGCTCATGCCCATGTGTGTTCTATTCCTTCTTTTTTTCGGCAGCGAGCATCATGACATCGGTGGCGGACACGTTTTCGTGGATCTCGTCCATGACCACGCGCACCTGACTGTACGTCACCGTGGCGTCGCCCTTGATCAGGATCTGCTTCTGGCCCCGTCGCTTGTTGACCTCGTCGGCGAGGTTGGTCATCGAGATGCGATCCCGGTCGATGAACACCACACCGTCGTTCCGAACGGAGACGACCAGATGCTGGCCCATGTCTTTCTCCTCCTCCGCGGTCTTGACCCTCGGGAGCTTGACGTCCACGCCCGAGGACAACATCGGCGTGACCACCATGAAGATGATGAGCAACACGAGCACAACGTCCACCAGCGGCGTGACGTTGATGGCCGCTATTGCACCGCCTTGCTTTCCCCCGATCTGCGCGCCCATAGCGTCTCCCTACTTGGCGGCGAGCGCATCGCGCCGGTGAAGGTCCTTCTCGCCCCAGTCCTCGATCTCCTGCATGGCGGTGGTCATGTCCTTCTGGATGTCGTCGAGGATGGCGTTGAACCAGTTGTAGATCCAGATCGCCACGATCGCCACGGTGATCCCCACCGCGGTGGAGACCAGCGCCTCGGAGATGCCGCCGGAGATCGCCGTCAGGTCGCCGCCGCCGGCGGTGGCCATGATCGCAAAGGCGTTGATGATGCCGAAGATGGTGCCGACCAGCCCGACGAACGGCGCCGTGGACCCGGTGGTGGCCAGGATGTTCATCCCGGTGCGGAGGTTCGCGACCTCAACAGGGCTCTTGATCTCCACCGCACGCTTCAATGCGCGCAGGCCGAACTCGGACGGCTCCTTCGCGTACTCTTCGAGGCCAGCGCGGAGGATCACCCCGAGGTAGGACAGCTTGTACGCCTCGTCCTTGACGATCTTGAGCGCCGCCTCGATATTGCCCTGACCGAGGGGACCGCCGACGGCCTCACCGAGCGCCCGCGATTGGGACCGCGCCCGGGTGTAGAGCATCAACCGCTCGATCCCGACGTAGACGCACGCCATCAGCATCAGGATGAGGACGAGAAAGACGCCCTTGGCGGGCCCGCCCATCGACGCCCAGAGATGTTGGGGGGTGAGATTCATGAAATCATCCTGCCTGGTAGGGGGTCGGCGACCCGGGGGGTGGAGCTAGCGCAGCGTGAAGTGGTACATGTACTGGAAGGCGACGGGCACAGCGGTGCCGGCGTCCTTGTACGGGTAGAAGCGGGAGGACATGGCGGCGCTGATGGCGGCGTCCTTGAAGAGCTCAGGGCACCGGGTCGCGTCGGCCCCGGAGGGCACTCCCTTGGCGTCGATGGTGATCTTCACGGTGCAGTCGCCCTCAAGGTTGAGCGCACGGGCCGCCTCGGGAAACACTGGCTTGACCCGCTGCTTTTCCTGAACGGCGCCCCAGTAGACCGTCTTCACGCCGGTGCCGCCAAGCTGCCCCCCAAGCTGTCCGCCGATCGTCCCGCCGACGACACCGCCGACGACACCGCCGACGACACCGCCTTCCACGCCACCCTCGACGCCAGCGTCTTCCGCCACCACATCCTCGTTGACCGGCTCCTCTTCCATCGGCACTGGCTCCACAGGAACGTCCTCGGGAACGGGCTCTTCCTTAGGCTTCTCCTCCTTGGGCTTCTTTTTCTGCCCCCCGCCAGGCGGAGGCGGAGGCGGAGGCGGAGGCGGAGGCGCGAGATCAATCGCTGCGAGGATCACATCGTCCTCCTTCTGCACTTCTTCGACCACACGCGACCCAGCCCACACGAGCGCGGCCATGAACGTTCCGTTCAGGGCGATCGACAGAAAGAACGCACCGGCTTGGCGCTTTCTTTGGCGTTGGGCTCCACGGCCCACGTTGTCGAACATCCTTACCTTCCCGAGTCGGAGTGGAGTGTAGTCGACTATGCGGGTTTCCGCCCAGCCCGCAAGGTCAACGGACCGTCAGTTTTCAGCCGGCTGGCGCGCGTCCAGCGGGATCGGACGACAATTCCACGATGCGCTTATCCGCCGCATCGAGCCGCTCATGACAGGCGCGAACCAGACCTACGCCCTCTTCGTAGAGCGCGAGCGCCCGCTCGAGGGGCACCTCGCCGCGCTCCAACTCACGGACCCGCTCCTCAAGTTGGCGCAGCGCATCCTCGAACGAGAGCGCCGGCTCCGGCTCCGGGGCGCTCATCGCGCGTTCCGCGGAGGGATCGAGCGGACCCGTTCAATCTGCTCGACCGGGTACGACAGCTTGGTGCCAGTCGCGGTGTCGAACGCGACGAGTACACACGACCCTTCGCGGTTGAGCGCGAGCCGCTCGGGTACCAGGATGAGGTCCCGCCGGGTCTGGTCCTTGGCGGACAGGTAGAGCACTTCCAGCCAGAAGGACTGCTGGATCGCGCGCTCGACGATGACTCGGGTCTCCTGCGGCGTCGACCGGGGCGGAGGCTGCCCCCCCCGCCGAACCTGCGCCCGGTGGGCCGACGCGGAGCCGGGCACAGGGCGGAGCTCGTCGGGCTGTGTGTCCGCGGAATGGGCGCGCGACACCGGGTCGTCTCGGATCTCCCGGGCCTCGGCCAGCAAGTGATGCAGCCGCTCTCGCGCGCCGAGGGCCTGATCGTCGGCCGGATAGCGGCGCACCTCGCTGGCGGGGTTGAAACCAAGCCGCTGCAGCTCAGCGCTGATCTCCGGCAGGTGCCGGGGATCCACAGCGTAGAGCCCCGGCGCGAACCGGTGGAGCACGAAGGACTTGATGCCGCGGGACGCCTCAAAGCGCTTCACGACCGACCGGTGAACGGTGAGCGCCATGATGTCGTGGAACTCGACGTCGCCCTCCTGACCCATCCACCCGCGCAGGGTGTGCTCGACGTTCTCCGGGAGGCCGATCTGGGAGTAGTCGCGCAAGAAGTCGAGCAGCTCTTCACGCCGCCAGCCCTTGGTCAGCGCCTGCTCGATGCTCACCTCGGTGATCTTGTAGGTGTTCGCCCGGTCGCAGCCAACCAGCTCGGCGATCTCGCCGATGCGGAACAGCATCATCGGCGCAAGGCCAGCAGGCGCCATGATCTCGTAGCTGGGCGTCAGGTAGAACTTGCTGAACCCCTCGTCCTCCGCCGGCTCGAGCAGCGCCTTGGCACGGGGCGAGAGGCGGTAGAACTTCTGCTGCCCCCACACGCCGAGCTCGACCATGCCGCACGCGATCAGCGGAGTAAACGCGTAGGTGTCCCGGTCCGGGCCGCGGGACGAGACGTAGAGGTCCTTGTGGAAGCGCTCACGCCAGTCCTCTCCACGCTTCCAGCGCCGGTAGATGGCTTGAAGGGGCGCCTCGGGAATCCACTCCCCGCCGCCACCGTGGATCGCCCACAGCACCCATTCGGCCATCGGAAACCGCTGGTCGAGCGCACGAAATACGAGGTCCCGCTGGTCGTCTGGCTCCAGCTGCAGCCACTCCTCGACCACGTCGCGGTTCACGGCGATCCGGTCACCACGGAGCTCGATCATGCCGTGCAGCGTCAGGAAGTCGTAGTGGATGTTGAAGACCTCGCTGTCCGGCGCCCATACCTGGGCGAAGAACCGGTCCAGATCGTCCTTGTGCTGCTTGAACACCTCCTGACGCTGGGTCAGGCGGGGCGGGCGTTGGTCGAGCCACGTCGCGAGGGTCGCGAGCGAAAAATCGATCGGCGGACAAAACGGCCGCTGATCGATCACCCGAATCTCTTCGTGATCAAAGGTCGAGAGTTCAAGCTCGGCGCCCAATTGGGCGAGGAGCGGATCGATCAGGGGCTCGGGCACGAGGTAGTAGAAGCCCTCGTCCGCCACGGCCGGGACGGGACCCGACGCGCAGACGAGACCGCGGTCCGAGAGCGCCTGCATCGTGCGCGCCCAGTCGTGCTCCCGGCCGCCGAGCGTGATGGCGAGCTCCTTGTGAAACTCGTCCGCCTGTGCCAGACCGCCGCACTGCACGAGCGCAGCAAGCGCCTGCCGGTCGCGTTGGTGCACCTGGGCCAGCAACCCGCCGAGCCGGTTGCCCTGCGCTAGCGCCCGAACGGTGAGCTGGATCATGCGCTCGGCGTCCACGCCACGCGACATCTGTCCGCCCAGCGCCTTGTAGAGCGAAGTCAGGATCGGCTCGGGCAGCTTCTGGAACCAGACCACGAGGTCTTCGAACTGGACGCGGCTCATCGCGCGCCGCCGCGCCATCCCGCTCGCGGGCTTCCACCGCTTCTTGTGGATTCGGGGCCGGTTCACCATCTTGCCACTGGCGGGGATGGCGACGCCAGCTGCATCCCCGTCCTCGCGGACCAGCCTACGCCCCCGAGGGCGAGCCCCGCGGTCATCGGACACGGCCTCGCGCGGAGGTCGGACATCAAGCGGCTGGGCCTCCGTCGACTCGGCTTCGCCTGGGCCGCGCCTGCGCCGACGGCGCTTACGCTTCTTTCCTGGCTCATCACCTGCGCCGCCCTCACTTTCGTCGAACGTCATCCTTGAATCCTCACTTGGCGTGGGCGGGGTGTCCCGCCTCCTGGACATGGTAGCGATACCCTTGCTCGGTCAGGAACAACTGCCGCTTCATCGCGAACTCTTGCTCCTTGGTCTCACGGGTCACGATGGTGTAGAACCACGCCCCGTCTTTCTTCGGCCGAAGCACCCGGCCAAGCCGCTGCGCTTCTTCTTGACGGGAGCCGTAGCTGCCCGAGATCTCGATGGCGACGTTCGCGTCGGGAAGGTCAATCGAGAAGTTCGCCACCTTCGAGACGATCAACAACTTGATGCGCCCGTCGCGGAATTTCTGAAACAGCACCTCGCGCTCACGCGCGGGGGTCTCTCCGGTGATCAGCGGCGCCCGCTGCTCCCTCGCGACCACCTTGAGCTGCTCCAGGTAGGTCCCGATGACGAGCACGTGGTCGTCCTTGTGCTTCCTGAGCAGGGCCTCGAGCGCCTGCATCTTGGCCGGGTTCGCCGTAGCGACCTGCATCTTTTTCAGCTCGCTCGCGTTGTCGTAGAGCAACCGCGCAGCAGCATTGGGAAAGTCGACGCGGACCTCGAAGCAGCGGGCCTCCGCGATGAAGCCCCGCTCCTCGAGCGTCTGCCAGGCCATGTCGTAGCGCCGAGGCCCCACCAACGAAAACACGTCTCCCTGCCGGCCGTCCTCGCGGATGAGGGTAGCGGTGAGGCCGAGCCTCCGCCGGGCCTGTACATCGGCGGTGGCGCCGAACACCGGGGCGGGCAGGAGGTGCACTTCGTCGTAGACCAGCATGCCCCAGTTCCTGTCCCTGAACAGGTGCAGATGGGCGAACTCCTGGTCCTTCGACGCACGCCAGGTGAGCATCTGGTAGGTCGTGACGGTGACGGACCGGATCTCCTTGGTCTCACCCGTATAGGCACCGACGTCCTCGCGCGTCAGCGTCGTCTTGTCCAGGATCTCCCGAACCCATTGCTGGACGGCAGCGCCGTTCGTCGCCAAGATCAACGTGTGCTGCTGGACCTTCTGCATCGCCGCGATCGCGACGATGGTCTTGCCTGCTCCGCACGGCAGCACGATGACCCCGTGGCCGCCGGAGGGACGCCCCTCCTGAAACCAGCGCTCCGCCGACGCCCGTTGATAATCGCGGATCTCGAACGGCTTTCCGTTCTGAACCATGGTCTCCCGAAGCTCGAAAGGCATTGGATCGCCCGGAAGAAACCCGGCCAGATCCTCTACCGGCCAACCCTCAAGCAGCATCCGCTGCTTGAACACGCCCCGATGCCCCCCGGTCACCGCGAAGTAGCGCGTGCCGTCCGGGATGAGCAGGTCCTTCACTGCCTTGAGGTTCCCGATGAGCTTGGCGATGTACGCCGTGGCAAACTCGAGCCGGAGCAACCCCGGATCGGTCGGGTGCGTGGCGATCTTGACGAGACCGTAGCGGTCCACCGTCTCGCCCACGCGGGTGAGCACGTCCGGGGGGACGTCAAACTTGGAATACGCGCGCAACCCCTCGATGATCTCGTCGCGCTTCAGGCCACTGGAGGCCGCGTTCCACAACGAGAGGGGGTGGATTCGGTAGGTGTGCAGGTGCTCGGGGCTCGTCTCTATTTCGGCGAAGCGGGACAGGAAGTCACGAACTTCTTCGTACTTCGGGTGCTTCGTCTCCAACAGAACCTTGCCATCGCCCTGGACGATGAGGGGGTTGTCAGGCCTGACGTGCATGAGCCATCAGAGCGACCTCCGGGTCGGGACCTACGAGTGAGGGTCACGAGAAAATGGTGCAAAATCGGTCCGTATCGACGGTACGACGGATGCCCGACGGGTGCTGCCGGATAGACGACACCCTTGGCGGCTCAGGAGCACTGCTCCGGGCCGACGTAATACCGGGTCGCGTGACACAAGGTCAGGCTGAGCCCGATGTGGAGAGTATTACTCTCTTTCCGGCGGATGTCAACGGTTTCCCCGCTACTCGAACCGGTAGCTCGCCTGAGTCGCGAACACGTGTGCGGGCATACCCAGCCCGTGCAGGCGGTCACGAAGGGGCGTGATCCCCTCGACGGGCAACGAGCGCGCGCGACGCTCCCCGTTCACCAGGTCCGTGACGAGGATCTGCTTGCCGGCAAAGTGGGGGAGGTGCGTGGCGACCGCCTCCGACTCCCCGAAGGCGCACCCGGTGATCACCCAGTCTGCGCCGCTGTAGTCCGCCGAGCTGAGCAGCCAGCTCGGGCTGGTCTCTCGGTGAAGCGCGAGGTCAAGGTGGACCAGACGCCCGGCACCCGGAAGCGTCAGCTCCCAGATTCTGGGGGAAACGCCGGCTACGGGCTCACGCTCGGCGCTCTCCCTCGCCGCCCGGAGAGGCCCGATCACCCGGGACGGCCGAAACACGCCGATGCTCGCCTTGAGGAAGTGGTTGAGCGGGCGGGCGACGGCGCCCGCGGTGTAGGCCAACGAGCGCACCATGACCCCGTCCACCTCGCCCTCTGGCAAGCGGCCCTCCCCCAACGGCCCCAGCCCACCGAGCCAGTCAAGGATCGCGCGGTCCGCTGTGACGTCGGGCCTTTTTCCGTTGGCCACGGCGGCGGCCGTCCCGCGAATGCGGTCGGGCCCAGCACCAGTGAGGATCACACGGTCACCGGCGACCGGCTCGACGGGGTCGAACACGATGGGTCGCCCCGCCCACTCGACGCGCAGGTCGGCACGATCCGGGTGGGTGAGCCGCACTTTCCAGACGAAGTCGTGCGACACCGTCTTCGCGTAAAGCGCCCCAGGCTGCTGGCGGGCTTCGGCGGGCTTCGGCGGGCTCATGCCAGCACCGCGGCGACGTGCGCCAGCGCCATGTCGATCTCGTCGCGGGTGATGACCAGCGGCGGGGCGAAGCGAATGACCTGACCGTGGGTGTCCTTGCAGAGCACCCCGCGCTCCTTGAGCGCCTCACAATAATGGCGCGCCGTACCGCTCGATACGTGGACCTCCACCCCGATCAGCAAGCCACGGCCGCGAACCTCAAGCACGTGCGGGCTGCCGAGCCCGCGTAGCCGCTCCATGAAGTAGGCCCCAAGCTCGGCGGCACGGGCAGGGAGCCCTTCATCGACGATGACATCGAGGGCAGCCTTTCCGACCGCGGCCGCCATCGGGTTACCCCCGAAGGTGCTCCCGTGGTCGCCCGGCGAGAACACGTCCATCAGGGCATCATCGGCGCAGAACGCGCTGATCGGGTAGACGCCCCCCCCAAGGGCCTTCGCCACCGTGATGCAGTCGGGCCGGATGTCCTCGTGCTCGAAGGCCCACATCCGCCCCGTGCGACCCAGACCCGTCTGGATCTCATCGAGGAACATCAGGACAGAGCGCCGGTCGCAGATCGCCCTGACCTCGCGGAGATACCCGTCGGGCGGCAGCACGACGCCTGCCTCCCCCTGGATCGGCTCCAGCAGCACCGCCACGGTGTGCGGGGTGATGGCCGCCTCGACTGCGGCTGCGTCGCCGTAGGGAACAACGTCAAATCCGGGGGTGAACGGACCAAAACCCTGACGGTACTGCTCCTCGGTCGAGCCGCTGATGATCGAGATGGTCCGGCCGTGGAAGTTGTTCCCGGCGAGCACGATGCGCGCGGAGCCGTCCGGCACCCCTTTGACCTGGTACCCCCACTTCCGGCACGCCTTCAGCCCGGTCTCCACGGCCTCCGCCCCCGAGTTCATCGGCAGCGCCCGCTTGAATCCAGACACTTGGGAGAGCCGCTCCAGAAAGGGGCCGAGCTGGTCGTTGTGGAACGCCCTGCTGGTCAACGTCACGCGCTCAAGCTGGTCGCGCGCCGCCTGCAGGATCCTCGGGTGCCGATGGCCCTGGTTGAGCGCCGAGTAGCTCGACAGCATGTCGATGTAGCGCCTGCCGTCAGAGTCGGTCACCCAGACTCCGCTGGCATGGGTGATCACCACGGGCAGCGGGTGATAGTTGTTCGCGCCGTACAGTTCGGCCAGCGCGGCAGCGGATGAAGGCGGGGAGGGCGGGAGCATCCGCGCCGGTAACCCGGGAGCGGGTCGTCACCCCGGGGTGCGTGCCGCTACGCCTTGTCGATCACGATCGCCTTGACCTTCTGCTTGAGCGGGCCCGGTCGCCCGAAGGTCCACTCACCCGAAGCGAGGCCTTCCGCGTAGGTCTCCGCATACGGGAAGGTCTCTTGCACCTCGGTGTCCGTGCGACGCGCATCCGGCTTGTCGAACCAGTCGAGGTCGGGCACCCGAACCCCGGTCTCGCCCTCCTTGGTCCTGTAGTGATGGGCCTTGGTGACCAGAATCGCCCGCCATGGGTGCTTCTCCCAGTCATCGCCCGGCGCTGTCTTCAACAGCACCCGTGTGCCAACAGCACCGAGCACGACGAGAGACTTGAGGTCTTCGGGGGCAACGTCGCCGCCCTGACGCCCGCCGACGGCGTGCACGTCCACGATGCGACGCTCACCCGCGAGGTTCAGCCCCGCAAAGCAGACCAGATCCATCCGCATGCGGGGGGCGACGGTCCACTCCATGCTTCAGCCCGCCAGCATCTGGGCGAGCAGATCGTCGGTGAGCCGGGCCGGGTGACCGCGCCAGATCACCTTGCCGTCCTTGACGAGCGCGGCCGCCGGGATGCCACTGACCGAGTAGGCCTTGGACATGGTGCCGCCCTCGATCTCCTTCCCCATGGGGAAGGAGATCTTGTGCTCGGCGATGAACTTCTCCACAGACGCGTCGGTGGCCGACTTCGTGACCTTCGTGAGGCCGATGATGCCAAAGCCCTGGGACTTGTACTTGGCGAGCAAGGCCGGCATCTTAGGCATCTCGTCCTTGCAGTGCGGGCACCAGACCTCCCAGAACACCACCAGCGTGACCCGGTCCTTGAAGGAGCCTTCGTCCTTGGTGTACCACTTCTGAGCTTCGATAGGCTTGGCATCGGCGCCGACGAGGTTGACCTCGGGCGCCATACGGGCGGCAGCTTTGCCAGCGCGCGTGGTGGCGTACTTTTGGGAGATCTCGGCCAATTTCGCCTTGGCCGTCGGGTAGTCATTGGCCTTGATCGCCGCCTGGATCGCCTCCATCAACTTGGTCGCCCCGGCCTCCTCTTCTGTGGATGCGGTGGGCGCGGCCGAGCCGCCCTTGGGAGCGTTCTTCTGCGCTTCTTCGATCTTGGCGATTCGCTCGCTGAGCGCGTCCACGTCGGACTTCAGCGCGCAGCCGGCGAGTGAGAGGGACAGCAAGAGACCACCTGCGAGGGCGAAGAGCGTGGCGGAACGGGCGATGGGGGCGACAGGCATACGAACTCCAGATCGCGGCGCGACTAACGCGCCTTGTTCCCACCGGTAGGTCCGTCGACAAAACAGGACGCGGGCATCGTCCACATCCCCTACCCTTCGGCGAGATCGCCGGCGTCCATCCCGAACTTGACAAGGCGGTACCGGAACGAACGGAACGTGATGCCGAGCAACTTGGCCGCCTGGGTACGATTCCCGCCCGTCACCTCCAGCGCCTTTTCCATGTAGCGTCGCTCGACCGCCGCCACGCGCGCCTCCATGTCGATGCCTCCGGGCGGAAAATCCAGCTCCCCGCCTTCGTCGCCAGCCGGCGGAAAACTGCCATGCAGGCGCTCGGGCAACGAGCTCGGGGTGAGCACGGTCCCCAACTCCAGCGCGACGGCGCGCTCGATCACGTTCTGGAGCTCCCGGACGTTCCCCGGGAAAGGGTAGGCCTCGAGCAAACGGAGGCACTCCGGGGTTGCGCCGCGCATGGGCCGCCCGTACTCCTCCGAGAACTTCTGGATGAAGTGCAGCGCCAGCACCGGGATGTCCGCGGCCCGCTCGCGCAGGGGGGGCAGGTCGATCTGCATGACGTTGAGCCGGTAGTAGAGGTCCTCCCGAAAGCGGCCTGCCACGACCTCGGACTGCAAATCCCGGTTGCTCGCGGCGACGATGCGCACGTCAACAGCCTCCTCAGCGGTGCCGCCCACCGGGACCACCTTTCGCTCCTGAAGCACACGAAGCAGCTTCACCTGAGCCGAGAGCGGCATCTCGCCGACCTCGTCCAGGAAGATGGTACCGCCATGAGCCGCCTTGAAGACGCCGACCTTGTTCTGGTTCGCTCCCGTGAACGCACCCTTTACGTAGCCGAAAAGCTCACTCTCCATCAGCGACTCCGGGATGGCCCCGCAGTTCACCGCGACGAACGGGCCCTGCGACCGATCGCTGCCGAAATGCACCGCGCGAGCCAGCAGCTCCTTGCCCGTCCCGCTCTCCCCAAAGATGAGGCAGTTGATCCGCGTGCCCATGACGCGCCGAACGAGCGCGTACACCGCCTGCATCTTCGGGGAGTTTCCCACGAACTGCCCGAGCTGGAATCGCTGGCCCAGCTCGGCCCGCAAGCGGACGTTGTCGGCCTCCAGCTCGCGCATGGCGAGGGCCCGGCGCACGGTCAAGCGCAGCTCGTCGTTGTTGAACGGCTTCGCGACGTAGTCGAACGCCCCCTCCTTGGTGGCGGCCACTGCGGTCGAGACCGAGCCGTAGGCGGTGATCAGGACGAAGGGAACGTCACGGCCCGCTTTCAGCGCCCGGGTCTTGACCTGACGCAGCAGCTCAATGCCATCGACGCCGGGCATGTTGAGGTCGGAGATCACCAGATCCGGCGCGAAGTCGTCGAACGCGTCGAGCGCCCGCTCTGCGGAAGCGGCGGTGCGCACCACGAAGCCGTCGCGCTCGAACAGGATGCACAGAAATTCGCGGAGCGAGAGCTCGTCATCCACGATGAGAACGCGTTCACCCGACATGGGCCTCCTTGGGGAACCACAGGACGAACGCGGTACCCCCTTCTGCGGGCGCACGCACGGCGATTCGTCCACCGTGCGCGCTGACGACCTGCTCCACCACCGCGAGCCCGAGCCCGCTGCCGCCTGACCGTGTCGTGAAGAACGGGTCGAAGATGCAGGTGCGATCGGCGTCTGAGATGCCTATCCCATCATCGGTGACGCGGATCTCCACCCCCTCCGGGCCATGTTCGTACTCCGCTCGTTGCTCGACGGTCAGCCGGATGTCGCCCCCCCGGGGCATCGCCTGCGCACCGTTGAGCACGAGGTTCCAAAGCACCTGGCGCACCCGGTCGGGGTCGACCTCGGCCACCGCCGGTGGCCCGTACCCCAAGACGCGCACGGCCCCGCGGAAGCGGGCATCACTCGAAAAGGCCGCAGCTACCTCATCGACCATGGCGCGCAGGTCGGTCGGCCGCGGCTCGATCCGGCGGCTGCGCGACATGGACAAGAACTCCTCGACCAGCCGGTTCAGCCGCTGGGCTTCCCGGAGAGCGATCTCCAGAAGCCGCGTTTCCGACTCGTCCCGAGAGTCCTCAGCGATGAGCTGGAGGCTCCCGGTGAGGCTGGCCAACGGATTTCGGATCTCGTGGGCCATGCTCGCCGCCAGCCGGCCAACGCCGACGAGGCGCTCGTCCCGGGTCGCGAGCTCACGCATGCGGGTCAACTCGGTGACGTCGTCGATCACGATGACCCGGCCCCCGTTGGGCAAGGGGTCGGCGCAACAAAGCCAACGGCGGCCACCGTCGCGCGCCTCCTCCCACGCGCCCTGCTGCGGCGAGCCCGTGAGCACCTCACTGATGGAGGCGCCAGCCACGTCGCCGAGCAGCCGCAGCGCAGAAGGGTTCATGCCGACGATCCGCTGCTCGTGGTTGAGGGTGAGCACCGCAGCCCGCACCCGATCGAGCACCATCTCGTGCTCGCTGGCCAGGATGGCGGAGCTCTTAAGCTCGGCGACGAGCGCTTGGCCGCTCCGTTCCGCGGCCTCGGCGAGCTGTCCGGTGAGTGTAGCCACCAAGAAGAAGGCGAAGATCCGCGCGCTCTCGGTGTAGATGAGCACGCTGCCTCCCCCCGCGGCCTCGGCCGTGCTCATCGCGGCCACAGCGATCAGTCCGAGGCTGGCCAGCCCCGCCGCGATCAGCGCTCCCAGGAGGCGGAGCTGGAACGCCCCCGCGGCGATGGAAGGGAAATACAGGAGCACGAACGGCGTCTGCACGCCGCCGGTCACCGCGCAGAGCATCGACGTGAGCACCGCGTCGTGCGCCAGTTGGGCATAGATGAGAGCCTGACTGTGGGGACGGGAGCGCGCCCACCACAACGACGCAGCCAGGGACAGAAGCCCGATCCCGCAGGTCCAGAGCACCGGTCCCGAGCCTGCCCGCCCGCCGACGATCGCGAAGCCCCCGGTGCCGAGCACGATCAGGGAGGCGAGACCGAACCGAATCGTCGCGTACCGCG
>SHYV01000058.1 GCA_009692605.1 Myxococcales bacterium
GTTTGCAGCACCGGCACATCGTGCGCGTGGACGACCTCCTCCAGCTCGGCGGCCGCTGGGCGCTCCTGATGGAGTACATCGCGGGCCTCGACATCGAGACGCTGATCACCCGCGCCCGGGCAAGCGGGGTCACCCTCCCACCGCGCGCGGTGATGCAGATCTGCGCTGCCACCGCGGCGGCCCTCGACTCGGCGTTCGCGGCGGTGGGGGACGATGGTGCTCCGCTGTTCGTCGTGCATCGCGACATCAAGCCATCCAACGTGCGGCTCTCGCAGACGGGGGAGGTGAAGGTGCTTGATTTTGGCATCGCGCGGGCTGACTTCGCCGGACGCGAAGCGAAGTCGGAGCGAGTCCGCTACGGCTCGCTCGGCTACATGGCACCAGAGCGCGTGCTTGGCGAACCGGAGACGGCGGCCGGAGACGTCTACTCGTTGGGGGTGATGCTCTACGAGCTGCTGACGCTCGAAAGCTACGGCCGCGCCGAGCTGGCGCCGGACAAACAGCTCGCGCAGGTCAAGCTCGCGGTGGACCGGGTGCGGACCGTCGCCGGCGACGAGATCGCCGCGATCGTCGCGTCTGCCCTGGCATACGAAGGGTCGGAGCGACCTTCTGCGAAGACCATGGAGGGCGTGCTGAGGCGGAGCGCGGCGACGCTCCCCGGAGACGATGTCGAGGACTTCGCCATCGCAAAGTTTGGTGGGTTGGCCGCTGAGGATGTGCCGACCGAGCCCGACGGAGCGGATGGCATCGTGCTGCATGAGGGGACCAGCTCGCTGCAAATGCCCCACAGTCCATCGGAGGGGGGCCGGTTCCACTCGACTGCGCTGGCGCCGAGGCCGTCCGCGACGCTCGCCATCTCCGACATCCTCCCCCTCCCCCCGTTGGCACCCGACGAGCCGCCCCGAAGGCGCTCACCAGTCGTCGCTCTGGCGGCCGCCGCCGGGCTGCTGGTGATCCTCCTTAATGCCGGTGTCAGGTGGCAGGCGCAGCGGGAGACCTCCGGCGAGGCGGCCGTTCAGCCGGAGGGCCCAGAAGCGGAGGGCCCAGAAGCGGAGGGCAGGGCCGTGGGCTCTGGCGGCGCGCCCCTACCGCCCGAGACCAGCGTCAGCCCAGTGGTCGTCGCGACGGCGCCGTCCGCCCCGAGCACCCCGAGCGCCTCCGCCGCTGTCCCATCCCTCGCGGCAGCCTCGGGACCGCCCCGCGCCACCGGGGCCGGGGCAGCAGCACGTACTCCCGTCACCCCGCCCTCCGCCGCCGCCGCGACACCGAAAGCTGCCTTGTCCTCGCCCCCCCCCGCTGCGATGCGCCTCCGGGCTGCGAAGTTTGTGCTCACCGGCGGGAACTCGATCTCGGCCACTTGCGGCGACGTCACCGCGTCGGGGGCGACCAACGCGCTCGTCCGTGACTTCGTAGCAGGAACCTGCTCTGTGGTGGCCGACGGCTACAAGACGACGATCTCGCTGGAGTCCCCCCGACAGGTCGACTGCACCCTCGCGGGAGGCGCCCTGTCATGTCGATGATCCTGATGGGGTTGCTGCACGGCGCGATCGCGACCGCCTGGGCAGCAAAAGTATACTGGGTGGGCGCTCCGACCGACGCGGATCGCGCCGCGGTCGCGAGAACGTTGGAGGGAGCGACGAGCGCGCCGTTCTCGGAGATCGTACCCGCGATGGCCGGGTTCGACGCGATGGCAACGGTGGGATCAGAATTAATCGCCTGCCAAACCTTGTTCGACGTTTTCGACGGCGAACTACAAGCGATGGCACGACTACGTAAGGCGGTATCTGACGTCAAGGTCCTGCGCAGTGAGGCCGACCGGCACCTGTTGCTCCGGGCGTTGATGCTCGAGGGCTACGCGGTAACGAGGTATTTTCAGGACAAGGTGGGGACGGACAAGGCCGCCGAGCCCTACCGCACCGGCTCCGGTCCGGACGCCCTCATCACCGCATGGGAGCGCGCCGCCAGCCTGTACAACGCACCCTCGCCGACGGCGGCCGACTTACCGGACGCCCCGACCCGCATCGCCTGGGACGCGCATCAGGCCGCTGTGCGCGCCCGACCTTCGAGTACGTTCGTGGTGGGCAACATCGCATCCGGCGGCAGCGTTTACATAGACGGGCAGAAGGTGGACGCTGTACCGGGGGCACGAATCTTGGTGTCGGCCGGCCACCATCACGCCCACGTTCAGGTTGGCGACAGCGTGCTCTGGGCATTCGCGGACGAGGTAGCCGCCAACACGACGGTCGCGGTGGATGCTCCATTTGGCCCCGCAGAGCGTGACGCGCTCGTCGCACAGCTTCGCGCCACCAAGGATGGGTGGACGGTGCCCGCTGCCGCGGTGTCCATGGCCAAGGGAGAGGCGACGTACCTCGCGGTGTCAGGGGAGAAGCGCCTGAGGTTGATCCGGATCGATGGCGGGACGGCCACGGACACGCCGCTCGTTGCTGGCGAGGCCACAGGGGGTGGGCTGCTCATCCGGGTCGCGGGAGGCGCTGGATGGGTGTCCACGGGCGACTTCTTCCTGCAAAACGTTGAAGCAGGCGCCGGATACGAGACCTCAACGGTCAATGCCGTCGCCCCGGCGGTGGCGGTGGGCATGGCCTGGCGACGCGGGCTCATCGAGATCGGCGGGGGGGTGGACGCCCAAATCTCCGTGGGGGAATGGCACTCGCTCCCCACGGGGAAGGCGACGACTCGTACCTTTGTATACCCGCACCTGACGGCCGGCTTGAAGTACGTCCAGTTGACGGTCGGGCCCCAGTTCCCCTGGTACGTGGGGTTCGGCGGTCAGGCGACGATCCCGCTCACCGGTCCTCTCGAGCTTTACGGCAGGGCGGTGTACGGCGTGCCGGTGACCCTCTCCCGCGGAGGCTCGGAGCCGGAGTTCACTCCGACTGCGGCGATCTCAGCGTGGGGCGGCCTCTCGGTGCGATTCGGGGGGTAGCGGATGCTCCTCCTCCTCGCCGCCTGCGCGCACCAGCCCGACCCCGTCACCGGGGCTCAGAAGTACGACCTATTTTGCTCGTCGTGCCACGGTGCGGACGGCACCGCCGGCGTGCAGGTCGACGGGGTGGCGGCCACGGACCTCGCGACCTCTGTGGGCACCCTCACCGACGAGGTCCTGACCAGCGTCATGGTGGACGGTGTCGGAACCATGCCGCCCCAGCGGCTCGACGACGACGAAGCGGCGGACGTTGTCGCCTACCTTCGACTGGCGTTCGAAGACTGACCGTTTCGTACAGACCCGGTCCGGACATTCAACGCCTGTTCAGTCTTGACTGAACGAACTGAACGGACTATACCGACCCCATGCCTTCCGAGCCGCTGTCGCTGTCCCCCGACGAGCTTGAGTTGGTCGAGGCCGTAGGCCTGCATTTCGACACGCTGGGGCTCCCGCGGATCGGCGGCCGGATCTTCGGGTTGCTCGTCATCTCGCCGCGCCCCCTGCTGCTCGACGAGATCGCTGGGACCCTGGGCATCAGCCGCGCGAGCGTGAGCGTGAACACCCGGGTGTTCATCGCCAACGGGGCCATGGAGATTCGCGCTGTCCGCGGCGACCGGCGGCAGTACTACGCGATGAAGCGCGACGTTTTCTTCAGCCGGCTGCCGTACATCCGGCGGCACATCCACAGCATGCGCGAGCTGTTTCAGCAGGCGGAGGCAGCCGTGGAGCAAGGAGAGCGCCATCGAAGCGCGGCCGCTCCCCTAATGGTCGCGGAGCCGCCCCCGAGCTGGGGCGGGACCCTCCGGCCGTCGGACGCCCCGGGAGCGAGGGTGCTGCAGGGTCTGCTCTTCCTCGGGTTCATCGAGGCGCAGCTCGACACTATGGAGACAGCCTTCAAGCAGCGTTTCGGGGAGAAGGCGTGACGGGAGACGCCCCGGATCCTCAGGTGGAGAGCGCCCCTGCCGCGGCTGTGCCAGCGCCGATTGGGGCTGCGCCGCCGGTCGACCCTTCGTCGTCCGCAGCCGTCCCCGTAGAGCCCGCAAGGCCCGCCGAACTGGCGCTGCCCGCAGAGCCCGCCGAGCTCGCGCTGCCCGCGGAGCCCACCGAACTCGCGCTGCCCGCGGAGCCGCCGGCGCCCTCCGAGCCCCAACTGTCCCCGGAACCGGAGGAGCGGCGAGTCGAGGCTGAGCTTGGTGGGTACGCCGAGCTGCGGGCCGCAGGCATGTTTGGGGTCACCGGCAACCCGTTCGTCTTCGCCGAGCGCGTGCGGCCCCGGTTCTCGGTCGGCCCAGCCGACGGGCCCCTCGCCGGCCGATTGAAGGCAGAGGTCGTTGTAGAAGCTGCCCTGACTCAGGGGCGCGACACCGGGAAGGAGCTGCGCGACACGATCTTCGCGTCCGACATCGGGGAGCTGCTCACTCTGGCCAACTGCGCATACGCGCCCGAGCCGCTGTACGCGACGGTCGCCGACGCGCTGTCCGTGGAGCGCCTGCACGTGGACTTCAACCTGAAGTCGGTGGACCTCAAGGTCGGCCGGCAGGCCATTCGTTGGGGGAGCGGCCTCGCGTTCCACCCCACCGACCTGTACGCGGAGGTCCTCGTCACGGAGCCATGGCGGGAGCCCTCGGGGATCAACGCGGTCAAGGCTGCGGTGCCACTCGGCGGCTCGGACGTCACCGCGGTGGTCGCGATCGGCGACGATCTGTCGACCCTGTACACCGTGGCCCAGGGGAGGGGCAACACTGTGCCCCTCGCGGATGTGCCGCTGTCTGCAGCGCTCAGGGGCACGGTGAGGCTGGGCGGAGTGGACGTCGCCCTGATCGGCCAAGCGCGGTCAGACCAGCGATGGTTCGCCGGGGGCGACCTGCGCGGAACGCTCGGCGTCGGCTACTGGGCCGAGGGTGGGTGGCACGGTGAGGTACACACCGACCGCCTCGACAGTGACGGTTACGTCGAGGTTTTGGCCGGCGTCGACTACAGCTTCCCCCTGTTGAGCATGTTCTACATCGCCGCCGAGTACCGATACGACGGGAGCGGGTCCGCACCGGACGAGTACGACTACACCAGCCGCCTCTCCGGCCAGCTTCCGTTCGACTGCGCGATGCTCTCCGGCGTCGGGGAGTCGGCGACCCGCATCACCCTTGGCCGTCACTACATCGACGGTGCACTGCGCCTCGGCCTGACCGAGGAATTCAGTGTCCAGGCCGCCGTACTCGCCAACCTTCAAGACGGAACGGGCTACCTCATCCCAAGCCTCGGCTGGACCGCGACCGACCGGATCGTGATCAACCTCGGCGGTCAGGTTCCCGTCGGCGAGGATGGCGAGTTCAAGCCCGCCGCGTCCTCCCTGAGCTACACGCTGGGCACTGCCAGCGTCGATCTGTCGGGGTTGCTACCCGATGCTACTTTCACCGGCTGGGTCCGGTACAGCTTTTGAGGAGTTCTGGATGACCACCACGTCCGCAGGTTCAGAGCCGAGCCCCACGCCCCTGTGCGAGCTCGTCGGGGTGAAGAAGAACTACCCGTTGGGGGACCTAATCGTACACGCGGTGAAAGGCGTCGATGTCCGCATCTATGCAGGAGAATTCACGGCGTTCGCCGGGCCGTCCGGATCCGGGAAATCGACGTTGCTGAATCTCGTCGGGTGCCTCGACCGGCAAAGTGAAGGCCAGGTGTACATCGAGGGCCGGGACGTCGCGACGCTGTCGGACACAGAGCTCGGCGACGTTCGCGCACGGCGAATCGGATTCATCTTCCAGAGCTTTAACCTGATCCCCGTGCTCACGGCCTACGAAAACGTGGAGCTGGCGCTGCGGCTGGCCGGGCTCGTCCGGAAGGGCCACAAGGAGCGGGTGGAAGAGGCGCTGCGCTCGGTCGGCCTCGCCGACTACATGGGGAGGCGACCGGCCCAGCTCTCCGGAGGCCAGCAACAACGCGTGGCGATCGCCCGGGCGCTGGTCAAGACCCCCGCGCTCATCATCGCGGACGAGCCGACGGCGAACCTCGATTCGAAGAACGGCGCGGCCATCCTCGATCTGATGAAAAGCATGAACGCTGACAACGGGACCACGTTCCTGTTCTCCACGCACGACCCGATGGTGATGGAGCGCGCACGCAGGATCATCCACCTTCAGGATGGGCAGATCACCGGCGATGAGCGCCGGGACCTGACCAACCCGAGCCCGTCTGGCGCGTCCGTCGCTCCCCACGGGGCCTAAGCATGTTCATCCTCACCTTGGCCCTGAGAAACCTCTTTCGAAATACCCGCCGCACCGTCATCACGTCCGGCGCGGTCGTGTTCGGGGTTGCGTTTCAAGTGCTCGGCTGGGGCCTCGTGGACGGACTCGACGACAACTTCCTGCGCGCGGTCGCCACCACCACCACCGGCGACATCCTGATCCGGCCGCCGGACTTTCCGACCGATGGGTTGTCCTACCCGGTAGAAGAGGCGTCTATTCCCCCTGCGTTCGCCGACTTCTCGGGTGAATCCGCGCCACGCGCGTTGTTCACCGCGCGGGTGGTCCACCATGGCGACGCAGCCAGGGGCATGGGCGTCGCCTACGAGCCAGACGCCGACTACACCGTATTTCCACGCGAGCGGTGGAGGGTCACCGGCGTCTGGCCGGACTCAGGCAAGGCGGAGGTCGCGCTGGGCGATGCAATGGCGCGCATGATGGGCGTCGGAGTGGGGGACCAGGTCACCGTGCAGGCGCGCACCGTCGAAGGTGCACAAAACGCCATGTCCTACGCCATCACCGCGCTCATCCACACCGACAACGGCCAGATGGACAACAGCGCGATCTGGCTGAGGATGGAAATCGCAGAGGAGCTGCTCCAGCTCAAAGGCCGCCGGACCCATGTTTCGCTTCGGATCGGGGGCCTGCAGGACGCCGGCACGGTCCGCGACGAGCTCGTCGCAGCCGGGGCGTTGACCGCGCCGGACGGTCAGGTCTGGAGCGCCACGACGACACGCGAGGAGGCCGCCGACATGCTGGCCATCAACGACATCCGGCGACGAGCCATCTTATTGCTCGTGGGCGTGATCATGGCCATCGCCGCCACCGGCATCGCGAACACGGTCATCATGGCGGCGTATGAGCGGGTCCGCGAAATCGGCACGCTGCTCGCGCTCGGCATGAAGCGTCGGGACGTGAGCGCCCTGTTCCTTGTCGAAGGCGCGCTCCTTGGCTTTGGAGCCGGACTGGCCGGCGCCGTGCTCGGCAGCTTCGCCGTGTTGTACTGGCAATCCAACGGCATCGTATTGAGCGAGGACCTCATGAAGTCCCAAAGCGCCCTCCCGGTGAGCGCGGTGATCTACACCCACTTCAACTGGGCGCCTGTGCTCGGCTCCCTCACCTTCTCAGCGGTCATCGCCACGCTCGCCAGCGTGCAGCCAGCTCGCTTCGCAGCGCGCCTCAACCCTGCCGACGCCGTCCGCGCCGACTGATCGGGAACCACCATGCGCCTGCTCTTCTCCCTCGCCCTCAGGAACGCGCTGCGCAACACCCGCCGCTCGTTCCTCACCGGCTTGACCATCATGCTCGGCGTCGCGTTGCTGACGTGCGGGATCAGCTGGACCCGCGGCGCGTTCGGCGGAATCTTGGAGAAGGGTGCGAACGTGATGGGTCCAGTCCGCCTCGTCACTCCCGAATTCGCGAAAAAGGAGCAGATGATGCCGCTCGCGGAGAACATCGTCGAGCTGGAGCCCATCCTCGCCGCCGCCCGTGCCACGCCGGGCGTCACCGGTGCGTGGCCGAGACTCCAAATGGCGGCGACCCTGACGGTCGGCGACGACATGGGTGAGCACTTCGCGTTGGTGCAGGGTGCGCCGCCCGAGTGGTTTTCCCGGGCCCTCGACCTCGAGCACCACATCCCGAACGGTCGGATGTTCGCGACCGACGATGCTGCCGCGCAGCAGTGCGCCGGCGGCAGGCGAAGCCGACCCCCGATCGATGCGGTCATTGGCGCGATGGCAGCCACCGAAGTCGGGGCCAAGGTCGGGGATGACCTGATCCTCGGCGGGCAGACTCAGGATGGATCGCTCTCGGCGATCAAGGTCAAGGTCGTCGGTATCTCGGACCTCGGAAGCGGGCCCCAGAACCGGTTCGTCTACGTGAGCCTGGCCACGCTTCAGTGCATGGCGGACATTCCCACCGGGGCCACCGAGGTGCTGGTCTACGGTGCTACGCTCGACGACGCGATCCCCATCGAGGCCGCCCTCGCGGCGAACCCTGCGCTCTCAAAGTTGGCCGTTTCCCGCTGGGATCAGCGTCCGCCGTTCAGCTCCATCTCGGGCATCATCGGCGCGCTCCAATCGATCGCGGCCGGCGTGATCGTGTTCATCACGGCCTTAGGCGTGCTCAATACGATGTTGATGAGCGTACTCGAGCGCACCGCCGAAATCGGCGTGATGCGCGCTATGGGACTGCGTAGGGGCGCCACGGTGTTCCTGTTTGTGATCGAGGCGATCGGGATCGCCGCGATCGGCGGCGCGGTCGGCGCGATCGTCGGCAGCCTGATCTCGTACTTCATACTCGAACTTCATGGAATCAACCTTGGAAATGCCGTCAACAAGCTGCCGCCGGGCCTGGCGGTCGACAGCGTCATCCATGGGGATTGGGAGCCAATCATGCTGGCTCAGGCGTTCGGGCTGGGCCTCGTGATGGCGATCGTGGGCGGGGCCCTTCCCGCGATCCGGGCCTCGCGCATCGAGCCCGTCGAGGCGATGCGTGCCCGCCGCTGAACGCTTGATATCGAACTTTCGCCCCTACTGTCACCCTTGGAGTGTCCCTTGCTGTCCAATCTGACCCTCTGGTTCGGCGCCGCGCTGGCGGTGATGCTCACCTTCCTCGCGCCGGAAGCACGGGCTGCAACGCCCACAGTGACCGATCTGCTCGACAAGATCGACGCCAACATGACCTACGATACGCGCGAGAGCTACATCACCATGCGGGTCACGAAGTCGGACCGGGTGAAGGAGTACAAAATGCACAGCTACGGCCGTGGGCAGGACGAAGCCGCGATCGAGTACCTGGCCCCCTCACGCGATGAAGGCACCAAGATGCTCAAGAAAAAGGACGAGCTGTGGATGTGGCTGCCCAGCGTCGAGAAGACCCAGAAGATCTCGGGTCACATGCTGCGGCAAGGACTAATGGGCTCGGACATGTCGTATGAAGACATGTTGGACGCCGCACGGTGGCGCTCGATGTACTCCGGCACGGTGACCGGAGAGGAGACCATCGACGGCCGAAAGTGCTGGAAGGTCGAACTGACCGCCACATCGACCGCGGTGAGCTACCCCAAACGGACGATATGGGTCGATGCAGTAGCGTACATCCCGGTCAAGCAGCAGCTCTTCGCGCTGTCCGGCACGCTCCTGAAGACCTGGACCATGGGCGACATTCGCGCGGTGGGGACGCGCCAGTTCCCGTACAAGATGACGGTCATCGACGAGGTGCAAACCGGCTCGAAGACGGAGTTGATCTTCGACAAGGTCACCTTCGCGATCGCGCTCGAGGAGGAGGTGTTCAGCACCCGTTGGCTGGAGCGCTGAACGCTTCGTCGAGCCTCACGCGCCCTCCGCGGCCTGAACCTCTGCGAGGGTGAGGACGAACGCGTCCAGGGTCTCGTCACCAATTCCAAGCGGCGGCGTGATCCCCAACGCCTCAGCACGCTCACCGCAGGGCAGGACGATCCAGCCACGCTCAAGCAGCCGTCGAGTCACACCAAGCGTCCCCTTCATGTGAACGCCGAGCATCAAGCCGCGCCCGGTCACCTGCTGGACGCCCGGCAGCGCCGCGAGGGCGGTGGCCAGCCGTCGGCCGGCCACCGCAGCGCGCGTGGTCAGGTGCTCTCCCTCAAGTACATCCAGCGCAGCGAGCGCCATGGCACAGCCAGTGGGGTTCCCGAGGAAGGTCTGGGTGTGGATCGCCTCCCCCTGTGAGGCTCCCCACGCGTCCATCGCCGCCGCGCGCCCGAGACAAGCAGACAGCGGAAAGCCGCCCGCCAGCCCCTTGCCGACGCAGAGCAAGTCCGGGGCGGGACACGGGTCCGCTGCGTTGTTCGACGCGAACAGCGTCCCGGTACGGCCGAAGCCAGAGTAGATCTCGTCGTGAATGACCAGCGCACCTGCCGCATGCGCCGCGTGGTGGAGCGCCCGGAGCCAGCCGACCGGCGGCGCCCGCATGCCGCCCCGCCCCTGAAGCGGCTCCACGAGCACCGCGGCGTAGGCGCTCAAGTCCGGCAGCGGCCCACCGTACGGGGCGCAATCCGCAAAGTCCCCGAGCAGGGGGGAGAATGGGCGCTGGAAGGCGTCCACGTGGTACCCAATGGCAGCGAGAGGCGCAGCGGCGAGCCCATGGTACCCGCCCTCAAACGTGAGGATCCGGCGACGACCGGTGGCGAGCAGCGCTGTCTTGAAAGCCGCCTCGACCGCATCACTCCCGGACGAGCCAAAGATGACCCGGTCTAGCCCGCTGATGCCGCATAGCCGCTCCATGAGCTCGATTCGTCGTGGGTCCGGGAAGGCATCTCCCATCGCGTGGGGGAGGATCGCCAACTGGCGCTGGCCGGCTGCGACTACGGCCGGGTGCCGGTGGCCGACAGACGCGACGCCAAACCCGGCGCACAGGTCCACGAACCGGTTGCCGTCGACGTCCCAGACGTTCACTCCTGACGCTTCTGCCCAGACGATGGGGTCGAAGTCGGCTGCGCCGATGCTCGCCGCTCGCCGGGCGCGGCGGGCGGTGATCCCCGGGCACTCGCGTTGGGCCAGCCGGTCTACCCAAGCGCGGGAGACCGGGCCGGGCACGGGGGTGTGGACGTCGGGGAGCACCGGGCCGCCGCTCAGCCTTCACCCTGCGCGTAGGCAGCCCGGTAGGCGACGGAGGCCCCGGTCGCCGACCCGTCCAGCGCGGTGAAGTCGGCCGCGGTGTGACCCGCGCCGGGCCCGCACAGGACGTCCCGAACCGACTCGGTGACCAGGACCTCGTTGGCGTTCGCGATGTCCTCACCGAGCTTGCTGGCCGCGTTGACCTCCGACCCGAAAACATCGCTATCGCCGATCCGCAAGATGCGGCCGTACCCAAGCCCCACACAGAGGAGCACCATGTCCTCGGGGGCCCGGTCCCGGTTGACGCGCTGGCAGGTGTGCTGCATCGCGACCGCGCAGGCCATCGCTCGCTCCGGCCGCTTGAACAGGATGAGAAAACTATCCGCTTCAATCTTGATCAGGATGCCGTCGTGCGCGGCCACCACCGGCAGCAGGATCTCTTTCTGCTCGTGGATGATCTTCAGGAAATGAATGATGCCAAACCGCGCGACGTGCCGCGAGAAGCCGGACAGGTCGGTGAACATGATCGTCCATGTCTCGCCGAAGAGATCCCATATGCGGATATCGATGGCGTCGGCCTCGGCGCCCGTTCCGGCGCGCCGGCGCTGGGCGATGAGCTGCCAGAGTCTGGTTTCACTGCCTTTCAGGTCTTCATCGGGGTCGCTGCGCATCGAGGGTTGTGTATCCAGAATCAACCGTTCTCGCCTCCCGTTGTCTGCACTGACCGCGCCGGCGGACCCGACCGGAGCCACGGCCGCGGGATACCCGCCTCCCCATGCGTGATCAGGTCCTCGCTGCCTTGCGTGGAGGCGGGGGTGATCCCGAAGCGCTCGCGATCCAGCTCTTTCACGCACAACGTCGCGCCAGCCCGCTCATCGCCGCGATGACCTTGCAGGCAGACGGCGGCGAGCCGGACCCTCAGGGGTGGGAGGAGATCCCCGCGATCCCGGTGGGCCTGTTCAAGGAGCTTGAGCTCATGAGCTTTCACGCCGCGCCGGGCCGGAGGTTCTTGACCAGCGGGACCACCGGCGCTGTCCGGGGCGTGCACGCCATGCTCGACACCCTGATCTACGACGCTGCCTCGTGGGCACACTTCTGCGCGCGCGGCGGCGTGGTGCCCGGCCCGGTCCTCTCGCTGTGCCCCCCGCCGACCTCGGACAGCTCGTTGGGGCACATGATCGGCCACTTCGCCGCCTCTTCCGGACAACCGCTGGTGCAGCTGTTCGACTCCGACTCAGGCGTATCGGGTCAGGCAATGCCGATGATCTGCGTAATGGCACCCATAGACGGCTCCGCCGGGCACGGCCCGTGCTTCCTCGCCTCCACCGCATTTTCACTGGACGCGATGCTGGATGGCACCCCTGACCTGCGGGCCAACTTGGGACCGGACAGCGTCGTGATGGTGACCGGCGGGTTCAAGGGGCGCCGCGTCCGGCTTGACAGCGAGGCCCTTTACCGGTCCATCCCCGTGCGGCTCGGCTCGCCGGCCGTCGTGGGTGAGTACGGCATGACCGAACTCTCCTCGCAGCTCTGGACCGACCCGGTGGCTGCCGGGGCGATCCCCGGGGCATTCATCGCGCCCCCCTGGCTGCACGTGTACACAGTGAATCCCGCCTCGGGTGCCCCGGACGCTGCGGGCGGACTGCTTCGGTTCGTCGATCTAGCCAACACCGACAGCGTCGTCGCCATCGAGACCATGGATCTGGGTCGGGTGGAGTACGCAGCAGACGGAGCCAGGGTCTGGTTGGAAGGGCGATTAGCGGGGGCTGAGCTACGCGGCTGCTCGCTGCGCGCCGAGGACTTCCGCGCAGCGGGCGCGCACCAAGATTCGGTCAAGCCCTCCACAGGGATCGCGGATCGCAGCCGCGGCAGCTAAGGTGCCGCGCGATGGCTCTCCCTACCGTCTGGATGTCCCTCCCCGCCGTGAATCTCCCGTTGCGGGTGGTGACCCGCGAACAGGCATTGGCCGCGGTGCACGCCAACTTCCGAGGTTCTCCCGAGGAGTGGACCCGGATCCACCGGCTGCTCTCCGCCGTGTTGAACGCCTGCGGAACGACCAACCGGCACATCGAAGAGGACGGTGTCACCGCGTGTGGGGAGCGCGCCTCTGTGGCGGTGGAGCGCCTGCTCGCCGAGCAGGGGATCGCGCTGGGGCCGGGTGCGATTGACCTTGTGGTGTACGGAAGCATCGCGAGGGAGTATTTCGAGCCGGCGACGGCCTCGGAGATCGCCGCCCGCTCGCACCTCGGGGAGCCGCTTTGTTACGACATCCTGGCCGCCTGTGCCGGGATGGTGATGGGCGTGCAAGACGTCCTCGGGCGATTCGCCATCGACGACACGCTGTCCACCGCGATCGTCGCGACCGCGGCGTTGAGCGCGGGCCGGTTGAACGACGACATCCAGACCTCCGAGGACGTCGGCCTCTACGGAGCTGGGCTCACCGTCGGCAACGCCCACACCGCCACGCTCATCAGTCGGGAGCGACGCGTGGTCGACGGGGTAGCGCTGCCCGCGGGCCGCATCGTCTCGCTGTACAGCCGGACCTTTCCTCAGCACCACGGCCTCTGCACGGTTCCGGTCTACGGAAAATTCCGCAGTCAATCCGCCGAGATGTTCCGCCTCTCCCGATACTTCCCAGAGGCCCTCGGCGAGACCTGCCGCCGCGCTGGATGGAGCGTGCAGGACGTCGACCTGTTTGTGCTCCATCAGGCGTCGGACCGCGCGCTGGCCCAGATCGCGGCCGCGCTGCAGGTTCCGACCTCGAAGGTCCCGGCCATCCACGGGGCGTACGGCAACTGCGAGTCAAGCTCCGCCGCGCTCACGCTGCGGACCCTCCATGACCGCGGGCTGATCCAGCCGGGAATGAAGCTGATCATCGGCACGGCCGCCGCTGGCTTCATGCTGGCGCTGATCGGGGTTGAGTGGGCCTGAGTGGGCCTGAGTGGGCTTGAAAAAGGCGGGCCGTAAGTGGTGGGGGTCCCTCGAGTTCAGCCCTTGTCGTCGCTCTTGACGTCACTCCGCTCGGCGCTCTCTTCCTTCGCGTCCATCGGACGCTTGAGGCGAGCGCGGGTGACCGTGGTCGGCCCGGCATCGGGGCGCGGCCCCTCGTCCGCCCGGATGTCCGACTGAGCGGCGGAATACTCGCCGGAGAACTTGTCAGCTACACGCTTGATCAACGAACGCAGACCCATTCTCGACTCCAGGGGGCGGGGCAGCGGATGCGGGCGCCGGCGGGGGGACCCCTCGCTTGCAGCCGCAACCTGCGTTGTGGTATACCGGCAACCCGTCATGAACACGATCACACTCGAACAGATCATCAACTTCCTTCTGGAAGCTCCCATGTTCGCGGAGCTCAACGGGGTCGAACTCTCCGAGATCGTCCACATCATGCAGGTGCAGCGTGTACGCGCCGGCACGGCGGTGTTCCGCGAGGGGGACCCCGGAGACGCGTGGTACGTCATCTACGCGGGCGAGGCGGAGGTGCTCAAGGCCAACGAGTTCCTGCCTACCCAGCGCATATGCGTCCTCGGACCAAGGTCCTGCTTCGGCGAGATGGCGATCCTCGATCACTCCTCGCGGTCGGCGTCGGTCATCGCCGTAGAAGACTGCACGGTCTTCCGATTTCCGCGCCGCGACTTCGACCATCTGCTCTCCGAGGGCAATCTCGCTGCGTACAAGCTGATCTACGAGATGGCCAAGGTGCTCTCCAGCCGCCAGCGTAAGATCACCCAGGACCTGACCGAAGCCCTCGCGGCGCGGGAAGAGGACCGCCTTCGCAGCGCCACACTGAGCGTAGTTCAGGGACAATCGCTCTCAGAATGACACGTTCGGGCCGCCCCGGGGAAGCCACCTGAGGGCTTGCGTGTCGATGAACCCGGAGAAATCGATTTGATCTTCCTGCTTGGTCTGGCTCTGGCCTCCGAACCGGCGGCACCCACAGACCTCCCATCAGCGCGCCCCCTCGTGGACCCGACGCTGGAATCGGCCAACGTCGTGAGTGAGTACGCGGCCTGGGCCCGCGCGAACAAGCTCAAGGGCGCGGCCTCGGAGATCGTGTGCTCGCCCTTCGCAGAGGGCTTGAGCATGTGCTTCACCCGCAGGCAGGGGGCCGACCGCGTGTATTACACCGCTGCCGATCGGAGGTCGGCCGAGGATCTCCTGACCGAGGCGAAAGGGGCGGAGGATGCCGCGGTGGAGGGCCTCGAAGCCATTTACGTCGCGGACTTCACCCCCCCCTACTACCTGGTCGCCGGGAATTCCCGGGCCGACGCGGCGATGCTCTTCCCCGACGCGTTGGAACGAAAATTGGGCGGCAAGTGCGTTGTAGCCGTGCCTGCGATGGGCGTGCTCATCGCCTGGATCCCGGGCGACCTCGACTTCGACAAGGTGGTCGGGGTCGGGGTCAAGCGCGCCTACGACACCTTGCCCAACCCGGTGAGCTCAATGCTCTACACCTGGAACGGAGCGAGCTGGGTGGTCTGGGGGCAAGCGCGACAATCGGCTCCTTAGGCCGCGAGGCCACCGGGCCCGTTTCGTATTAGTCCCCCCGGCTTCCGGAGTCCCGATGTCCCGCGACCTTTCCCCCGCACGCGCCCTTTCCCCCGCCCAGACCTACGCGCGGGCCCGCACCCCCGCCACCCTCGTGAGGCGAGCCGCGGTTTGGGCCGCGCTGCTTCTGGCCGTCCCCTCATTCCTTGTCCTCGCTCCGGCCGCCGGGGTGCCGGTCGCCCGCGCGGAGGCCGCCGAGCTGAAGCTCGCGAGCGTCGACTACCAGAAGGCGCTCGAGAGCGTCACCGAGGGCGAGAGCGCCCGTAAGAAGCTCGAGTCGATGTTCCAGAGCAAGAAGTCCGCGATCGAGAAGTTGAAGTCAAACTTCGATGCCATGCAGGCTGACTACCAGAAGCAGTCCGTGCTCCTCTCCGATTCGGCCAAGCGGGAGAAGGAAGACGCGATCAACCTGGCCGGTATGCAGTTCCAGCAAGCCTACCAGCAGTCCGAAGGCGAGATGCAGCAGGCCTATCAAGGAGCGATGGAGCAGCTGATCGCCAAGATGAAGACGATCACCATGTCGATCGCCAGCGAGCGCGCCTACACCCTCGTGATCGAGATCAATGAGGGCGGAGTGGTCTACGCCTCGCCCACCATCGACATCACCGACGAGCTGATCAAGCGCTACAACGCGCAGAATCCCGTCAAGTAGCGTGAATCGGCCCGACGGGCAGGCGCCGTGGACCGTGGCGAGGATCGCCGTGAAGGTCGGCGGCAGGGTGGACGGGGACCCGGACCGGCTGATCCGCGCCGTCGCCGGGCTTGAGCTCGCGGCCGGGGACGAAATCGCCTTCTTGTCCAACCGGAAGTACACCCGCATGTTCCGGGCCAGCAAGGCGGGCTGCGTGCTGGTCGGCGAGGACGAGCCCGTCAGCGAGCGCACGGTCATCCGATGCAAAGACCCGTATCTGGCGTTCGCGTTGGTGCTTGAGCTTTTTCACCCCCGCGTGATCCTCCCGGCGGGCGTGCACCCCAGCGCGATCGTCGAGGCCGGAGCGGTAGTCGACGGCGCGACCGTCCTCGCGTTCGCGTTCGTAGGGGCAGGTGCGCGGGTCGGCGCCGCAACCGTGCTTCATCCGCACAGCTACGTGGGGCCCCGGGCGACCGTCGGAGCCGGGTGCGTCCTGATGGCCGGCTCGGTCGTCGAGGCGGGCTGCGTGCTCGGAGACCGCGTGGTCCTCAACCCGGGAGCGGTGGTCGGGGGCGAGGGTTTTGGCTTCGTCCCCACGGGCTCCGGCCTGCACAAGATCCCCCAAACTGGACGTGCCATTCTGGGCGACGATGTCGAGCTTGGTTCGAACACCTGCGTGGATCGCGCTGCGGTGGGGGACACCCTAGTGAAGGCCGGGACGAAGGTCGACAACCTCGTGCAGGTCGGCCATGGCGCCACCGTCGGGCAGCACTGCCTGCTCGTCAGCTACGCTGCGGTAGCGGGGAGCGCCACGCTGGGAGACGGAGTGGTGATGGCGATGAAGTCCGGGGTAGTCGGCCACATCGACATCGGAGCGCGGACCCAGATCGCAGCCTGCTCTTTAGTGACAGAGGACACTCCGCCGAACTCGCGCCGGGGCGGCATCCCTGCGATGGACCATCACGCCTGGCTCAACGTCGCGGTGGCCACCCCAAAGCTGCCGGAGTTGGCTCGACGATCGGTCGAGCAGGAACGGAGCACGGAAGCGTTAAAGGCTGAGCTGGCCGCCCTGAAGGCGGACCTCCATCACGAAATGAGCGAGCTACGCCTGTTGATCGGGCAAAAGGAAGAGGGATGAAGGGACCAGAACCCGGTGCTGGCATCGAGAGCGGCGTTGCCGACAGCGGCGGGGCCCACAACGGCGGCTCCCAGATGAACGTCACCGAGATCCTCGCGCTGCTGCCGCATCGTTACCCCTTCCTGATGATCGACCGCGTGCTGGAGTGCGACCCGGGGGTGCGCGTGGTGGCGATCAAGAACGTGAGCGCCAACGAGCCCTGTTTTCAGGGGCATTTTCCCGGCTATCCGGTATTTCCGGGCGTCCTGCTGGTGGAGGCCATCGCGCAGGCGGCGGGGATCGTCGCGATGACAGCGAACCCCGACATGAAGCAGCGGCTGGTCTACTTGACCGGGCTGGACGGGTTCCGCTTCCGCAAGCCAATCACCCCCGGGGATCAAGTCCGCATCACCGTGGTGAAGCTGGCCGAGAAGCGGGCCATCTGGAAGTTCTCGGCGATCGCTGAGGTCGGGGGCGTGCATGTGGCGGAGGGCGAGGTCATGGCGACGGTGATCACCGCGAGCCGCATCCCAGGCTGAACCGCAACGGATCACCCCACACCAACCTCGCGCGCCGCGTTCCTGCGGCTCGACCGGTCCGCAGCGTGCTCGCTCAGCCGCTCAAGCACGCTGCCGAGCGCTTCGGGCGTGTGCACCCCAGGCAAGAGCCGGGCGACCGCGAGGCCGGCCCGGGCCTCCTCCAAATAAGCCACCGCGTAGGTCTGCAGGCGCTCCGCTCGGCCGCGCTCCCGCGTCAACACCGCGCGGTGCTCCAGCAGTCGGTCGAGGTGGCCGAGCGTGCCCCTCTGCCGATCTCGCACAAACGAGTCGTCAGCCTGTACACGAAGCAGGGCCTCGCGACGAACCTCGACCTCCTCCGGGACGATCGTGGCGATGTCCCTGTCGAGCGTCTGGAGCGTCAGCCCAAGCTGCCAGACCCAATGCGCCACCTCGGTGAGCCCCTCCCGAGTCGGAGCGTCCGGCGCGTGGACGTTTAGCTGCTGTTCGAGCCGGCCCGCCTGCAGCGCCGGCTCACGGTAGGCCGCGGTCAGACTGACCCGGACGACGTCCTCGGAGGGCATCCGTACCCGCCGTCGCCACTCCCGGAATCGCACAGCCTGCGGCACCAACGCGAGCGACGCGCGGCGGCCGGGCCGCCACCGCGCCGAGCGCGGCAGCGCCCCCCCCCCCAACAGGTGGGGGTCGTGGGCTCGACGGAGCCGAGCAGCGCGGGACTCGCCAGTGTCGAGGGTCACCCAAGCGCCGAGCCGAGCGGGCGAAAGGGTGCCTGAAGGGCCGGTGTCCATGCGCCACCTCGACATCTTGAGGGACATCGTGCCTTCTTGCCGACCTTGCCCTCGCTGCGTTTGGCCCGCATGTACCCGGAGCCCCACGCGAGCCTCGCCCTGGCCTCGGCCGAGTCGCCGCGGTTTCAGGCTTCGCGCGCGGGTCGCAGCAGCGTCAGCCTCGGGCTGCTGGTACCTCGTTGCGCTCACGATGACGCCGTCAGCCACGGCAGCATCGATGGTGATCGGCACCACGACGGTGCGGGTCTGGCCAGCGGCGAGGTCCCCCAGCCGCACTCGAAGGTGGCTCGCGTCCGGCACCTCGAAGGTCCACGAGCAAGCGCGCTGGCCATGAACGCCCACCGGAAACGTGAGGTCAAGCAGGGTATCCGTGGCGACCACCGAGCCGGCGTTCTGAAGCTCGGCCCGGTAGACCGAAGCGAGGTCAGTGTCGCGGCCGACGTAGTGGTACTCGCCTCCCCCGGCGTCAGCCATCGCGGAGAGGATGGCCTCGTCATAATCGAGGCCTACCCCGATGGTGGAGACCGAGAAGCCGTCCCGACGGGCAAGCCCGGCCAGGCCCGCCTGGTCGACCACCCCTTGGTTGGCCTGCCCGTCGGTCATCAGCAGGACACGACGCACACGCTGGCTCAGGTCGCCGGTGGCGTCCCCGGCGGTCAGGTCCCCGGCGGTGAGGTCCCCGGCGGCAGGGTCAGGCGCGCCTACGAGCGCTGCGAACCCAGCTGAGAGGCCGCCGGAGAGGTAAGTCGAGCCCCCAGGGGACATGTGGTCGAGCAGCGTGGCGGCGAGCGGCCCGGTGTGGTCTGCCGGGCCGAGCGCCACCGGGGTGCTCACAACGAGGAGAACGTGACGAGAGAGAGGCGGTCGGTCGCGAGGGGCTCGTTGAACTTGCCCTCGGCGGACATCGAGCCCGAAATGTCAACCACGACCGCCAGATCTACAGGCACCCGCGAAGGAGCGCGGTCCGGGGCAGAGGCCGACACGGTGATCACAAGGTTCCGGGAGGTGGCGCTGCGGCTGTCTCCGCCCGTCGGGAGAGCCTCGTAGTCAAGGTGGGCGGTCACGGTCAGCGGGCCGCCGAGAATGCCAGCGGGAGCGGTGGAGCGGCGACCGGATGGGCCGTGAGGCGGGTCAGGAGCGGGGTGAGGACAACGGCGGAGAGCCCGCCGAGCCCCAGCAGGGAGCTGAAGATCCAGCGAGGCATGGGGACTCCGGGGACGGGACGACAGGGGACGAGCAGGAGGGAGCAGGCAGCCCTTCAACGAACGAAGGGTAGCGGGCTTACCGACCACGGAGCTCGCTCCAGGTTCCCCATTGCACGGTGTCCGCACAGTCGCTGCGCACCTGCCTCGCTTACCCGTTCGCGGGTCGCCGGCGCGCCACCCCGACCCACGCGCGATGGAGCGGCGCGGAGACGGGGTGGGCCTCGAAGCGATCCTCCCAGTCGAGCATGCGGGCGAGCACGCCGGCTTCGTCGTCCACCACGCCGTGGACGACGTCAGCGCCGACAGCCATCTCGAACGGCCCAGAGAGCACCCAGTGGGACGGAGCGAGGCTCACCGACCACCCCGCGAAGACCTGGTGAAGCTCGATCTCCGTGTAGCAGCGAACGTGACGGTCGCCGGACCGGTGCGCCAACCCGCCGAAGAACCCCTCCGCCAGGCCTGGAGCCACGTCCGTGGCGAGCGCCCAGCCGAACCGCGCCTCCACCGAGAACAGGATGGCGGCATCCGGGGTCAGCCGGTCGGACACGGCCCGAATCACGTCCTCGGGGCGCTCAACGTAGTTGAGGATCTCGGCAAGCACGGCGATGTCGAACGGGCCGGTCTCGGCGACCGGCGGCAGAAGCTCCGCGGTGGTCCACCACGCGTCCAGCGCGCCCCTCCCCCCAGCCGCGTGCCAGACAGCGTGGCGCAAGGACCGCAGGTCACCATCTACCAGCGTCACCTCGTGCCCGCGGTCGAGAAACCAACACGCGAATCGGCCGATGCCGCACCCGAGGTCTAGGATACGCTGCGGGGGCGCACCGTTGCCACCCATCGGCCCCTGCTCGAGGGTCGCGAGGCCGCCCATGGCCCGCCATCGGTGCAGGGTAAGCGCCCGCTCCAACAGCTTCTTCTCGTGCACCGGGCTGTCGGGCGCGAGAGTGTCGAGGTAGTGCGGGTACCGAGCCCAACCGTCCACGTACCCGGCGAGGTTGGCCAGCGCGGGAGACGGCTCGGCGCCACCCGAGTGCAGGGCCCGAAGCCGAGGGTCCAGGGGAGGCAGGTCGAACTCCACGCCGGCCCAGGCTCTGAGCGCGGCCGCGCTGTAGGGCGGACCAGCGGGCAGGAAGGGGGCGCCAGCGAGGGGGACAGTTGCGCGTGCCAGAGACATGACCCGGGCTAATCCGGTGGGCCAATCCGGTGGCCAATCCGCTGGGCCGAGGACGTTGTGTTGCACGTCACCTTGACAACGGCGGTCTAGCCGGCGACACTGACAGCAACCCCGTTGGAGGTCTCATGAACTGGCGTCCCTCTCCCCGTCCCAAGCCCGGTCCGAAGAAGTAGCAGGTCCCCTTGGTTCGCCCGAACGGGAGGTCAACTAGGCCTCCCGTTCTTGTTTTTACGCCTACTTCGGCGTCAGCCACTCGCGCGGGTCTTGCGGCGTACCGTTGTACCGCACCTCGAAGTGCAGTCGAGCCTGCGCGTCATCGAGCAGGCCCGTGGAGCCGACGAGCCCGAGCACGTCGCCGCGTTTCACCTCCTGGCCCTGCGACACGCGCAGCCCGTTGGCGTGCGCGTAGAGCGTGGTGTAGCTGCCGTGCTCCACGATCACGATCTGGCCATATCCGCGAACGTACCCGGAGCGCGTCACGATCCCCGCGAACACCGCCCGAAATGGCGTGCCGGGGGCGGCAGCGATGTCGAGCCCCGTGCTCTGCACGGTCTCCTGGGTGGTCGGGTCGAGGGTCGGGCCCCAGCCGATGATCACGCGCCCCTGGAGCGGCCAAGGCAGGGCGCCCCGGGAGCTCCGGAAGGCGTCCGACCCGGAGGGCGCCGCGGTGGGGCTACGGTCGAGGGCGACGACCGTAGCGCCGCCTTCGCTGACGGCAGGGCCGAAGACGGAGCCGACGGAAGCGTCGTCCGACGACGACCCCTGATTCGGCCCGAAGTAGGCGTTTATTTCGGACCGTGCCCGTGCGGTCTCAGCGCCGAACTGGGAGCTCAGGCTGGGGCTGCCCCGGACCGACCGAAGGAGCGCAACGCGATTGCCGCGCTCCTCCTTCAAGGACTCGCGCTGACTGTCCCGCTCCACCTGCAGCACCGACAAAGACTGGAGCTCGGCCGTCGCGGCGGCCGTCGCGGCAATTCGTGCATCGACAGAGGCACCGAACGCCCGCATCGAGGCCTGCTGCGCCCGGACCGTGGCGAGCAGGTAGTACACGCGGCGCCGCAGCTCATCGGGGCTGCGAGCGTCGAACAGGAGCCGCGCGAACCCGCGGCGCTGGAGGCGGTAAGCGGCGCGTACTCCGTGCTGGACGGCGGCCCGCCGGTGATCGACCTCCGCTCCAGCGTTGGCCTCGTCCTCCTTGTGGGAGGCAAGGGCGACCCGGAGCTCCTTATCGCGCGCTGTCATCGCAGCGTCAGCGGTATCGAGCTCGACGAGCCGGGCGTCGTACCTGGCGATCTCGTCGAGGATCCCGCGGGCACCGTCCGGCGGGTCCTCGGCCTTCGGAGCGGCAGAGACGCACAGGGCGAGCACAAGCAGCCAGCGCGCTCTCACGGCAGGCGGGCCAGAAACCGACGAACGGCGCCCCACGCCGCACCGGCCCCCAGCGCCACCCCGGTGGCCACCAGAACCACCACCTGATCTGCCGGCAGAAAGGTCGGTGCAGCGCCCATCGCCAGCGACAGCAAGCTGTGTAGCCGTACCAGCAGGCCCTGATGAATGGCGTAGAGCACCACGGTGGCCGTAAGCCCACCGATCAACCCCTGCATCACGCCCTCGACGATGAAGGGCCCGACGATGTACCGCTCGGTCGCTCCGACCAGACGCAGGATGGCCAGCTCGTCCTGTCGCGCATGGACCACGAGATGGATGGTGTTCGCGACCAGGAACAGCGTCGCGAGGCCCGTCGCAGCGCCGAAAGCAAAACCCAACGCGGTGAGCAGAGAGAGAAAGGTGTGAACCCGGGCGACCCACTCCTGACCGTAGTCCACGTCCTCCCACACCGTCCCGATCACTCCGTCCCCATCGGGGCGGGTGCCCTGAATCTTCAAGCTGGCGACGAACGCCTCCATCTTCTCGGGCGTCGCGATCTCAGGCTGCAGGGTGATCTCGAGAGACGCGGGCAGGGCTGCCGGGCCCAGCTCGCTGAACACCGCCGCAAGCTCCGGCGCCCGCTCGGTCATCCAGACCGCCGCGTCCGCAGAGGTCACGCGCTCTACCTTCGCAACCTCACGACGGCCGGCCACGAGGGCGTGCATCTCGGTCTCGACCTCGGGCGTGACCCCAGCCGCAAAATAGGCGGAGACGTGCTGATCGGCCTGCCAACTCCCCACCATCGCGTTCACATCGCGCAGGACCATCGCGAACAGCCCGAGCAGGACCAACGCCGAGGCGACCACCCCGGTCGACACCACGAAAAAGTAGAAGTGCTCACGAATGCCCCTCACTACGCGACGCAGTCCTTCGATCATCCACGCTCCGCTGGGCCGACGCCGGGTGCCACGCTGCGGCGCTTCGGGGGTTCAATGGTGGAGAGCCTGCCGTCGAGCAGCCGAAGGACCCGCTTGGGAAAGCGGTCCATCAGCCCCTGATCGTGCGTGGCCACCAGCACGGTTGTGCCGCGGCGGTGAATGGCCTGAAGGATCTCCATCACCTCGACCGCCATGCCCCCGTCCAGGTTCCCGGTGGGCTCGTCGCACAGCATCACGGCCGGGTCGTTCACGATCGCGCGGGCAATGGCGACCCGCTGTTGCTCTCCGCCCGAGAGGTGGCTCGCGAGCGACCCCTCCCGGCCCTTCAAGCCGACGATGTTTAAGGCGGCCGGCACCCGGCGGTTGATCTGGTCGCGTGGGGCACCCATGACCTCCAGCGCCAGCGCGACGTTGTCCGCCACGGTCCGCCGTGGCAGCAGCTTGAAGTCCTGAAAGACGATGCCCATGTTGCGCCGGAGCTGCGCCACGCGCTCTCGGTCCAGCGCGGTCACATCAAGACCCCCTACGAGCATCTTGCCGCTGCTGGGCCGCTCAGCACCGTACAGGATCTTGAGCAGCGTCGACTTTCCCGCGCCGGAGGGCCCCGTGATGTAGATGAACTCGCCCCGCTCCACGTGCACAGACACATCACGCAGGGCGTTGTGCTCGCCATAGGATTTAACGATGTGGTAGAGGCGGATCAAGACGGGCCGGGGGACGGGGGGCCGTGGGACGGGGGACGGGCACCGCTGCCCGTTTCAATGCGTATCGCGTCTCTACGGCGGTCCGATGCGGGCGTTCGGCTCACGGGCCGCGATCGCGTCGACGAGCGCGTGCGCCTCAGCGCCCCGAACCACAAACTGGAAGTGCTTGGCGTCGTTGGTTCGGGCGCAGAACGAGGTGCCGACGCCCAGCTGCCATGGACAAAATCCTTTTTTCTACCGTGACTTTACGACCAGCAGCCAAAGCTGGGAGAAGGACCCGGGGCGGCGCATCACGCGGTCCACAAAATCGTTCCCGCGGCGCCATGTCGGGGTCCCAACGGAACACCCCACAGAGCGTCGCGAGGATTCCCATCAGGAAGGTGCCCACGCCGATACCGACGGCCCCGGCGACAGACCCCCGGGTGGCTCGCACGAGAGCGCATTCAAGCTCAGAGTCGGTCAATGCAGGCTCTCTGGAGCACGCCCCCTATCGCCTGAGCGGGGAGTGAGCGCCCTCGGCCCGACGCCCCCACCCCTGCCGCAATAGGAGGATGTCGCGGAGTCGCTGTGAGTCAGGAAGACGTACGACCCAAGGCATCTACCCTCACCCAGTCGCCAGCCGCCCCCCCCGAGGGCCGGCTAGCCCGTTGGCTGCAGGGCGAGGCGACCGACGTCAGCAAGGCGCACACCACCTGGCCCTGGTACCGCGTGCTGTGGCTCA
>SHYV01000059.1 GCA_009692605.1 Myxococcales bacterium
GGCGATGTTGAGCACGACCGAATCGGCGGCGCGCTGCAGTTGATCGCGAAGGTGCGACCGCCCGGCCATCCCCCTGCGGGGCCGCGCTGGAGCCAACCGGCGGCGGGGAGCAAGGGAGGCGGAGTCGAGCGTCGAGCGTCGCCAGATCGGAAGTCGAATTTCGGTAGTCGAACATCGAGAACCGACTTTCGAAGCGCGAAAGTTTGACATCGATGTCCGACTCACGACCAACGCCAAGGAACGGCGGCCCGACGGCCCGGATCACATTTCAGGCGTGCGCCCCTTGGCGCCGCTTCGCCGGTTTCGCGCAGGCTGTCTGCCCGTTGTTGGACCAGCAAATCGGTGTCCAGCGAAAAGCTCCGGCCGTGACCGATCTCGCGGATCAGGCCGGCGAGCCTGGCCCGCTCCTCCCGAACAGCGGCGACGTCGATGCGGCCGAGCGTGCTGGTCACCGCCCCGTCTCCCTCCGGGTCCCACTCCCACAAACCGGCTTCGCAGCCCCCAGCGGCACCAACGCGCACCGGGCGGTGTCGAGCACCTCGGGCAGCGCGTAGACCTCGTCGCCAAAACCGTCGACGGTCACCCGGGTCAGCTTGAGCGCGAGCACCACGGTTCTGGCGTCGCGTTGGGGGACGCCCGCCCACTGGGCGAAATCGGCCTTGCCCGCGAACCCAGCATGACGCCAATAGCTGCGTCCGACCTCGATCATCAAGGCCATCGGGTCCTCCGAAACCCCGATCAGGGGGTCCCTGGGCACGAGGCGCCACCGGTAGGTCTGGCCGTCAAGGCCGCCATCAGCCAGCGCGCGCCTGGATCTCTTGTGGGGAGCAGCCCAGCTTTGCGAGCTCGTTGTTGACCCGGGTGCGGGACAGGTGCCCGGCGAGCCTGAGCAGCACCCCCGTCATGCGATCCGGGACGAGGTAGATGCATCCCCGCACAGCCGGCATCACCCGGATCGTCCCGGCGGCCAGCGCAGCGTCGACGCCTGCTCGCGTGACCCCCGCCACGCGGTTGTGCAGCGCGATGTAGCCCTCGATCCCCCCGAGCGTGCGGACCCAGCCGGTGGCGTCGAGCATCGGACAGCGTGAGGTTCATCGAGGCGCACTCTCAAGTGGGTAGGTTTCCTACCCACCTCAGTGGTTCGAGACCAGAGCTTCTTCCACCGCCCCGCGGCCTCCTGCCTTGCTGTTCACGCTCCGGCTCGCCATCACGGTCTCGATGCGGAACTCCCGATAGAGCGTCCGCACGCTCTCGGTCATCGAATTCGATAGGATAAACCTTACGCCATTCCGATCCAGCTCCGCGGCCACCGAAGCCAGCCGGGCCTGCTCGGCTGGGCCAAACCCGCCCTTGGCGTACCCCGCGAACGACGAGGTCAGCGACAGAGGGACGTACGGCGGGTCGAAGTACACCAGATCACCGGGCGCGGCGCGGTCGACGATCGAGTCAAACCCGGTGCACAGCACCTCCGCAGCCTGCAGCGCGGTTGACGCGGCCTCCAGCACGCTTGGGTTGCAGATCGTGGCCCGCGGGTTGTCCCCGAACGGAACGTTGAACTTACCTTTGGAATTCTCACGATACAGGCCGTTAAAGCATGTCTTGTTGAGGTAGACAACCCGCGCAGCCCGCTCGACCTGTGTGGGCGACGTCGCAGCTCCCGGTGCGTCGCGGACCGCGTAGTAGTACTCCTGACGCCCGACACGGTGCCGCTCCTGGTGGTCAGCGAGCAGGGCCGTCAACGCGACCACCTCCGACTGCACCGCCAAGTACACGTCGATGAGGTTCGGGTTCACGTCGGCGATCGTCGCGCGGCCCGGCAGACGCCCAAGTCGAGACAGCTCGAAAAACACCGCGCCCCCCCCGATGAACGGCTCATGGTAGGCGCCCACCGGCCCGGCGCGCTCGATGCGGGGGAGGATCTCCGGCAACAGCTGCCGCTTGCCTCCGGCCCACTTCAGCACTGGGCAGGGCAGGTGCTCGGACGCCTTGGGAGCCCGTGGGGGCTTCATCGCCTACTCAAGGTAGGTGTAGCCTTCCAGACCGGCCTGATACGCGGTGATCATCTTCGCAGCCTCCTCCATGGTCATGCGGCCCTCCTTGAGCGCCTGCTCGGTCGCCCGGCGGACGCGCCGCACCAGATCAGCCTTGCCGTACTGCACGTACTTGAGCGCGTCAGTGACGGTGTCTCCCTCGATCACGTGGTCAATCTCGTAGGCGCCGTCCTCATCAAGCGACACGTGAACGCTGTTGGTGTCCCCGAACAGGTTGTGCAAGTCCCCGAGGATCTCCTGGTAGGCGCCCACCATGAAGATCCCGAGGTAGTACGGCTGCCCGTTCATGGCGTGCAGCGCGAGGACGTCCTTCACGTCGCGCAGGTCGATGAAGCGGTCGATCTTTCCGTCGCTGTCGCAGGTGATGTCGGCGATGATCGCGCGGCGGGTGGGCTCCTCGTTGAGCCTGTGGATCGGCATCACCGGAAAGAGCTGGTCTACCGCCCAGGAATCGGGTGCGGACTGGAAGACGGAGAAGTTCCCGAAGTAGGTGTCGGCGAGCGCCTTTTCGAGCCCCTCCAGATCGTCGGGGACGTAGGACTGCTGGCGAGAGATGTGGAGGATCTTTTGGCAGGTCTGCCAGAAGATCCGCTCGCCCATCGCCCGCTGGGTGAGGTCCAGCAAGCCGAGGTTGAACCGTTGGAGGATGTCTTCCTTGGCGGCGACGGCGTCGTGGTAGGCCTCGGTGTAGTTCTTGCGCGAGACGCCGTCGAAGATCTCCCGCAGCTCGTGGAGGATGTCCGGATCGTCCTCCTTCACCTCGACCTCCGGGGCCGCAGGGAATTCCGACGTGCCCAGCACGTTGAACACCAGCACGGCATGGTGCGCCACCAGCGCACGGCCCGACTCGGTGATGATGCTCGGATGGGGCACCTTGGCCTCATCGCACGCCGCGCCGACCGCTGCGACCACGTCAGCGGCGTACTCGTCCACGGTGTAGTTCACCGAGCTCTCAAAGCTGGTACGAGAGCCATCGTAGTCCACACCGAGGCCACCGCCGACATCAAAAAACTGCATCGGAGCGCCCATGCGGTGCAGCTCGACGAAGATGCGCCCGGCCTCGGCAAGCGCCGTCTTCACCGACCGGATGTGGCTCACCTGCGAGCCGATGTGGAAGTGCAGGAGCTGCACGCAGTCGAGCCTGCCCTGCGCCTTCATGTAGGCGATGCCCTCGACCATCTCGCCGATGGTCAGGCCAAACTTCGCGCGGTCCCCCGCGCTGCCCTCCCACTTTCCGGCGCCCTTCGAGGCCAGCTTGGCGCGAAACCCGACGATCGGCTTGATCCCGACCCGGTCGCTCACCTCGCACACCAGCTTGAACTCACTGAACTTCTCGATGACGATGATCGGGTTTCTTCCCAGCTTTTTCGCCATTAGCGCCGTCTCGACGTACTCTTCGTCCTTGTACCCGTTGCAGATGATCAGCGCGAGCGGGTCATCCATCAGCGCGAGCACTATCAGCAGCTCGGGCTTGGAGCCGGCTTCAAGGCCCATGTGGTAGTGCCGACTGGCCGACACCAGATCCTCGACGATGTGGCGCTGCTGGTTGACCTTCACCGGGTAAACGCCGCGGTAGGCGCCGTGAAACTCATACTCCTTCATCGCGTTGTGGAAGGCGGTGGCGAGGGTACGGACGCGGTGACGAAGGATGTCCGTGAAGCGGACGAGGATCGGCAGGTTGATGCCGCGCCGCTCCAGATCGTCGATGAGCGCCTTCAGGTCGATCCCCGAATGACGCGGCCCCATCGGAGTGACCTCGATGTTCCCGGTCTCGTTGATCCGAAAGAAGTCGCGGCCCCAGTGACGAACGCTGTACAGCTCCGAGCTGTCCTGAATCGACCATCCACCGCGCATGAGAGCCTCCTGGAGTACTGACCAACGCACAGAAAGGTGCTGCGCGAGCGGCGCGCCTATCGCGTTGCCGACCGCCTGCACGATAGGCGCCCGAATGGCCGACAGCCCGTCACGCTTGCTGCCTTTTGTGGCGCACTTCGCGTTCTGGCTCCCGTACATCGTGCGCGGGCAGGTGGACCGGATGCGGGGGCGCATCGACGGCGAGCCGGTGCACGCCTCGCCGAGGGCGAAGCTCCTCGTCGGGCAGCACGCCATCGCGGTGATCGGCATGTACCTCGGGCTGGGTCACGGGGTCTACTCGACGCCAAACGGGGTGGACACCGGCCTGCAGGGCTGGGTTGGAGCGGCCCTGATCGCGGTAGGGGGCGGCGTGTCGCTCTGGACCTTGTGGGTCTTCCGGTCGTGGAGACTGCGGGCAGAGCTGGGCGCAGACCACGAGCTCTGCACCGATGGCCCATTTACGCTGGTCCGTCACCCCATCTACACGGCCATGGTGCTGCTCGCCTTCGGCACCGCGATCTGGGTCCCGAACGGGCTCACCATTGGGGCGATCCTCGGCATCGCCTGGGTGGGGGACCAGCGCGCGCGCGCAGAGGAGGCGCTCCTCCTCACCGCGTTCGGCGAGCGATACCGGCAGTTCGTCGGCCGGACACGGCGGTTCATCCCTGGGATCTACTGACCCATGCGCGCCATGACCCTGACCTCGTCCGTGCTGATGGTCCGACCGGCCGCGTTCGGGTTCTCCGAAGAGGCCGCCGCATCCAACGTCTTCCAGCAGCGTCCGGACCTCGGGCCCGCGAGCGTCGCCACGCTAGCCGTCCAGGAATTCGACCGAGTGGTCGTCCAGCTTCGGGGTGCAGGAATCACGGTGCGGGTCGTCGAGGACGGTGAGGAGCCGCAAAAGCCGGACGCGGTATTTCCCAACAATTGGGTGAGCTGGATGCCTGACGGTGCCGCGGTCGTGTACCCGATGGCCGTCCCCTCCCGGCGGGCAGAACGGCGAGGCGACATCCTGCCCGCAATGGTGTCTGACCACTCTGCGCTCGAGGTCACCGGTGCGTTCGTGGAGGGCACCGGCAGCCTCGTCTTCGATCACGCGAACCGGGTCGCCTACGCCTGCCGCTCGCCGCGAACCGTGGAGTCTGGCGTTCGGATCGTCTGCGGCTCCATCGGCTACGACACCGTCCTGTTCGACGCCTCACTGGACGCGGCGCCGGTCTACCACACCAACGTGGTGCTCGCGCTCGGCCCGGACTGGGCGGTGTGGTTCGGCGCCGGCGCCGCCGTCGGCCGAGCCGCCGTCGAACATGCGCTGCAGCGTTCAGGGCGCACGCTCATCCAGATCGACGAGCGTCAGGTGCGCGCCTACTGCGGGAACGTGCTCGTGCTGCGCGGGAGCAGCGGACCGGTGACGGTGATGTCGCGCACCGCGTCGACGGCCTTGAGCGCCGGCCAGCGCGACCGGATGGGCCCTGCGGTCATCGTCGACATCCCGACCATCGAGCAAGTCGGCGGCGGCAGCGCGCGCTGCATGCTCGCGGAGGTCTTCGAACCGGGCTAAGTCTCGGCGCGCCTCGCCCCGAGCCGCGTCTCGCCCCGACAGGCCCCGCTCGCCCCGCCTCCCCCGTTCTCGCCCTTCCCCCGGAGCCATCTTGCCCGAAGTCGCCAAGGTCGACCCCTTCGTTCACGCCCACTTCACGGCGCGTGCCGCCCGCTACAACGAATCCAGTCACTGGGTCACTGACCCGGACCTGGGCGCGATGACCTTCCGGCTCCTCGGCACCACCCCCGAGTCCTCCGTCCTCGATGTCGCGTGCGGCACCGGGCTCGTATCGAGGCTGTTCACCGGCAAGGTGGCCCGGCTGGTCGGCGCCGACATCACGCAGGCGATGTTCGATCAGGCGCGCCCCTACGTCACCGAGCTTGTTGAGACCCCCGGGGAGTCCCTCCCGTTCGCCGACAACACCTTCGATCGCGTTGTCTGCCGTCAGGGCATCCAGTTCATGCGGGACGGCGAGGCGGTAGCCGAGATGTTGCGCGTGCTAAAGCCGGGCGGTCGCGTCGTGCTCGTGCACCTTTGCGCCTACGGAGAGGAGGACCGGGCCGAGTACTTCGAGATCCTGCGGCTCCGGAACGAAGCGCGGCGCAACTTCTACCTGCGCGAAGACCTCGATCGGCTGCTGACCCGCGCCGGCTTCACCCATGTCGCGGTGCACGACTACATCTCCGTCGAGGACGTGGACGTGTGGTCCAACACCGGCGCGATTGAGGAGGCGGCCCGCGAAGGAATCCGTGCGGTGTACCGCGATGCGTCCCCCGCCTTTCAGCGGCTGCACGCCTCCCAAGTGCTGCGTGCCGACGCGGCCGGCGGTAGCCCGGGGGCTGCTATGGCCGTGCGCATCGTCGACAACATGCTCTTCGGCCTCGCCGTCGGGGAAAAACCGTAACACCCCTCCTCCCGCATTTCATAACACGACGTGGTGAAATACACGCTGTGGATTGTAACGGGGGCGGTCAGGCCTGAAGGATGCGCTCGGTGCAGCGCTCGATCTCTTCGCCGGGCGTCAAGCCAGCGTCGAGGATGACCGCGAGTCGGGGCATCATCGCGGCGCTACCGGCGCCGAGCACGAGGGTGGGGTCGTCGGCGAGGCGGTAGCGCAGGGCCCGGGCGGCGGAGAGGAGCTCGATGGCTACGACCCGCCGGCTGTTCTCGACGGTCTCCCGAAAACGCCAGGCTGCCGTCGTGCTCATCGCGACGTGGTCCTCCTGATCCTCGCAGGTGGGGATCGAGTCCAGCGTGCTCGGCCAGCCGATCGCCTTGTTCTCGCTCACGAGCGAGGCCGCGGTGGTCTGCGGGAAGAGCATGCCGAGGCCATCCTCGCCACCCCCGGCCGAGGCGAGGGCGGGCGGGAGGCGCGCGGACAGCGAACCGGTGGTCAAGCGGAACAGCCGGCGCTCTGACAGGCTCGCGAGCTCGGCGATCGCGATGCGGGCGGACTCGCAGGCCATTCCCACCGGCTCACCGTGGAACAGCCCCGCCGAGAACGCGCGGTTCAGCTCCCCCGGTTCGTCCATCAGGATGACGGGGTTGTCGGTCACGCTGTTGATCTCGATGTCGACGACCTCGCGTGCGAACCGGAGCTGGTCACGCACGGCCCCAAGGATGACCGGGGTGCACCGTAGCGAGTACGCGTCCTGGATCTTGTCGGGGATCGAGTTGGTGAGCGTGCTTCCGGCCAGCAGCTCCAGCAAACGCGCGGCGGTGCGGATGGCGCCCGGGTAGGGCCGAAGCGCGTGCACCCCAGGGTGGAAGGCGCGCGTCACCCCCCGAAGGGCCTCGATGCTCATCGCAGCGGCGACCTCGGCGTCAGCGACCAGCCGCTCGCCATCGAACAGGGCGAGCGCCGCGATCGCGGTCGTCATCTGCGCCCCGTTCGTCATCGCGAGCCCCTCCTTGGCCGCGGGGACCAGCGTCGGGATGCCCGCTCGCTGCATGGCCTCCGGGCCGGAGAGCTTGACGCCCCCAAACCGCGCATGCCCGCCCTCGCCAAACACGACGAGCCCAATATGCGAGAGCGGTGCTAGATCCCCTGAAGATCCACAGCTCCCCAAGCTAGGTACGCGTGGCGTCACGCCCGCGGTGAGCATCGCGAGCAGCGTCTCCACGAGCGCGAGGGTGCACCCCGAAGCCCCACGGGCAAGGGCGTTCGCGCGCAGCAGCATCGTCGCCCGAACCACCTCGTCGGGGGCGTCAGGACCCACCCCGGCCGCGTGGGAGCGGATGAGGTTCCTCGAGAGCTGCGAGGTCTGGTCCGGGTCGATGCGTACGCGCGCCAGAGACCCGAAACCAGTGTTGACGCCGTAGATTGCCCGCTCCCCGTGCAGGACGGACACCACCCATGCCCGCGAGCGCTCGACCTCCGCGCGCGACTGGGCGGTCAACCCGAGATCCGCCGCCGCCCGCCCTCCAGGCACCGGCATGCAGCGCGCGACATGGACGAGGTCGGCCAATGTGAGACGTTGTCCATCGAGTTCAAGGCGGTCGGTCATCGGCGATGGGTAACCGCCACCTGTGCCTTGATGCGAGGCCCCGACCCGCGGCCCGTCCCACGCGCGCTATATTACTTGGGAGGTGCTTGATGGTTGAAGCGGAACTCCCCGACGTCCCGACCGGGGTCGTTGATCTCGCCGTCGCGATCGAACTGGAGTGCGCCGCGCTCTACGAGGCGTACGGCCGCTCGTTCGCCAAGCGCGCCGAGCTCGCCACCTTCTGGAAGCTGTACGCCGAGGCCGAGCGTTACCACGCCGCCACGATCCGCATCCACCAAGCCAGCTTCGCCGACGCCCCGGTCTCCGGTCAGGTCGATCCCACCGGCGCCCAGACCTTCTTGAGCGAGCTGCGGGCCGCCCGCGTCGTAGCCGACCGTGGTGGATGCACGGTGAAAGAAGCCATGGCCACCGCGCGCTGGGTTGAAGAAGCGGCGGCCGAGCTGCACGGTCGTACCCAGTTTTTCCAGAGCCATCCCTATCTGGCTGAGCTGTTCACCAAGATGGCCGAGGAGGACGCGGCGCACCGCGACCTGCTGACGACGGCCGAGGCGAAGTTCGGGTAGCCAACCCAGTGCCACTGCGCCGAAACGGTTGACACGTCAGGTCGATGGGCAACATCGCCGGAGGGACAGGGGGGGGGAGGCTGCGACGTCGCCCCGGCCCTCAGATCACCCCGCCGTCGGACCCACCTTCGGCGATTCAGATGTGGGCAAATCCGCATCCAGCTCGTACCCGGAGGCCAGAGCGGGGCTCGATGCAACCTCCGACACGCTCAGGTCAGCGTCCGCGGGGGTCCCGTCAACGTCCCCCACGCTCAGGTCGGCGTCCATGGGGGTCCCTTCGGCCAGCACGTCCGCCTCCTCACCGGTGGACAGCGGACCGCGGATCTCGCGCCCGCCAAGGCCAGCGAGCGGCCCGGCCGACTCGGAGTAGCAGCACTTCTTGAACTTCTGCCCGCTTCCGCACGGGCAGGGGTCGTTCCTGCGCACGTTGTGCTCAATGGCGTACAGGAGCGCCTCATCACCCTTCGCGGGGAGCCTGCGGGGCGGCGCGGCGGGGACGAGCGGCTCGATGGACACCGTGGATCCGCCGATGTCCCCGAGATCTCCAAGCTCAGCGAGGGAGTTCGCCTCGGCGTCCTGATCGGCCTGCTGCTGCATCCTTCGCGCCACCTGCTCTTCGAGTTGGCCGCTCGCCAGCCGCTGCGCCATGCCCTTGCTGGACTGGCCGCCTGCCGCCTGCGCCACCTGCAGTTGCATGCGCAGGATGCGGCTAATGACCGACTCATCCCGCATCGAGCACATGAGCTGGTACATGTGGAATGCCTCTTTCTTGTACTCCAGCAACGGGTTGCGCTGCCCGTAGCTGCGCAAGCCGATGCCGTCCCGCAAGCGGTCCATGGCGAGCAGATGGTCCTTCCAGTACTGGTCGGCGAACTGCAGCAGGAGCATGCGCTCGAAGTGGCGGATGTTCTCCTCGGCGATCTCCTTCTCCTTCTGGTCGTAGTTGCCAAGGGCCTGGGCCCGCGTGCGATCGCGCACCTCCAACCGGGCCCACTCCTTCATCTTCTCGGCGCTGTCCTCAAAGGTGACCGCGAAGACCTCCTGCGCCCGCTTCTGGTACCCGGCGGTGTTCCACTGCTCGTGGCTGGACCGCTCCGGGATGTACTCATCCATGAGGTCGACGATGAGGCCGTCGATCGAATCCACCATCATCTGACGCACGTTCTGGCCATCCAACGCGCGCCGGCGCAGGTCGTAGACCGCCTTGCGCTGCAGGTTCATCACGTCATCGTACTCGAGCAGGTTCTTGCGGATGTTGAAGTTGTGCCCCTCCACCTTGCGCTGCGCGTTCTCGATCGAGCCGGTGATCCAGGGGTGCTCGATCGCCTCGTCGTCCTTCTGGCCCATGCGGTCCATCCAGACGATGATCTTCTCGGAGCCGAACAGGCGGAGCAAGTCGTCCTGCAGACACAGGTAGAAGCGGGACGAGCCCGGGTCTCCCTGACGACCGGAGCGGCCGCGGAGCTGGTTGTCGATGCGACGCGACTCGTGGCGCTCCGTCCCGAGGATGTGCAAGCCGCCAGCCTCCATGACCAACAGGCGCTGCGCGTCGCAGTCCACGCGGTGGCGGTCAACGGCCTCCTGGTACAAGGCTGGATCGGCGTCGGGCCCGAGCTCGGCCCGGGCCATCGCCTCGGGATCTCCCCCGAGCTTGATGTCCGTTCCCCGGCCCGCCATGTTGGTCGAGATGGTGATCCCTCCGAGCCGCCCGGCCTGCGCGACGATGAGCGCCTCGCGGTCGTGCTGCTTCGCGTTGAGCACCTCGTGGGGGATCCCCTTCTTCGCGAGCAGCCGCGCCACCAGCTCGGACTTCTCGACCGACGTCGTGCCGACCAGCACGGGCTGCTTACGGGAGTAGCAGTCCTCGATCTCCTCGAGCACCTTGCGGAATTTCTCTTCCTGGGTCTTGTAGACGGTGTCGTGGTGGTCGATGCGGGTGATCGGCTTGTTGGTGGGGATCGGCACCACCTCGAGCTTGTAGATGTTGCCGAACTCCTCGGCTTCGGTGAGCGCGGTGCCGGTCATGCCCGCGAGCTTCCCGTACATGCGGAAGAAGTTCTGGAAGGTGATCGTGGCGTAGGTCTGGCTCTCGGGCTCGATGTTGACGCGCTCCTTGGCCTCGATCGCCTGATGAAGGCCGTCGGACCAGCGGCGACCGTGCATGAGCCGCCCGGTGTGCTCATCGACGATGGTGACCTTTACGGCGCCGGTAGAGTCGGGGCGGACGACGTAGTCCTTGTCTCGCTTGAACAGGAAGTGCGCCTTGAGCGCCTGATTGACGTGGTGCAGGTACTCCATGTGGACGGGGTCGTAGAGGTTCGAGACCCCGAGCCGAGCCTCAACCTTGTCGACCCCTTCGTCGGTCAGGCTGACCTGACGCTGCTTTTCGTCGACGGTGAAATCGACTTCCTTCTGCAGGACGTGAATCTCGTTGTCCACGGTGCGGTAGCGGTCGACCGGATCTTCGGTGGGGCCGGAGATGATCAGCGGCGTGCGGGCCTCGTCGACCAGGATCGAGTCGACCTCGTCCACGATGGCGAAGTTGTGCCCGCGCTGGACGTAGTCCTCCAGCTTGAACTTCATGTTGTCGCGCAGGTAGTCGAACCCGTACTCGTTGTTCGTGCCGTAGGTGATGTCGGCCGCGTAGGATTGGCGCTTGGCGGCTGGGTTGTCACGCTCCCCGGACAGGATCTTGCCGTAAGACAAGCCGAGGAAGTTGTAGATCTTGCCCATCCAGTCCGCGTCTCGGCTGGCCAGATAGTCGTTGACCGTCACGACGTGCACGCCCTTTCCGGACAGCGCGTTCAGGTAGACGGGACAGGTAGCGACGAGCGTCTTGCCCTCACCCGTCTTCATCTCGGCGACCATGCCGCGGTGGAGCACGATGCCGCCGACCAGCTGGACGTCGAAGTGCCGCATGTTGAGCACGCGGCGCCCCGCCTCACGCACCACGCCGAACGACTCCGGCAGCAGGTCGTCGAGCGGCTGACCGTTCTCGATGCGCTGCTTGAAGTCGGCGGTGCAGCCGCGGAGCTCCTCGTCGGTCATCCCCTTGTACTTCGGCTCAAGATCACCGATCTTCGCGACGGTGGGCTGCAGGCGCTTGATCAGGCGGTCGGCGGAGGAACCGAAGACCTTGGAGAGAACGATGTCGAAGCCGAGCATGGGGATCCTGTTCGAGACCGGGCCGAAGCCGAAGTACAGCGGGGCCCGCAAAGGCGGGCGGGCACAAACCCGGCGCGTATAACGGTTCACACCGTGGAGCGAACGGGGAGGGTGAATGATCCAGTTCATCGACCTCTCGCCGGACGGTGAGTTTTCGCCCCTCGCCGGATACCCGTCGCAGATGAACACGCTCTACCTGATGGACCCGCTCTCCGGGCTGAACCTCGCCGGAGACTCGACGTTCATGCTGATGCTCGAGGGCACGCGGCGCGGCTACCCCTCCGCGTGGTGTACGCCCGGGGACCTGTACGCGAGAGAAGGAGCCGTGGCGTGGGCGCGCTGTCAGGCAGTCAGCACATTCCCACTGCATAACGACGGACCGCAGGGCTTTCAGACCGGCGGCCAGCGGGAGGTCCCGCTGACCGATTTCGACGTCATCTGGATGCGCAAGGACCCCCCGTTCGACATGTCCTACATCTTTTGCACCTACCTGCTGGAGATGGCGGTGACAGCGCGGTCTCGTGACGGTCGGGGGGCTACTCCGAGGACCTGCGTATACAACCACCCCGAGGGGCTGCGCTCGAGGAACGAAAAGCTGTTCGCGCTGCAATACGAAGGGCTGACCCCGCGCACGCTGGTCTCGCACGACATCGCCCGGATCGTGGAATTTGCGGAGGAGCTTCCAGGAAAGATGGTGATCAAACCGTGGGACGGGAACGGCGGGCGCGGCGTGCTGGTGTCGGGCAAGGGCGACCCCAACCTGCGGTCGATGGTGGAGCTGCTGACGAGCGACGGCAAGCAGTTCATCCTCGCCCAGCAGCACCTCCCGGCGATCGCAGAGGGCGACAAGCGGATCCTGCTGGTGGATGGGCGGCCCGTCGGCGCGATGCTGCGCGTGCCGTCGCCCAAGGACCACCGTGGCAACATGCACGTTGGCGCGACGGTGCACCGCTGCGAGCTCACCTCAAGGGACCACGAGATCTGCGAGGCCATCGGGCCGACCCTTCAGCGCGAGGGCCAGCTGTTCGTAGGGATCGACGTGATCGGTGGGTTCCTCACCGAGATCAACGTGACCAGCCCTACCGGTATTCAGGAGGTCAACCGGCTCGACGGGCAGCGGGTCGAGCGCCTGATCTGGGACGCGCTCGAGTCGCGACAAGCATGAGCCGCCTCCAGCGCTGCCTGCTGCCCGGCGTCCTGTTCGGCGCGTTGCTGGGCGTGCTGCTCGCAGCGCCGACCGCCGGGGCCGCCTCCCTGCTCTCAGACGAGCAGAAGGACGACGAAGGCGAACCGCCCGCACTACCGCCGCTGGGGCCGGTCAGCCCAGGTCCCCTGCCCAGCCGGCCAACGGACGCGCAGGCCGCGAAGCTGCTGCGGGTCCCGGTCGAGCTGTTCACCCGCAGCAAAGAGGGCTGCGAGTTGCTCTTCGACCGTCGCTACAGGGACGCAAAAGCCGTGTTCGACGACATCGGGGCGCGGTACGCGACGACCGGCGTCGGCCCGCTCGGCGTTGCCATCCTTTATCAGGCGTTGATGTTCGAGAACTTCGACTGGAAGTACGACGCCCAGTTCCGTGCCGCGTCGGCGCAGTCCCGCATCCAGCTGGAGCGCGGGCTGTCGGAGAGCGGCGCGGAGCCCCTCGAACACTTCGTCCTCGCCGCCATCGGCGGGCTCGACGCAGTGCACGGCCTGCGGCGCGGAGACTACCTCCAGGCCCTCGGCAACGCGGTCGTGGCGATGCGGGCGCTGCAGCAGACCGAAGACGAGGCCCCGGAGCTCATGGACACGCGGATCGGCGACGGGATGTACCTATATTGGCGCTCGGTGGTGACCGCGTCGTCGAGCTTTCTGCCCAACTTCGCGGACCGGAGGGCCGAAGGGATCCGGGCGCTGATGCAGGCTGAGTCAGGGGGGGCGCTGCTCGGACCGGGCGCGTCGCTCGTGCTGGCGTACGCCTACGTCGAGGAGCGCGACTGGCCGCGGGCGCTCGCCAGCACCGATGTCAACGATGCGCGCTACCCGAATTGCGTCGTCAACGAGCTCACCCGCGGGCGCATCCTCACCGCCATGACGCGGTACGACGAGGCGTTGGCTGTCTACGACCACGTCATCGCCCAGAACGTGCAGAACGAGCGGGTCTACTACTTCAGGGGCATCGTGTACTCCCGGATGGGACGGCTGGCCGAGGCCGAAGCGGCGCTGCGGACCTACCTCGCCTACCCGAGCCCACCGGCGGAGTACAAGGGTCAGGCCTGGTTCCGGATCGGGGTAGTGCGCAAGACGTTGGGCGACGTCGCGGGGGCCCGCACCGCGTTCACCGAGGGCTCGACCCTCGACAACGCGAGCGCCAAGCTCGCGCTGGCGAGCCTTTGATGTGGGCGGCGCTCGCCTCGCTCCTGGCCTGCTCGCCCGGGGGCCACGGACCAGGCGGTGCAGGCTCCCCGGACCCGAACGCGGCCCTGATCGACGATTTCGGCCCCGCCCCGACGTTCTCGCTCACCGATCAGCACGGCCAACTGCGAACCCACGCCGACCTTGCGGGAAAGGTCTGGGTCGCGGACTTCATCTTCACCAGCTGCCCCAACGTCTGCCCCACGCTCACCGCGAAGATGGCCGATCTTCAGGGTCGGCATCCCGGGCTGTCGTTGGTGTCGTTTTCGGTGGATCCGAAGACCGACACGCCGCCTGTGCTCCTCGCCTACGCCCAACTGTTCCGCGCCGGGCCGACCTGGCACTTCCTGACCGGCCCCATCGACGACGTGCGCCGGGTGGTCGTGGACGGGTTCAAGATGGCGCTTGAGTCCACGCCCGGCGTGGCTGGCGGACCCGACACGATCCTACACGGCGAGCGCTTTGTGATCGTGGACAAGGCCGGACACATGCGCGGGTTCCCGGAGGCACAGGACCCGGAGGTGGAGCGGCTTCTGGCGGCGTTGAAGTAGACAGGAAGCACTACAATCCGCTGCCCTCGGCTGCCCCCTCCTCCGATTTTGGACCCCACACCTGCCGAAACTTCACCGTCCAACCGGTGAACGTGCGCGGTCCGGGCGCCTTGAGCTTACGCACCCGCTCGTAGTCACGGTCGATGCCCGACCCGGGCTTACCGTCGGCGAACACCGCCGACTTCCAGTGGTGCTGCCGAAGGAGCTTGCGGATCACCGCGGCGCCCGCCGCCGGTGGACACGCCTTGTCGCTGATGTCCCACAGCGCGATCAGCGCGAAGCTCGGCTCGTGCCCGGCGAGCACCGCGTAGTACGGCGCGTTCGTGATCAACAGCGGCCCCGGCAGCTCGCGCAGCTCGGCGATCAGCGCGTCCCCCTGCAGTCGGTCCGACGCGGTCGGGATCTGCCTCGCATAGTCCGCGTGACCCAGCCAAATCTGACCCGCGACGAGGGCCGACAGCGCGAGCCCCCACCCGCCCTCACCCGCGCGCCGCACGAGGAGCGCCGGCCAGAGCGCCTGCAACCACATCATCGGGATCAGCACGTTGGTGAACCCGCCCACGTGGCCCCGCATCAGCGAAATCACCGCGAACCCCACCATGGATACGAAGGTCCAGTAGAAGAACCGGGGGCTGGTCGCGAGCGCGGTTCGCGCACGAGCGAGCAGCACAAGCAGCCCGACCAGCGCAACCAGCCCGAGCACGGCCCACAGCCCTTCGACCGCGTACTCGCCGCCCAGCCGCGCCAGGCCGGGCGTGAACAGCAGCGCCGCGTTGCCCAGCGCCCCGACCACGCCGAGCGCAGCGAACAGCCGCAGCGTCGTCGCGCCCAGCCCGGCCGAGCGCACGTCGCGCCCGACCGCCATCCCAAACGCACCGACCGCAGCCAGCCAGACCAGCGGTGTCGCCGCCATCACCTCCAGCCCGGCTCCAAAGCGCACTGGCGTGAAGGGGGACCAAGACTGAACCTTAACGGTCGGCCAGAAGCGCTCTCCGACAATGCCGTGACGGGAGGGCACCTCCACCAGCCAAAGCAGGAACCGACCCCCAGTGCCGATCTCCATGGCGATCACGAACAGCAGCGCCGGGATGGCCGCCGCGAGCCCGAAGCGCAGCGCCTGGGCGCGCCCATCGCGAAACCAAAGCGCCGCTGCGATGGGAAAACCAACCGCAGCCGCGTGGTGCTTGCACGTAAACGCAGCCGCGAGCATCAGACCGCCCGCGATGGCCCGCCCGGGGGTGTTTCCCACCGCCAGCACCAGCGCCCACCCGAGCAGCGCGATCGACAGCCCGTCGATGCGGACAAGGTCGAAAAACGCGCCCGTCTCCTCCCATGTTCCAAGGAAGATCGCCGCACATCCAAGCGCGACCGGCCAGCGTGCGCCCGCCTCGCGCGCCCCGAACACCAGCGCCCCGGCGCCGGTCAACGTTCCGACGATCGAGACCACCCGCCCCAGCGTGTACCCGAACGGGAAGATCGACGCCAGACCGCCGACCACCCAGGCGTAGAGCGGCGGGTAGATGAACGGGATGTACGTGGCGTCTGGCACGCCGTAAAGCGGAAGCCCTTGTGTCACCCGAAGCGCCGAAATGAGCGTCGCACCCTCCATCCACTCGATGTCGTAGGGGTAGGTCGCCCGCACCGACCACACGTGCAGCAGCGTCGCGATCTGCCACACAGCGAGCACCGCGACGAGAACGCCCATAGCGAAGCGCAACGTGCGGAGCATCAGTAGACCAGCATCAGTAAAGATGCGTCTCGTCGGTGACGGAGATGACCTCGTCGATGGTGGTCTCCCCGCGCGCCAGCTTCTTGATCGCGTATTCGCGCAACGTCAGCATGCCGTCGTTGACCGCCTCGCGCTTGATCTCCTGGGCCGTCGCCTTCTCCTGAACAAGGCGCTGGATGCGCGGCGTCATGCGCATGACCTCAAAAACACCCGTTCGACCATGGTAGCCCGTGCCTCTACATTTGGGACAGCCAGCACCCCGCTTGACCTTGAGCCGGCGGCCCTCGGCCCCACGGATGTTGAGCATGTCGATCTGCTCGGCGCTGAGCATCTCGTCGCGCGCGCAGAGCGGGCACACCTTGCGGACCAGGCGCTGCGCGATGACGCCGAGCAGCGTACCGGAGACAAGGAAGGGAAACACGCCGAGATCGAGCAGACGGGCGATAGCGGAGGCGGCGTCGTTGGTGTGAACGGTGGAGAGGACAAGGTGGCCGGTGAGGGCGGCTTGAATCGCGTTCTCGGCGGTGTCGCCATCCCGGATCTCGCCGATCATGATGACGTCGGGGTCCTGGCGGAGGACGTTCTTGAGCGCCGATCCGAAGGTGAAGCCGATCTTCGGCTGCATCGGCATCTGGTTGAACGCCTCGTTCACCATCTCGATGGGGTCTTCGAGCGTGCAGATGTTGATGCGCGGGGAGGCGATGTGGTTGAGCGTGCTGTAGAGCGTGGTCGTCTTGCCGGAGCCGGTGGGGCCGGTGATCAGCACCATCCCGTTGCTGGCGCCGATCATCTCGCTGTACTGGTTCAGCTCGGTCTCGAAGAAGCCGAGGTCGCCCAGCGGCTGCTTGAGCACCTGCGGGTCGAAGATGCGGAGGACGGCCTTCTCGCCGAACACGGTCGGCACCGTGCTCACGCGCATCTCAACCTCGGTACTGCCGAAGGTGGTCTTGAAGCGCCCATCCTGTGGCCGGCGGCGCTCAGCGATGTCGAGCCGGCTCAACAGCTTGATCCGGCTGATGATCGCGGGATGAACCCCGCGCGGCATGCGGTGCACCGAGTGGAGCACCCCGTCGATCCGCATGCGGACCAGCGCGTCGTCCCGCTTGGGCTCGATGTGGATGTCTGACGCCCGGTTGTCGAAGGCATAGTTCAACAAGTACCAGACAGCCTGAACGATCGGCTGGTCGGTCGCTTCAAGCTCGTTGGTCCCGCCAACCTTGTAGAGCGACTCAAGGTTGGAGATGTCCGGCAGGTCGTTGGCGAAGTCAGCCTCCGCGGCGCGCATCGACCGGCGGAACCCGTGAAACTCCGCGATGACCTTGAGGATCTCATACTTGCACGCCATCACCGGGCGGATTGGCTTCTTCTTGAACTGCGCCAGGCTCCCGAGCAGGTCGGTGTTCCACGGATCGCAGAGCGCGACGGTCATCGCGTCCGCCGTCTCATCGACGGCGATCACCATGTGCTTCTCCGCAAAGGGCCCGCCAAAGGCCTCGACCACCAGCTTGAAGTTGAGCTGCAGCGGGTCGATGCGAACGAATGGGTACCCGAGGTGCTTCGCGACCACCTCGGTGACCTTCTCCTCGTCGACGGGGGGCGATTTATCGTCCTTTCGGAAGCGGAAGCTCGCGATGAGCTCGATGTCGGAGATGGTGTAGGTGACCCGCTGCCGGCCGAGCAGCCGACGGAGCTCGGCGCGGCGGTCCAGCAGCAGGTGCCGCGACTGTTCCTTGCCGCGATTCAGCACGTCCTGCTTCTGGCCTGCGTGGATGTGCCCAGCCTCGATGAGGATGTCCAGCAGCTGCGCGAGCGATGGCCCCTTCAGCATCTACGCGGGGCCGCGCGCGGTCATCGCGCTTCCGAGACGACGACGTCCCTCGTGGCCTTGATGGTCCCCACCTGCACGGAGAGGGCGCCGGTGCCGGAGAGGTTGAAGGTCATCGTGTAGTCTTCGATCGTCGCCATGTCAGGCGGGACGATGCTCATGTGCATCGCACCCATCAGGAGCGTATCGTCGCACCACAACAACACCTCCCAGTAGTCTCCCACGACCGGGGGATCGTTCCCGTTCACGTGGATCTCGGGAGTCTCACACGTGAAGTCGTCGTCGGTGTCATCGGGCTCGTCGATGGCGACCGGCGCTGAGTCGTCGGCGACGGGGGCGGCGCAGGCGGCGAGGAGCGGGCAGACGGCGACGCAGAGGGTCGCGACCGACAGAGCGAGGCCGGGCCGGGCGGGGAAAAAGCGCACGCGAGATACTCCGGGAAGGGCGGGGGAGACAGCGGGGGGAGACAGCGGGGGGAGACAGCGGGGGTAGCGCGAGTCTACTATCCTGCGGCGCGTTCCGGCCGATCGGGTCATTTCTGATTAGCCCCCGCGCATGTTCACCGCCGTCGTCCTCGCCGCCGGGTTGGGGACCCGCATGCGGTCTCCTCTCGCCAAGGTCCTCCACCCGCTGCTCGGCCGGCCCATGGTCAGCTGGATCATCGCAGCGCTGCGCGAGGCCGGCGTGGCCGAGATCATCGTCGTGGTTCACCATCAGGAGGAGGCCGTGCGCGCGGCCGTCCTGGCCGAGGACCCGACGGTGCGCTTCGCTCGTCAGCACGAGCCGAAGGGCACCGGAGACGCGCTGCGCTCCGCCGCGCAGCTGCTCGGGCCAGCGGGAACCGTGCTCGTCACCGCGGGCGACACGCCATTGCTGCAGGCGAGCGACATCCGACGCTTGCTGGCTGCGCACCGACCCGGCGGCGGGCGATCCCAGCGCATGGCCACAGCAGCATCGTTCATCGCGCAGGATCCAGCGGGCTACGGCCGCATCGTTCCTGGGGTCGGCATCGTCGAGCAGGCCCACTGCTCCCCGGATCAGGACGCGATCCGCGAGGTGAACAGCGGGCTCTACGCCTTTGAGAGCACCTGGCTGCATGCCCAGCTCCCCACCCTTTTGGCGCACCCGCCCAAGGGCGAGCTCTACGTGACCGATCTGCTCGGGCGGCTCGATGGCGTGGACACCGGCGTAGCCGATGGCTTCGCCGCCTCGGCCTTTGCCGGCGTGAACGACCGCGCCCAGCTCGCGGACGCGCGGGGCGTGCTCCGACGCCGCATCAACCGAGCCTGGGCCGAGCACGGAGTGGACTTCGCCGATCTGGACCATGCCTTGATCGACGTCCGCGCGATCCTCCACCCCGGCGCGAGCATCGGCTTCAACGCGGTGATCGAAGGGGCCTGTGACATCGCCGGCTCGATCGGCGCGAACGCGGTGGTCCGGCACACCACCGTCGCGGCAGGGGCAGCAATTCACCCCGCCACCGTGTGCGACGGCGCCGCGGTCCGAGGGGGCGCCCAGGTGGGACCAATGGCGCGGCTCCGACCCGGTGCGGTCATTGAGGAAGGTGCGCACGTCGGCAACTTCGTCGAAGTGAAAAACGCCGTGCTCCGACGGGGCGCGAAAGCCAACCACCTGAGCTACATCGGCGACGCGGACATTGGGGAGGGCGCGAACATCGGCGCAGGAACGATCACCTGCAACTACGACGGGTTCCGGAAGCACAAGACAGTGATCGGGGAGCGGAGCTTTATCGGGTCGAACACGGCGCTGGTCGCGCCGATCACGATAGGCGCAGGGGCCATCGTGGCCGCGGGGAGCACGCTGATCCAAGACGTTCCGGCTGATGCCATCGCGATCGCCCGCGGCCAGCAGCGCAACCGGGAGGGAAGCGCCACCCGGTTCCGGGCCCGCCTCGCCGCCGAGGCCACCTCGGCGCTGAAGTCCAGTGTCTGACCTCCTCGTCGGCCTGAACCCCGAGCAGGCCGAGGCTGTGCAGACGACGGAAGGACCGATGCTCATCCTGGCCGGCGCCGGCTCAGGCAAGACACGCGTGCTGACCCGGCGAGTTGGCTACCTGCTCGAGTCGGGTGTACGTCCATGGAACATCTTTGCGGTCACGTTTACGAACAAAGCCGCCGGGGAGATGAAGGAGCGGGTGCGGCAGCTGGTCGGCGCCACCGCAGACGACGTGTGGGTCAGCACGTTTCACAGCTCGTGTGTCCGGATCCTGCGTCGCGACATCGAGCCGCTGGGCTTCGGCAAGAACTTCGCGATTTGGGACGACGATGACCAGATGCGCGTGCTCAAGCAGCTACTGGCCGAGCAGGGTATCGATCCAAAGCGCACGCCGGCCGCCAACTTCCGCTCGCAGATCGACCGCGCAAAGAACAGGATGATCGGCCCGAAGGAGGTCGCGTCCGCGTTGAAGGAGGCCGGCCCGCTCTCGGGCTGGAGCGACAAGCTGCCAGCGGTGTTCGGGGCCTACGAGGCGCGACTGAAGAAGGCCAACGCGCTCGACTTCAACGACCTCATCGGCAAAGTGGTCGAGCTGTGGAGCCAGTTTCCCGAGGTCCTGAAGAAGTGGACGGACAAGTTCCACTACCTGATGGTCGACGAATACCAGGACACCAACGCCGCGCAGTACAAGCTCATCCGGCTCCTGGCGAGCGCTCGTTCCAACCTCGCTGTGGTGGGCGACGACGACCAGTCGATCTACAGCTTTCGAGGCGCGGACATCCGCAACATCCTCGACTTCGAGAAGGACTTCCCCGAGGCGAAGATCATCCGGCTCGAACAAAACTACCGCTCGACAGCCCTGATCCTCCGCGCTGCGTCTGGCGTGGTGGTGAACAACCTTGGTCGAAAGGACAAGACGCTCCGCACCGATGCCCCGGAGGGCGAGCCGCTCAGGCTCATCCACGCCCCCGACGAGCTCGCCGAGGCCGACATGGTGCTCAGCGAGATCCGGCGGCTGACCGGGCAGAACCGCGGCGCGGGCCCCGCGATGCCGATCCGACCCGGCGACATCGCGATCATCTACCGGACGAACGCGCAAAGCCGGCCATTCGAGCGCGTACTCACCGACGCGCGCATCCCATTTACGTTGGTCGGCGGAAAGAAGTTCTACGAGCGGCGCGAAGTGCGCGACATCCTCGCATACCTCCGGGTCGTCCTGAATCCGGCCGACGACATGAGCCTGCTGCGCATCATCAATGTGCCGACCCGAGGACTTGGGGAGAAGGCCGTCGAGAGTTTACGCTCCGAGGCCGCCCGCCACGGGGTCTCGGTGTACCGCGCCGCCCGGATGGCCGGGAGCGACGGGCGCGCCGGAAAGGGGCTCGCGGCCTTCGCTCAGGTGATCGACTCAGTGTCGTCTGCCGTCCTCACGATGTCGCCGGGCGGTCTCGTGCTGCACACCGCGAAGGTCACCGGGTACCTTAGCGACCTTGAAGCGGAGAACACCGACGAGAGCCGGGGCCGAATCGAGAACATCCAAGAGCTGGCGCGCGCAGTATCGGAGAGCGCGCGCGAGTACGACGATCAGCACGCGGACGCGCCCGATCCCTACGAGCGGCTCGCTAGTTTTCTGGATCGCGCCGCGCTGTCGGGGCAGTCCGACGAGCTACCCAGCGAGGGTGGCAAGGTCACGCTGTTGACTGTACATCTGGCCAAGGGCCTGGAGTACCCGGCCGTGTTCGTCGTCGGATTGACGGAAGGATGCTTCCCGCACGCGCGTTCTGAGTCCGAGTCCGAAATCGAGGAGGAACGACGGCTCGCCTACGTCGCATTCACCCGGGCGCGCGAGCGCCTCATCCTCACCGCACCGCGGATGCGGCGTGGTCTGGACGGAAACATTTTCCCCGCCGCGCTGTCCCGGTTCCTGATGGAGATTCCCAAAGAAGCGTTCGGCCCCAATCCACCGGCGAGCCTGTTCCCGGCCGCGCAGCCAAGCGCCCGTCCGGCCCGCTTCGGCGTGGATCCGGCGGCGCGCCCCACATTCTCCGCGGCGCCCCCCACACGCATGGGCCGCCCTCTGGCGGTGCCCACTCCTTCGCGGGGCACGCTGATCACCGGCTCGCCACCCACCGTCCCTCCGGATCGTCGGCGAATGACCCCCGATTCCACGGACGATTTCAAGCCGGGCACCGAGGTCTTCCACCCCTTGTTGGGAGCGGGCACCGTCTCGTCGCGAGATGGCATCCCCTCCAATCCGCGTCTTACGATACACTTCAACAAACACGGTCCCCGGACTGTGTTCGCGGTCAGCGCCCGCATGGACATCCTGCTCCCGTAGCGGTTCGCCCCCAACCAACGTACCGAAAGTCGATATGGTCTGTATAAGGTAGATTTTTGGCCAAATGGCCTGTCTGAAGGAGACTCGTTGATCGTCACCTGCCCCGCGTGCTCGTCACGCTACAAGCTGGATGAATCCAAGGTCACCGCGCGCGGTGCCAAGATCACCTGCCCGAAATGCAAACACGTCTTCGTGGTCTACCCAGGCGGCACCACGGGCCCGCTGCCGGACGCCAGCGGGGACAGCCCAAAATCAAGCCGTCCGCCGAACCTCGCCTCCGGCATGGCAGCGGCGCTTGAGCAGGGCGTGCCGGGAGACAACGAGTGGGACGAGGAGCCAACCCGCATCGGCATGCAGAAGGTCCCGGACCTGCGGCGGCCTTTGAACCCGACGCTGGCCACCCCGGCCGAGCCGCAGGTCATCCCGCTCACCTCCGCCGAGGCGGCGACCCGCTCGCAGACTCTGGATTTCAAGAAAGTTGGGGTCAGCACGTGGAAGGTGAAGGTCAAGATCGGGCTGATCTACGACTTCAGCGACATCAAGACGCTTCGCAAGTACATCCAAGACGGTCGAGTCACCAATCAGGATGTCATCTCCTACGACGGCAAAATCTGGAAGGGGCTCGGCGAGATCCCTGACCTCGACATCTTTTTCGTACAGATCTGGGAAGACCTGAACCTCGCCAAGTCCGCCGAGCCGGCCGAGCATGTCGCAACCCCGCTGAAGAAGGCTCCCGCCGACGACGGCAAGGAGCCCAGTGCATCCGAAGCCCAGAAGCCGGTGGCCGCAGCGACGTCTCCGTTCAAAGACCCTTTCGCCCAGAAAGCCGCGAGGCAAAAGACTGCCGCCCCCGTCAAGAAGAAAGTGGGGTCGAGCAGCGGGAGCACGACCTCCGCCGTCGGCGGGCTGATCGTGCTGCTGCTGCTGGCGGCCGGATGGTACTACACGATCGGGCCCGGCGTGCCCCAGCCGCCTCCGCCGCAGGTCGTGGTGGCCCCCCCCGAGCCGGCAAAGGAGCCGTCGATTGAGCAACAGATCAAGGACAAGCTGCGACCGGTCGATCCGCCCGGGGCGGAGCTGCCGGTGGACGAGCCGGACGTGACCGCCGACAACGACGGAAATGGACGGCCAGACAACCTACGGCCGATCAACCGGACGCAGCCCCCCCCGTCGCCGCTCGCAGGCCAGCGCCCGCTCACACCCGGGCCCTCCGGTGCCCTTCAGCGCGGGGCGCCGAGCCCCCAAGGCGCCTCTACCTCCCAGCAGACGATGACCAGCGCCGACGCCGCGTCGGCCGGGGAAGACGCGACTCGCCGCAATGACTGGAGCGGCGCCGTCTCGGCCTACGGTCAGGCGGTGGCGCTCGACCCGAAGAGCGGCACACATCGGTACAAGCTCGGTAACGCCCAGCTCAGGGCGGGTCAGCCAGACGAGGCTTCGGTGACCCTGCAGGAGGCCGCACAGCTCGGCTCCAAGGATGCCTGGAAGCTGCTCGGCCAGATCGCAAAGGACAACGGTGATAATCCGGGTGCGAGCGGCTACTACCAGAAGTACCTCGCCACCAAACCTCAGGACGCGGCGGCCATCGAGAAGATCCTCCAGACGTTGCAGGGCGGCTAAATGGACGTCATATGCCCAAAGTGCTCGGCTCACCACCGCGCCGAGCCCCCGAGTTCGCTGAGGGCGCGTGGCGCCGTGCGCTTCCGCTGCACCCACTGTGGAAGCGTCTTCAAGGTGGAGTTTCCAGCTAGCGGAAGCACCATGGTCCCCTCGGAGCCGAGGCCGATTCCGGCCGCACCCCGACCGGCCGAGCGCGGGCCGCTGTTCACCGTCCGCGCGGCGGGCGAGGTCTACCCGACCACCGAGCTCGCGACCCTTCAACGGTGGATCCTTGAGAGCCGGGTGAAGCCCG
>SHYV01000060.1 GCA_009692605.1 Myxococcales bacterium
CCATGAGCGTAGGCGGCGCACCCGCCGGTATCTACACGACGTGCTCCGCGACAGAGGTGTCCTACATCCTCTCGCACGCAGAGTCCAAGCTAGTGCTGCTCGAAGACGACTCCCAGTGGCAGAAGGTGGCCGCCCACCTTGATGGTTTGCCTGCGTTGGTGCGGGTCGTCTGCATGCAGGGTCTGGTGGTGGATCATCCCTTGGCGCAGGGCTGGGACGCCTTCCTCCAGTCGGGAAGCGGCGTGACCGACGCCCAGCTCGCCGAGCGCATGGCTGCTCTCAAGCCCGACCAGCTCGCGACCCTCATCTACACCTCCGGGACGACGGGGCCGCCGAAGGGCGTGATGCTCTCCCACCGAAACCTCACCTGGACGGCAGACGCCGCGCTGAAGCTCGTGCCGGTGCAGCCCGACCACTGCTCGCTCAGCTACCTGCCCCTCTCGCACATCGCGGAGCAGATGTTCTCCATTCACCTGCCGATTTCGGCGGGTAGCCATGTTTACTTCGCCGAGAGCATGGCCAAGTTGAAGGACAACCTCGTCGAGGTGCAGCCGAACGTCGTCTTCGGAGTTCCCCGCGTGTGGGAGAAGTTTTACGCCGGGCTCAGCGCGAAGCTGGGGGCGGCCACGGGCGGGAAGGCCAAGCTGGTCGGGTGGGCGCGTGGCGTCGCGACTCAGGTGCACACGCTGAAGAACAAGGGCCAGCAGCCGGGCGGATGGCTGGGGTTCCAGTACGCGGTCGCGCGAAAGCTGGTCTTCTCGAAGATGCACCCGCTGATCGGGCTCGGCCGGGCGATGGTGTGTGTCAGCGGGGCGGCGCCTGTCTCCAAGGACATTCTAGATTTCTTCGCCAGCGTAGACGTGCCGATCCGCGAGGTGTACGGTCAGAGCGAAGGCTCAGGGCCGACGACCTTCAACGCCATGGACCGGACCCGGTTCGGCTCGGTAGGCCCTGCGATCCCGGGATGCGACGTGAAGATCGCCGCTGACGGCGAGATCTGCCTGCGCGGACCCAATGTCTTCCTCGGCTACTTCAAGGACCAGGTGGCCACCGACGAGTGCCTCATTGACGGCTGGCTGCACTCCGGCGACCTGGGCGCGTTTGACGATGCTGGCTTCTTGACGATCACCGGGCGCAAGAAGGACATCCTCATCACGGCGGGCGGCAAGAACATCGCTCCGAAGAACCTCGAGGGCGCGCTCAAGCAGATCCCGATGGTGGCGGACGCGGTGGTCATCGGCGACCGTCGCAAGTTCCTCACCGCGCTGCTGACCCTCGATCCCGAGCAGCTCCAGAAGGCGGCCGAGGCCAAGGGCATGACCCCGGCGGCGCTGCGGAATTCGGCGGAGACCCGCGCGGCCATTCAGGCGGGTGTAGACGCGATGAACCGAGATCTGGCCCAGGTGGAGACCGTGAAGAAGTTCACGGTGTTGCCCGAGCCCTTCTCTCCGGAAACCGGCGAGTTGACCCCATCGCTGAAGGTGAAGCGTAAGGTGGTGAACGAAAAGTTCGCGGCTGTGATCGACGCGATGTACGCGGAGTAGGCCCGAATCATCCGATCGCGGAGCTCTCTGGTCCGAGGGTGTACCAGTTGATCCCGCCGCACGTACGGCACACGCCGTCAAAAACGCCCGCGCGGTGCTTCTGCCGCTCCGCACGGGCTCGGGGGCCCTCCCACAGCGTCCGGAAGCCGTGCTCCGCCAACGATCCCAGATCAAGCTCGCTGTGGAGGTCGGCACAGCACATCACGAGGTGGCCGTCCTGTCGGATCACCGGCGTGTACCACAGGCCGGGACAGGCTCCGCGCGCGGCGTGGGCGTCATCCCGTTGCCAGGGTCTGTCCTCCCATGTCGTGACCGAGAGCGTGTCGCCTGCGAGGGGCCGGATGCCGGCCTCCAGCAGGGTGCGGCGGTACAGCGAGTTGGCGGCCGCTTGTCCGGCCGCGCCGCCGGAGACCGACAAGGGCTTGAACAAGATCTCGCCGTGGCCCTGGGCCGCTCCCGTGCACGACAGCGCCTCCCTCCAGTAGGCGAGGAAGTCCCCCGCTTCGTGCGCGTTGCTGGGCTGGATGACGAACTGAACCTGCACGCGGACCTGACCGGGGTTGGCGAGCAGTCGCCGCCGGGCGAGCAGGTGCCGGATGTTCCTGCGCGCCCGGTCCAGACCGTCGCGCCCCTTGGTCTGTCGGTAGGTGGCCTCGGTGACCGCATCCAGCGTGAAAACGCAGGTGAGCGGCACCCCCGGAGTGAGCTCGGCGAGGATGCGGTCCATGCGGGCGGGGGACAGCAGGATGGCATTGGAGTCAAAACGGACGTAGCCGACGCGATCCTGCAGCACCCGGCCGGCTTCGCCGAGCATCCACTCGAGATCGGGGTGCAAGGACGGGTCACCGAGCCACTGGAGGATCAGGTGGTCGAAGCGAAGGTCGTCCTCCACCAACCCGCGCAGGATGCGGGAATAGAGAGCGCGATTTAGGTAACCCTTCGGAATTCCATGCACTGTCTCCCAGCGCTCTGCATGGGGTGCGCACATCGTGCACGCCAGGTTGCAGTGGTCCGTCGGCTCGATTTGCAGCACGCCGGTATGTCGCGGGGTGGTAGGCACGTATACTGCATTATACTCTACCTGATGCTCCGTTTCCTGCTGCTCGCCGCCCTCGCCGGACTTGCCGGTTGTGCCAACCCGTGCGCCCAACTATGCGCGCCCATGGCGGATTATGCGCGGGACTGCGGTCTCGCGGTGACCTCCGCGGACATCCAGCAGTGCAAGGACGAGAATGGTGGTGAGGTGACCGACGATCAGGCGGAGGTCTGCTTTGAGTTCAGCGATCCTGAGAAGCTCCGCGAGTGGTGGACCTGTGACGACGTCGCGCTGAACATGACCGGGGCGGAGTAGTTCAGTGAACCCCGGCGAGCCCGCGCCGACCGACGAAGGCAGCACTCCGCCTGCGTTCAACCCGGAGGCATTTGGTAAGTACTACCTTATTGATCGCATCGCCGTGGGTGGGATGGCCGAGATTTTTCGCGCCAAGAGCTTCGGCCACGGTGGGTTCGAGAACCTCGTCGTCATCAAGCGGATCCTGTCGCACCTGTCGGTGAATGACCAGTTCGTCCGCATGTTTATGGACGAGGCCAAGGTGTCCGCGGTGCTGCAGGCCGCGAACATCGTCCGGGTCTACGACTTCGGCAAGATGCGGGAAAATTATTTCATCGCGATGGAGTGCGTGGAAGGGAAGGACGTCAAGCTCCTGCTCCGCAAGCTCGCCGAGCGTCGTAAGCTGCTGCCCCGCGAATTTGCGGTGTACATCGCCATGGAAGCCGCCAAGGGGCTCGACTACGCGCACAAGCGCACCGCGATCAACGGGCAGCCGCTGAACATCGTGCACCGTGACGTCAGCCCGTCCAACATCCTCGTGTCCTACACGGGTGAGGTCAAGGTCGCGGATTTCGGCATCGTGAAGGCGGCTAATTGCGCTGAGAACACCGACGCGGGGATGCTGAAGGGCAAGTTCGAGTACATGTCGCCCGAGCAGGCTCACGGGGCTGATCTGGATCGGCGCTCGGACATCTTCGCGCTGGGCATCGTGCTGCACGAGATGTTGACTGGGCGGCGCCTGTTCAAGACCGACTCCGAGGTCAAGACCCTCGAACGGGTCAAGCGTGTCGACGTCGAGCCTCCGAGCACGATCAACCCGGGCGTGCCCGCTCGGCTCGACAAGATCGTGATGCGGGCGCTCACGCGTGAGCCGGACGATCGGTATCAGGATGCGCGCGAGATGCACGCCGACCTGCTTGAGTTCCTCTACCCGTCGTCGCCCGACAGCACTCAGCAGTTGCTCTCCCACTTCATGAGCGAGCTGTTCGCCGATGAGATGGAGATGGAGCGGTCGCGCACCGAGAGCGGCTCCGCGCTGGCGCGCCAGATGCACGACAGCGTGGCGGACACCGAGCTCGAGCCAGAATTCGCGGGAGGCACGCGCACGCCGACGCACGCCGCTCCGCTCTTGCCGCCGAAGCCGCCGAGCCGGGTGCCGATCATCCTGGCCATCAGCCTGGTTGGGGTGCTGGCAGTGGCGCTGGCCGGGGTGATTGGCTGGAACGCGACCCAGCCTGAGACGGTGAAGACCGTGACTCAGGTCACGCAGGTCGAGCCCACGACTGGAGCCATTTCGCTGAAGATCACCCCGGCGGCAGCGACGGTCGAGATGGACGGCGCGCCGGTCGGGACCGGGGCGGCGGTCGTCCTACGCGACATCGCGCCGGGCGACCATCTGGTCAAGGTCTCCGCGCCCGGCTTTGTGCCGCATGAGGAGAAGGTCACGGTGGAGGCCGGGGACAAGGTTCGGCTTCAGGTCGTGCTTCAGGCCGCGCGCGTCGCGCCGACCTTGTCGCCGAACACTCCGGCCCAGCCGCCCGGCAAGCCGGTGCCGGCCTCCGATCCAACCGCCGCTCCGGGCGGACCTTGGGTCGTTGGTGTGTTTTCGTCGTCGCCATCCGGCGCCGAGGTGTTCGTGGACGGAAAGCTCGTCGGCAAGACCCCCGTGTCCTGGGACGATGGGGCCGCGGGCAGCCGCTATGGCGTCGAGTACCGGCTCTCGGGCTTCGACTCGGTGAAGTTCACCGCTTCGCTGCCGGACGGCGGCGGGAACGTGGCGTTCGATCGGAACCTGACCGAGAAGGCTGTTGGCAAAGGTAAGGTCAACATCAATGTCTCCCAAAACCATTGGGGTGACATCTACGTTGACGGCAAGAAGATTGGCACTACGCCCAAATTCGGCCTTGAGTTGCCGGCCGGCCGGTATTCGGTCCGAGTGCTGAACAAGGACGCTGGGCTGGACCAGACGGAGATGTTGACCATCACCGCGGGGCAAACGCAGACGCTCGTGTTCGCGCCGAAGTAGCGTGCGCCCGCTCCCCGCCCTTCAACGCGACGCCTTGCAGTACGTCAGCAGGTTGGCCACACGCGGCTGGGCACCTCCGGACTGGCTCACCGTCAACCTGACGCTGCGCTGCAACCTGTCGTGTGTGATGTGCACCACCTGCTATGACTCACCCGAACTGACACTCGATGAGCTCTACGGGCTGATCGATCAGGCCAGCGCATGGGGGGTCCGGGTATTCAATCCGCTAGGCGGGGAGCCGTTCGTCCGAAAGGACCTTGAGGACATCCTGCGACACGCGGTCGAACGCCGGATGTTCGTTACGATCACCACCAACGGCACGCTCATCACTCCCGCGCGGGCGGAGCGGATTGCCCAGCTTCCGCCCGAGCAGCTCCACATGAATGTGAGCATCGATGGGTTGGGGGCCACGCATGACCGAGTCCGCGGGCGAGGCAATTTCCAGCGGATGATCGACGGGTATCGGGCCATCCGGGCAGCCGATCGCGCGGCGGGTCAGCCTCGCCGAACGATCGTCGCCAACGTCATCCTTCACCGCCTCAACCTCGGCGAGCTCCCTGACTTGTTGACGTTTCTCGAAGTCGAGGACTTCTCCGGGGTCCAGATACTCAACCTCTTTCGGAACCCGAAGGATCCCGGCGTGGCGGGCATGTGGTTCGAGGCCGGGGACATCCCCGCGCTCACGCAGCTCGTGGCCTGGCTCGTGGAGGAGTGCCCGCTCCCACTCCGAACGTCAAAGGCCGATATTTTACGAATTCCACGCTATTACACAGAGGCGCTGACCCCGCTCGAGGCTCCGTGTTGGGCCGGGTGGAAGGAGCTGTACGTCAACGCCGACGGGACGGCGATCATGTGCGATGGCAAGCTGGATTTTCCAGCGGGAGCCTTCGGTAGCGTGCGCGACCAGACGCTTCGTGAGCTGTGGTCGTCGCCTGCCATCCGCGAGCGGCGCGCGGTCGTCAAGGCCTGCACCACGCCCTGCTTGCAGAACTGCTACCTGCGTCGCGAGGCGGACAGCGCGCGGGTGATCGCCGCTGGTGTGCTCGATCACGCGCGGCGGGCGGTGCGAGGGCGCTTGCCACCAAAGCCGCGCCCCTTCCTCGATGCGTTGGGCTTCGAGCTCTGCGATCTGTCGGCGCCGGAATCGCCGGAAGACCCGGGAAGCGCACGATGGCGCCAGCTCGTTCGGGGCGTCGCGTTGTCCGCCCGGGGAGCGCTGCATGAGGCGAGCCGAGATGAGGTTCGGTGGGCCGGGCTTCGCGACCGCGGTGTCCTGTGCTTTGATCGTGGGTTCATGGGCGCCGAGGTCTTCGAAGAATTTCTCGGTGAGCTACGGGCGGCGGGACGCGCGCTCGGCCGGCTGGTCCTCGCCGGCCGGGGCGACCCGCTCCTCCACCCCGAGCTCTCCCGGATCTGGGCGGCCTGCAAGCTGGCGTTGGCTCGCGGACTCGTCAGCGAGGTCCTCGTACGCTCGTCCACCCCCCGGGAGCTACCCGCCTTCGCCCGTCGTATCTCGCCGGTTCGAAGGTCCGGAGCGAAGCCGTTCGACGGCGACGTGCCCTGGGTGTCCTGGGATGGTTGGTTGGCGAAGGGCGACGACCCCCTCTTGCAACGGCCGGTGGGCGACGCGCTGAAGGTGGGCCTGCTGAGGTTGTCCGGGGCGAGCTAAACAGCGCCGGTGCTCTGGCTCCTCCCGCTCTTTCGACCCGCTCGCCGGGAGCTCGTGCTGGTAGAGGCGCTCCTGCTGGCCGGTTCCGGGGCGTCACTGGCGGCTTCCTGGGCCATGGGGCGGGCCATCGATCATGCGTTGCTCGGGGATGCGGGTGGGCCCGTCGGCTGGATCGCGCTCGGGGCGCTGGGCTACTCGCTGATGGTGGTGATGTCGGCCGGGTTCACGTGGGTGGCCCGGGTCCGCATCGAGCGCGTGGCGCAGGCCGCGATGCTGGCGCTGAAGCAGCGGCTCTACTCGCACCTGCTGCGGCACGACGTCGCGCTGCACGACCGGCTCGGTAGCGGCGCGTTGCTGGCCCGGGTCAGCGGGGACACAGAGGCGATGCGGCTCCTGTTCAGCGAGGTGATCCTTCAGTTGCCAGGGGACGTCGCTATGGTGGTCGGGATGTTCGCGGTGCTGGGTGTGACTGCGCCCCGCCTCGCGTGCATCGTCGTTGCGAGCCTCCCCATCTGGATCGGCCTCGTGGTGTGGTACCGTCGGGTCTCCCCTGCGGCCTTCGCCGATGTGAGGAAGGAGTCCACAGCGCTGGGCGGCTGGATGGCAGAGAGCGTCGCGGCGATCCCGCTGCTGCGAACGATGGACCGGCTCGAGTTCGCTGCGGAGCACACCGCCGAGCTTGGCCGTGCGCGGTTCGACGCGGACCTTCGGTATGGACTGCAGAGCGTCTGGTTCTTCAACGGGCTGTTCGGGGTGCGCTCCGCGGTGATCGGCGCGGTGGTGTGGGCCGGGGCCGAGCAGGTCGCGGCTGGGGAGATCAGCGCCGGGATATTGCTGGTTACCGTGGACTACGTCCGAAAGATGGTGGAACCCTTCCTGCGACTCCAGTTCCACATCACGACGCTCGAACGTGCGCGGGTCGGCTCGGCCCGAGTGAAGGAGCTGTTGGACACCCCCCGCGCCGTGGTGGACCCGACAGCCCCAACCGAGTGGGCCGGGGTGGGGAGCGGGCTGCGGCTTGTAGACGTCGACTTCGCCTACGTGATGGGTCAGCCGGTGTTCGAGGGCGTCGGCTTCGACGTCGCGGTGGGTCGGCGCACCGCGATCGTGGGGCCGACCGGCGGGGGTAAGTCGTCGATCATCCAGCTTCTGGCTAGATTTCGTGACCCGATGGCGGGTCGGGTGGAGGTCGGGGGTCAGGACCTGCGTTCGTTCTCGCTCGCCGACTTGCGGGCCCACATCGGGCTGGTCACCCAGTCGGTCCAGCTCCTGCCGGGCACCGTGGCGGAGAACCTCGGCACGGGCGCGGTTCGCGCAGCCGTGCTCCTCGACGAGCTCGGGCTCTCCTCGCGGTTGGAGCCACAGACGCGAGTGGGGGCAGGGGGTGAGACCCTGTCGCGAGGGGAGAGCCAGCTGCTCTGCGTCGCTCGTGCGTTGGCCCGGGAGCCAGAGGTGCTGCTGCTCGACGAGGCCACCAGCGCGATGGATCCGGACACCGAGGCCCGCATCACGGCTGTGCTGCTCGCGCGCGCCGGGCGCACGATCGTGACGGTGGCGCATCGGCTGAAGACAACCATGGACTACGACCACATCGTCGTATTCAACAGGGGTGTGATCGAAGAGGGTACCCACGCTGACCTTGTCCGCGCGGGCGGCCTGTACGCGGGGTTGTGGGCCGCGCAGCTCGCGCAGGAAGGCGCTGCATGAGGTCCGGCGTCGCCGTGCGACCGGCGCTCCGACCCGCGCTGCCCGCTGTTGTGTGGGTCCGCCTCGTTCCGTTACTCCTCGCTGCTTGCTCGGACCCGGCGCCAGCCCTACCCGGCCACCTCGCGCCGTGTCCATCCACGCCGAATTGTGTGAGCAGCGAGGCCCTCCCCTCCGATACGACCCACTACATCGAGCCGCTTCGCCCTCCCAACGGGGTCGGTTTCCCGAACAACGCGCTGGTCCGGCTCCGGAACATCGGCGTGGGGATGCCTCGGACGGAGCTCGCGGGTGGGGGCCGGACCTCACTCCGCCTCACCGTCTCCTCACGCGTGTTCGGGTTCAAGGACGATCTGGAGCTGCGCGTCGACACCGCCCACAGCCTGGTCGACGTGCGGTCCGCGTCGCGGTTCGGCTGGGGTGACGGAGGGGTCAATCGGGAGCGGGTCGAGGACCTGAGGGCCAGTTGGACCAGGACGTTTGACGCCCCGGATGACGGGACGGTGCCAGCCCCGTCGGCCCGGGCGGTGCCGGTGACCGAATGAGCGCTCTTGATGGCACGCTGGGTGCCGCCCGACAGGGCGTGTGCGCCCTCTTGCTTCTGGGACCGATCCTCGGGCTGCTCCCGGCCGGCTCCACTGCGTGCTCGGGTGCGGGCGGGCAGGACGTGGACTGCGATCGCCTTGAGGGGCTTGAGCGCGACGGCTGTCAGTACACCGAGATCCAGGCCGCCGGCGACGCCGCGGGGGTCATCGCCCTGGCGCCTGCGGTTCAGGACGCGCTCGTCCGCGATGCCGCGGTGATGCAGTGGGTCGTCGACCACCGCAAGGATCTGCCTTTGGCGCAGGGAAGGGCGCTGTGCGGGTTGCTGAGCGAACGGGAGCGGAGCGCGTGCAGCCGGCGTCTCGCCGCGCCCCATCTCTCCCGATGAGCGGGCTCATGGCTTTGGTCGGGCTCATGGCCGGGTGCGATGGAGGCCCAGCCACCGCCACGCAGATGCAGGTTGATGCGGTCCTCGCGCCCTGCGAGCGCTACCGGTTGACGGTGCCCGAGGCCTACGGCCTGTGTGTCACGCGCCTCGTTGTCTCGCTTCGGACCGTGGCGGCGATGGACCAAGCGTGCGGGAGGGCGGGGGGATGGGAGTCCGACTGTCACGCCGGCTGGGTGGCCGAGCAGGGGAGGGTGCGCCCGGATCGACGTGTGGCCCTCCACACCCAAGCCCTGACCCCCATTGAGCTGCTCGAGGCGTGTGGTCCGTCCGCTGACTGTGCGCTGCAGCAGCTCGACGCCCACCCGGATGCGGACCTCCTCGCCCAGATCGAAAGGTGTGAGCGGCTGACAGGGCCGTTCGTGGCCGATTGTGCCGCGCACGGCGTTCAACGCTGGGCCCGCGGGTACCCCGGCGCGGCGGAGGTCGCCCGAGTGAGCGCCGGAACCGCGGCCTACGCGGTGCAGGTGGGGACGTTCGTGGGGATGGTCGTCGCCTGCGCACCCGTCGGCCCCGACCCGGCGATGGTGCCCGCATCCTGCCCCGCCGGGGAGGACAGCCTGTACGCGAAGGCCTGCCGTCAGGGCGCGGAGGCGTTTCGCCAGAGCCCGGGGAGCTGCGGGGGCGCGCTGCCTCCATCCCCCCCCGGCGCACCGGGCGGTTGACACCGGCCAACCGCGTGATACACGCCGCCCCTGCGTACTGCCCCCTTGCGGGAGGCCATGCCCACTCGGTAGCGGTCGCATCCACCCAAAGGAGAACCCATGGCCATGACAGACACCCGCAAGTCCGAGGTTATCTCGAACTTCAAGGTTCACGAAACCGATTCCGGCTCCCCGGAAGTTCAGATCGCGATCTTCACCGAGCGCATCATCTACCTCACCGAGCACTTCAAGACGCACTCGAAGGACCACCACTCTCGTCGTGGTCTGCTCAAGCTCGTCGGCCACAGGCGCCGCCTGCTGAAATACCTCCGCACGACCGAGTCCTCTCGGTACGACGCGGTGGTCGCGAAGCTCGGCTTGCGCAAGTAGGCCTCACTGCAAACGGCAGCCCTCGGGCTGCCGTTTCTGCTTTCGGGGTCGATGCCGGCCTCCGCGGGTTCACCCGCACGACCGTCGCTCTTTCAAATCGGCCCTCGGGCCACACTCTCGCTTCATCGCACGCTTGCAGGCATACGCTTCGCAGGTCTTCGCGGGCTGAGCGCGTCCACCTCGCATCTTCGCTGCACCCTCCCGGGGCAGGCGGATCGGTGCGGGGCCGGATCCGGGCTCACCCTGAGTAGGTCTACGGGGAAATTGCTGGCTGTACCTATAGGTTTGTGACGGGGCATGGCGCAGCGCTGCGTCCGTTTTGGACGCGACCTGCACCGGTGCTGTCCGGTCGTTGTGACCGGCGGCGTCCTCCCTCCCACGACTCCCTGACTGTTCGGGGATCGTACACACACAAAAACAGGTATATCCAATGCAACCTCTCACTCCCTTCTCCGTGTCCGTCGAAATCGGCGGCCGCACCATGACCCTCTCCACTGGCAAGTACGCCAAGCAGGCGTCGGGCGCCGTCGTCGTATCCATGGCCGACAGCCAGGTGCTCTGCACCGCCGTCGCCGGTACGAGCCCCTCGCGGTTTGACTTCGTCCCCTTGACCGTTGAGTACATGGACCGCACCGCAGCCTACGGCAAGATCCCCGGCGGCTTCTTCAAGCGTGAAGGCCGGCAGAACGAGCGCGAGATCCTCGCCAGCCGCGTCATCGATCGCCCCATCCGCCCGCAGCTCCCCAAGACCTGGCGCTTCGAGACCCAGTGCATCGCGACCGTCATGTCGTTCGACCCCGCCTGCGACACCGACGTGATGTCGGTTTCGGGCCTCTCTGCCGCGCTCCACATCTCCGACATCCCCTACAAGACCCCCGTCGCCGGCGTGCGCGTCGCGTCGATCGAAGGCAAGTTCGTCGTGAACCCCACGATGGCCCAGATGGACGGCGCGGAGCTGCTCATCGTCGTCGCCGGAACGGCCGAGTCCGTTTGCATGGTCGAAGGCGGCGGCAAGGAAGTCGCGGAGGCCACGATGATGGACGCGATGGATCTGGCCCACGGCGAGATCAAGAAGATCTGCGCGGCCATCGAGCAGCTTCGGGTGATGACCGGCTCCGCCGCGAAGCGCCCGGTTGACGACCAGCCCGCGCCTCCCGCCGAGCTCGTCGCGTCCATCAAGGCGTCGTCCCGCGCGTCGGTGAACGTCGCCCTGCGGACCCCCGGCAAGTTCGAGCGTAAGGACGCGATGAAGGCGGCGAAGGTCGCCGCGATCGCGTCTGCGACCGCCGGCATCGACGACAAGGCGGCCGCCGCCAACACCGCAGCGCAGGCTGAGGCGATCTTCGAGAAGCTGATGAAGCACGAGATGCGCACCATGGTCATCGCAGAGGGCACCCGGCTCGACGGCCGCGCCACCGACGAGATCCGCGCGATTTGGACCGAAGTTGGCGTCTCCCCCCGCACGCACGGCTCGTCGGTCTTCACCCGTGGCGAGACGCAGGCCTTCGTCGCCTGCACCCTCGGCGTGGAAGACGACGCGCAGCGCCTCGACTTCGCCGGCACCACCGGGCTCTTCCGCCGCTGGCTGCTGACCTACAACTTCCCGCCGTTCTGCACCGGCGAGGCCAGCCCGCTTCGCGGCCCCAAGCGCCGCGAGATCGGCCACGGCGCGCTGGCGCACCGGGCGATCCAGTACGTCATGCCCAGCCAGGAGGTGTTCCCCTACGTCGTCCGCTGCACGTCCGACGTGCTCGAGTCCAACGGCTCGTCGTCCATGGCGACGGTCTGCGGCTCCACGCTCGCGCTCATGGACGCCGGCGTGCCCATCAAGGCCCCCGTCGCCGGCATCGCGATGGGCCTGATCAAGGAAGGCGACGAGTTCGCCGTCCTCTCGGACATCCTCGGCGACGAGGATCACCTCGGCGACATGGACTTCAAGGTCACCGGCACGGCGAACGGCATCACCGCCTTCCAGATGGATACGAAGATCTCGGGCGTTCCCCGTGAGATCATGTCCAAGGCGCTGAACCAGGCGCGCGAAGGCCGCCTGCACATCCTCTCGGAGATGCTCAAGACCATCCCGACGGTCCGCGACACGATGTCTGAATATGCGCCGCGCATCACGAGCCTGCACATCAAGCCCGACAAGATCCGCGAGCTCATCGGCCCAGGCGGCAAGGTCATCCGCGGCCTGCAGGACAAGACCGGCTGCCGCGTCACCGTCGACGACAGCGGCAAGGTGGACGTGGCGTCCAGCGACAAGGTCGCCGCCGCCAAGTGCATCGCGATGATCCGCGAGATCACGGCAGAGGCGGAGATTGGCAAGCTCTACGTCGGCGTCGTCAAGCGCATCACCGACTTCGGCGCGTTCGTCGAGATCTTCCCGGGCACGGACGGTCTGGTGCACATCAGCCACCTGGCCAAGGAGCGCGTCAACAAGGTCACCGACATCGTCAACGAGGGCGACGAGGTGCTCGTGCGCGTGATCGACATCGACAAGATGGGCAAGATCCGGCTTTCGCGCAAGGAAGCGCTCGAGGAGAGCTGAGAGAGCGGCCTGATGTTCTCAGGCTGAACCGGAGCGGGACGTTCGGGGCTCTACGGGGCTCCGGGCGTCCTGGTTCTGCGTTTTGCGTACGGGTCAGCGCTCAAGCTCTCGGAGCCGCCGGGCGGCGAGCTCGCGCTGGCCCCGGTCTACCTCGACCCGCGGACTCGCGTAGGCAGGCGCTCCCGGGGCGGAGATACGCTGCGGTATGCTCCTGCTCCTCGCACAGCTTGGCTTCGCAAATGGCCTGACCAGCCACCAATGGATCACCCTTCAGGCTGTCGACGAGCTGCCGGAGGGCGAGCTGAAGGACCTACTGTCCCGGGATGACATGCGCCCGTACCTGCTGAACGGGGCGCTTTTTCCGGACGGAGGCTACGCGGTCGGGGACGATTACGGCGAGATGGCGCACTGGGAGCTCTTCCAGATGGACTTCCTGGACTGGATCCGGGTCAGCGGCACCGACGCGGACAAGGCCTTCTTGTTCGGGCTCACCTCGCACGGCATGGCGGACCAGACCTTCGACTCGATGTTCATGGAGCGGTCCAAGGTCTACGATGCCGACTACGGCTGGGCGAGCGGAGCCAGCATGGACGAGGCGACCGACGTCGCGCTCGCCTCCCAGCTCGGAGCGGGTGAGGTGCCGGACGTTTGGTTTCCCGAGGTCTTCCCACAGCTGTACGCGGAGCAGGGCCACGAAGTGGACGCCGAGACGCTGGAGCAGGGGACCGGGCTCGCTGGGTTGGCCATCCGGGCGGTGGGGGTGATGGCGGAGAACCCGGATGCGGTTGCTGGCTATGACGCCAAGTTTCCTTGGGCCAATGCCCACATCGCGGATGCCGGTACGCGGTGCAGTCCGCTGTGCGAAGCGAAGCTGGTCGCGGCCTATTGGCAGGTGATCGGCGATCGTCTGGATGGCGGCGATGGTCTCGGTTCGCCGGTGATCGCGACCGTGCCCGGGGACGGCGAGCAGGCCCAACCCCTCGAAGCCGGGAGCCCGGAGTCCACGGTGGCTGTGGTGTTCGCCCGGGGCCTCAACTCGGAGTCGGTCACCCCGAACGTGATCACCGTGGCCGACATGGCGGGCGCTGACGTTCTGGTGGACCTTGGGGTGTTCTACGGATCCGGCTCCCACGTCGTGCTCATCGCGCCGCAACAGGGCTGGGAGCCCGAGTCGGACTACGTCGTCACCATCCACCCCGGCATCATGACCTACGACGGGCCGACCCTCACCGAGGAGACCACCTTTGGGTTCAGTACGCGGACGACTCCGGAGGGCGACCTGGGCTGCGCCTGTGGGACGGCCGACCTTCCGGCCTCGCGCAGGGGGACGGGAATGGCGTGCGCCCTGAGCATCGCTGCGACGATCGCGCTGGGACGACGGAGGGTTTTCATTGACACTCGGTAACAATTGCGCGCCGAATCCCGCAATTTCTATCGCTGCTGGTTAGCCATTCACGGCGATGCAAGACGTCTGGAACACTGGCTACGAGCGCCTGATCGAGTCCCGGTACATGGACCCGGTGGACGTGGTGTGGCTGGCGACCGCTCGCCGGCTGGGGCTGAGAGTCCGCCGGAACGCGGCGATCTTTTCGGCGACCGATGGGCAGGGCCTGCTGGAGCTCGGGCCCCGCTCTACGCTGGACCCCGACGACAGCACGGCGCAGATGATCTTTCACGAGATCTGCCACTGGATCGTCAACGGGCCCGAGGCTGTGCACCAGCGGGACTGGGGTTTTGCCCTCGACGCCGAGCTTGACTGGCGGGAGCACGCCTGCCTCCGTCTACAGGCGGCGCTCGGGGCGCGCCACGGGCTTCGTACGGTTCTGGCGCCGACCAGCCAATTCCGGGCCTACTACGACGCCATCCCCGACGATCCGTTCGGGCCCATGCCGGCCGGCGCGCCGCTCGAGCGCGGGGGGGATCCCGAACGGGAGGCCCAGGTCTGCGCCCGCGCCCGCAGCGCTGCCGTCGAGGCCGCCGGAGCCCCGTGGGGGGAGGCGTTGGACGGCGCGCTCAAGGCGACGGCGGCGCTGCGCGCGGCCCTGTTGCCGTTCTTCGCCGACTATGCGTCCGACGTGGATCTGGATGAACTGCCGTCGCTTTGGTTCCGGTAGCGATGCCCGTTTTCCGTCTGAATGAGCTGCCGATCTTCCCCCCGCCCCACATGGCGGAGCGCGGCTTGTTGGCGGTCGGTGGGGACCTGTCCTCGCCACGGCTGCTCGCGGCGTATCAGGCGGGGATCTTCCCTTGGTACACCGAGGGGGAGCCGATCTGGTGGCACTCCCCCGATCCGCGGTTCGTGCTTGAGCCCCAGAAGATCCACGTCCCGCGGTCGCTCGAGAAGATCCTCCGGCGCGGGGACTACGAGGTTCGGTTCGACACGGCGTTCGCCGAGGTGATCCAAAATTGTTCGGCGCGCGCGCGTCCAGGCCAGCGCGGCACCTGGATCACCCGAGGGATGCAGCGCGCCTACATCGCGCTGCACGAGCTGGGGCTCGCCCACTCCGCGGAGGCGTGGAAGGACGGCAAGCTCGTCGGCGGGTTGTACGGCGTGAGCCTTGGCGACGTCTACTTCGGCGAGAGCATGTTCGCGCACGATCCGGACGCGTCCAAGTGTGCGTTTGTGACGCTCGCGCGGTGGCTTTCGGTCTCGGGCGTCCAGCTGATCGACAGTCAGGTGCGCACCGATCACGTGGCGCGGTTCGGGGCGGAGGACTGGCCTCGCGAGCGGTACCTGCTGCGATTGGCCGAGCTGGTTCATGCGCCTACTCGCAGCGGGATCTGGGACGTGAGAAGGCCGACTGGGGCACGCACCGACGCCGTACCCGGGTAGAATGCCCGGATGCGACCCTCCCGAATCCTCACCCGACCCCCCTCGCGGTTCGTTCATGGCCCAGCGCTGGCGCTCGCCCTTGTGATCACCGGCTGCACCGGCAAGGATGGCCCGGTGGACAATCAGTCGCCCACCTGCGTCGTCACCTCGCCCCTTGAAGGCGATGTGTTTCTCAGCGGCACCGAGGTCTCGCTGATCGCCGACATCGACGATCCCGAGGGCGATGCGCTGTCCATCTATTGGACCTCCACCGCGAGTGGGGCGATCGCGGACGGCGCCGACACCTCTGCGGTCTTGCCGGACGGCGCCCAGATCGTCACCGTCCAGGTGCTCGACGACGAGGGCCACGCTTGCGACGCCAGCGTCAGCGTGGTCGTCGATCTTCCGCCCAGCCTCACGATCCTGTTCCCGGCCGACCTCGACACGGTGTCGTCGGGCTCGATCGGCCTCTCGGCTACGGTGAGCGACGAGGATGACGACACCACTGACCTCGTCCTGTCCTGGAGCGACAGCGTGCTCGGTGAACTTGGCTCGGCCAACGCCGGCACCGACGGTACGGCGACGGTGATCGCCGCGCTGGGTACACCCGGGCCGCACACCTTGACCGCGACCGCCACCGACCCTGCGGGGGCGACGGCGTCCGCGAGCATCGACGTGATCGTGGACACGCCGCCCGAGAGCCCGGAGATCACCATCACGCCGGGCGAGCCCGTCACCGGGGATGACCTTGTAGGCAGCGTCGTGACCGACTCGGTGGACGCTGACGGCGACGTCGTCACCTACAGCTGGGTCTGGTACGTCGATGGAGTGCTCTCCACGGCCAGCTCCACCGATACGCTGCCTGCAGACGCGACCTCGAAGGGGCAGGTCTGGACCGCGCGGGCGGTCCCCAACGATGGTGTCATGGACGGTGTCGCCGGCGAGGCCTTGGTGACCATCGGCAACACGGCGCCCACCATGACCTCGCTGACCTTGAGCCCCGATCCGCTCCACACCAACGAGAACGCCTCTGGTGTGCCGCTCGATGAGGACCCCGACGGGGACGCGATCTCGTACACGTGGGTCTGGTCGGTGAACGGGAACCACGTGATCGACACCGACGATTCGTTCGCCAGCTTCAACTTCGAGCGTGGCGACACGGTCAAGGTGCAGGCCACCCCGTCGGACGGCGACCTCGAAGGGGAGGCGATCACCACCTCCACGACGGTCGCCAACAGCGCGCCCGACAACCTTGAGGTCTCCGCTACGCCCTCTCCCATCGAAGGCGTGGACGACATCGTCTGCGCGGTCACCAACGTGCGCGATCTCGACGATGACCCGGTCAGCATCAGCGTTGTCTGGACCCGCGACGGCGCCGCGTACACCGACGCGACCACCTCGACCCACGATGGGGACACGGTCCCCGCCGCTGCGATCAGCGTGGGTGAAGTGTGGGAGTGCACCGCGTCAGCGAACGACGGGTTCGAGGACGGGGTCCCGGTCGTCTCGTCGGCCACGGCCCGTGCCTGCGCGGGCGGCGACGAGAGCTGCCCGGTCGACGACTGCCAGGCCGCGCTCGATCAAGGGGGCAGCGGCGGGGATGGCGTCTACTGGCTTGACCTTGAGGGATGGGTGGTGGAGGCCTGGTGCGACATGACGCTCGATGGCGGCGGATGGACGCTGCTGGTCCGCTCCAGCGACGATGGCGTGACCACCTTCACGTGGGACGATCGGGCCAACGGCGACCCGCTTGGGGCGCCTGACTCAGCCGGGGACCACCGCAGCCTCGCGTACGGCCTGCTTGGGTTCACCGAGTTGCTGGCGTTGCACGAACCATCCGGCACGTGGGCGACCTATGAGCCCGGCGTCGCCTCGCCGATGCTGGTCTTCCTCGACGAGCAGCCCACCGATCCGGCGACCACCTGGCCGATGGTGGCGGGCACCCTCGCCGTCTCGGGTACGCTTTGCTCGACGGATCTCGGCTTCAACGTCGTCGATCCAGCCTTCGAGCATGACAGTTGGGGACCGACCTGGAGCGTAGACGGCGGTTCGGGCTGCGGTGCCTTGCCCGGCGCGTACGGCGGGATTGGCCCCGAGGCCTCCACGACCACCGAGTCGTCTGCACGTGGGTTCGGGGCGGCGCTAGGGCTCAACACCGGGGCAGCCGGGGCAGGGGAGAACATCATCGAAATCTTGACGCGGTAGCCTCGACGCCTCACGCTCCCCGCCACCCAGTCGCCGGCTACCCAGTCGCCGCCCACCCCGGGGCCTGCCAACCAATCGGCGGCCACACCGCTGCCGGCCACGCAACGCTGGTCGTTTCAGCTTATCAGCGCGGATGCTCTACCCAGAGATCCAGGCCACTCGCTTCGGCATGCACCGCGTGTCCGAGATTCACGAGATATATTGGGAGGAGTGCGGCAACCCGAAGGGAATCCCGGCGGTCTTCGTACACGGCGGGCCCGGGGCTGGCTGCGACGCCGTGCATCGGCGCTTTTTCGACCCCGCGCGCTACCGAATCATCCTGTTTGACCAGCGCGGGTGCGGGCGGAGCGTGCCGCACGCGGAGCTTCGCGAGAACACCACATGGGACCTCGTCGCCGACATGGAGCGGCTTCGGGAGCTGCTCGGTGTGCGACGCTGGCTGGTTTTTGGCGGCAGTTGGGGGAGCACTCTCGCGCTCGCGTACGCCGAGACGCACCCTGCGAACGTGCTCGCGCTGGTGCTTCGGGGCATCTTCCTGCTGCGTAAACGCGAGATCGACTGGTTCTATCAGGAGGGAGCAAGCTGGATCTTCCCCGACTACTGGCAGGACTACCTCGCGCAGATCCCCAGCGAGGGGCACGCCGATCTCGTCGCCGCCTACCACAGCCAGTTGACCTCCCCGGATGCGAACCTGAGGCTCGCGGCCGCGAAGGTGTGGAGCGTTTGGGAGGGACGCACCTCGAAGCTCGTCACCAGCCCGGACATGGTGAACCACTACTCCACCGATGACTTTGCGCTTGCATTCGCCAGGATCGAGTGTCATTACTTCATCAACCGCGGCTTCTTCACGCGCGATGATCAGCTGCTGCACGACGTCGGACGGATTCGCCACGTGCCGGCGGTGATCGTTCAGGGTCGGTACGACGTCGTCTGCCCGATGCGTAGCGCCTGGGACCTTTCGGTGGCGTGGCCGGAGGCTCGCCTCGTCGTGGTTCCCGACGCCGGGCACAGTGCGTTCGAGGATGGCATTCTGGCGGAGCTGATCGCCGCGACCGACGAGTTTGGGCGGAGCCTGACCGCTTGACCCGCCTTCGAGCCTTCGCGCAGCGGGCCGAAGTCGCGGGGCCGGGGTGACGCCGGTTCGAGTGCGCGGCCCGTTGATCGGTGCCGCCATCGTGGCGCTGGGTGCGGTCTCAGCGAGCACGTTTTCCCTTCGTGGGACGGACTGGATCGGCGCGCTCATGCAGCCACCGCAGCTCGGCGCGGTGCTGGTCACCGGACCGCTTGACGAGGCGGTCCGCGCCGCCCGCGCCGCCGGGGCGGAGCCGGTCTACGCTGCGTTCCCGGAAGGGAGCAAGTGGCTCAACGGCGCCAGCCCCGAGCCCCCCGGTCTGGAGACCGACTCGGAAGGCAGGGTAAGGACCTTTCGGGGGAACGCGCTTCCGTTGCCCGAGGGCCTCCGCGGGCTCGTCGGGATCAGCGCGGACCAGCTTGCCGGAGACGGGCAGTTCCTGCGCGGTCGAACGGTCGTCGTCCTCGCCGCCGATCCGGTGCTGGCGGACGAGGTGTTCGTTCCGGGCGTCGCCGAGCCGGTGGATCGGGGGCGGGTCCTCGCGGTCGCGCTCGGCGCAAAGGCCAACGGAGCATTTCTGCGGTCGCCGCCGGGAGCGTGGGTCACGCTGGGTGTGGTCTTGCTCGCGTTGCCGTTCGGCATGGCCCTTCGTCGTCTATCCCCCGAGCGGGCGCTGATGGCCGGTGGCGCAGTGGCGGCGGGCGGCACCCTCGCCGTATTCATCCTGCGTTTGGGTCAAGTTGACCTTCCCCTCATTCCGGTGCTGGCGCTGGCGATCATCCCGGCGGTCGTACGCTATCTCGATGCCGCGTCCGGGGCGTTCGCGGCGTTGGACCTCGTGGCCTGGCGAGCAGGCGGGAGCCCGACGGCGACGCTGGTGCGGGCGCGGTTGGAGGGGCGGGCCGCGTTGGCTGCCCTGCACGGCGATGGGGCGGTGGTCTGGGACGCGAGCGACCCTCCGGCCGTCGTCGCGCGGTCGGGGCGTACGCCTGTCGTACCCGAGCTTGAGTCCCTCCCCACCCGGAGCGTCTGGCACGCGGGATTCTGGATGGTCCCCGTCGAAGAAGAGGGGGGCATAGTCGGCGCGATCGGCCTTGCCAGCCCGGCCTCCGACCCGCTGCGAGGCGAGATGTTGGGCCCGCTGGCCGGCGCGATGCGGGCCGACACTGCGGTGGAGTACGCCGACGTCCGCGCGAGCCTCGCGGTGCGGGCGGTGGAGCGGTCGGCCGAGTCTGCCCGGTGGTGGGAGATGGCGCTGTCGGACGGGGGGCTGATCGCCGCCGTGTTCTCGCTCGGGGGTGACCTGATGGTGATGAGCCGCGGGTTTTCGGAGTACCTTCGTGTAGAGGACGGCAGCCCGCTGGTTGGGGCCCTCGGCCGAATTGCGGGGGGGAGCGAGCGGGACAGCGTGCGGGCGCTCCGCACCGCGGTGGCCGGCCGCAGCGCCCGCGTGCTCACCGAGGATGGGCGCCGGGAGCTTCTGGTCACGCAGATCGTGGCAGCGCGGGTGCCGCAGGGGTTCCTGGTGCAGGTCGTGCCCATTGGTTCGGCAGCGGACCGGTCGGAGCGGGCGCGCCTTCACGAGGCGTTGGTGCGGGTAGTCGAGCGCATCGGCCCGGACCGAGCGGCATCGCTCGCGGTGGACGCGCCCGGGCTCGCCCAGGCCATCGCGGCACCGGCGGCAGAGCTGGAGGAGCTGCTGTTTGAGGTCGTGGATGGCTGCCTCGTGGACAACTCCCGCGTCATGATTCGGGTGCACGCCGAGTACCACGGGCTGGCGCTGGAGATCACCGTGGTGCCTGAGCGGCTCGATTCCAGCACGCTCCGTACGCTTCGTGAGCAGTTGGACATGCTGATGCGCCCCCTCGAGGAGCTTGGGGCGAAGGTGGAGCCCGTCGCGTTCAGCGGGGACGGGCTCGTTCAGGTGTCGCTCTTCCCCTTCTACGCGCGGGCCTGATGGACTTTCTGCTCCTGCCTGCGTCGTCCGTCGATGCCTCGATCGTCGGCCCGGTGGTCATCGGGCTCATCGTGCTCTGGGTGTTCGTCGAGACGTTCGGCTGGAATTTCACCGGCATCGTGGTGCCTGGCTATCTGGCCTGTGTCCTCGTCCTGCAGCCGGTCACCGCCGCGTTCATGGGGGTCGAGATCCTCCTGGCATGGCTGGTCGTTGTCAGCGTGTCCGATCGGATCACGCCGAACTGGCCCTGGACGCCCTTTTTTGGCCGAGAGCGGTTCCTTCTCGTCTTGGTGGTCTCGGTCGGGGTGCGGGTGGCGGTGGAGGGCGGGCTTTTGCCGCTTTTTGCCACGCGAGCGGGCAGCTTGAGCACGTCGTTGCACTCGATGGGCTTCGTGGTTGTGCCTCTTGCGGCGAACGCCCTGTGGCGGACGGGCCTCTCGGCGGGGATCACCCGAGTCGGCGTGCCGGTGTTGGTGGTTTGGGCGGTGCTTCGGTTCATCGTCCTTCCATACACGTCGATCTCCCTGCAGGGCTTCCAGTTGGCGTACGAGGATCTGGCGCTGAGCTTCCTGTCCAGTCCGCGGGCCTACATCCTGTTGCTCTTTGGCGCCTGGGTGGGCAGCGTCGCCAGCCGTCGGTACGGCTGGGACGTCGGTGGAATCAGCGTCTCCGGCCTGCTCGCGCTGAGCTGGCTGCAGCCCTGGCGCATCGTGTCCACGCTCGCCGAGGCGGTCATCATCATCGTGACCTACCGGGCGTTCGTTCGACTCCCCGGGATCCGGAACCTGAACCTGGCCGGTGGACGGCCCTTCCTGATCGCCGCAGGGCTCGCCTTCGTGGCCAAGGCCCTGTTCGCTCGCGCTCTGGCATGGTGGTTGCCGGACCTCGGCGCCCAGCAGTTCTTCGCGTTTGGGTACCTCTTGAGCGCCCTGATCGCGCTCCGGTGCGTGCGGTACGGCGAGATCTGGCGGCCGATCTTCGGCGCTGTGGTCACCAGCTTCACTGGATTCGGGCTCGGCTCGCTGGTCGGGTATGGGCTGGCCGTTTTGCTGCCCGCACCCGCCCCGGAGCCGTTGAAAGAGACGGCGTCGTCTACGACGTCGTGGGCGATCGAGCTCTGGAAGGGAACGGTGCGGGACGTGCGCGAAGAGCCAGCGCTGGCCAATACGCTGCTGTCTGGACGACGCGGGGCGGTCTACAGCGTCGGTGGGGAGCGGGGGGCGGGGTTCTGGAACCGCGAGGGAGGACACGAGTTTGCGGTGGCTGTGGTCAATGACGCGCCTCTCTCGCCGGCGGTGGCCGCTGGTCTGGCCGAGAAGCTGAACGCGCGCGCCGCGCTCGTGTGCGCCGCGGCGGGACCCGAGTGCGAGCGGGCGATTCGGGACCTGAGCGGAGAGCTGCCCATCGTGCGGGTCGAGCGGGTCGGGGCGGGGGAGGAGCCCTCGATCGAGGCACCGGGCCAGCTTCCCCCTGACCTCGACGTCGGCGTGCTGCGCGCCCTGGAGGAGCAGCTGCACATTCTGGTGGGTGAGGGGGAGGGCACGCGCGTTCGGCTGAGCGCGGATGGGTGGAACGCTGCGGCGAACCTCGGGCTGGACGCCGATCCGGTCAGGTTGGTCGGGACCATCTCCGACCCGCCTGCCTGGCTGACGGTCTCCGACTTCGAGGAGTCGACGCTGCTGGCCATGCAGGGGGCGCTCTTCGGCCCGCTGGAGGCCTGGCAGGCCAACGGGGACGAACAGCAGCTCCGGATCGCGGCCGCCGCGGCGCGGGCATTCGGCCTCACCGTTCGTCGCGACGGGGCCCTCGCCGTACTGGATGGGCCCGACTGGCGCGTGATCGTGCGGACGAGCTCCCCGGGTGACGCGCGGGACGGAAACTTGTTGGTGATGTGCCCGGGCTCCTCCGACGAGCCCACTACGTTGCCCGCCGCGTTCGCGCTGGGCGAGGCGCTCGGCGCTTCGCTGTATGTTCTGGACAGCACTCCGACGTTGACCTCCGAGCACCTGCCGCGCGTGCGGCCGTCACACGTCGCGCTGCTGCGGTTCCTGCTTACGCCCTCGATGGCGGCGCGCCCTACCGTTCAGGTCATCAGCGTTCGGGACGTCAACGACCAGCTTGACATCGGCGCCGACATCGTCACCTCCATCGGGCGACCTCTCGCTGACAATCCGCTGTACGCCGACAGTATCCCGCTCGCCATGCCGCTCATCGAGGGCCTCTCAGCGCGCAGCGGGCTCACCACAGCGCGCTACGATGGGGACGGGCTGAGGATCACGTTGCAGGATCCGTTCGACCCGGTGCGGTACGCCGCGCGGGCCTCTCAGGGCTCGGACGCTCATGTGGCGGTGTTCGTCGGTCCCGGCGCGCGCGCGCGTTTCCGTCGCCCTGAGCTCGACGTCAAGCTCTCGCCGCTGTTGGTGAACCTCTCCCAGCGCGGCCTGGCTGGGTATACGACGTCCACGCTCGATGAGCCGGATGCCAGTTGGGACGGGGTTCGGGCCGCGATGGACGATCTGGCCGAGTTGACCATACGGAGTCGCTTCGATGCCGTCATCAACCAGGCCACCATCGCCGGCGCCCAGACCGGGCTGGTATGCGACCCGCTGCTCGGTTGCCGTTGGCTGGTCTTCGAGCGCACCGACGGGGACACGCGGCGGGGCCTACTCGCCCCGCTGGTGCGCGGGGGCAGCGCCGAAGCAGGAGATTTCCGCCGCCGGATCTCCCTCGGGTCCGGCGACGTGGCCTGGACGCATCTTCTCACCTCGCCAGCCGCCGAAACGCCCTCGACTGGCGTGGCGCCTTGAACTTCTCCCGCACTTTTGGCTGGTTCGTCGTACTGCTTGGGCTGGGCCTGCTTTTTGTGGTGCGGCCGGTGCTCGACGGCGGCGCGATCCAGCGCGATCGCCTGTTGACGTACCGCATCGAGGATGGGCTCACGTTCGCGCTGAGCCCGGACGAGGAGCAGGTCAAGCTGATCAGTTGGCTGATCCCCGCGGCGTTCTGGGCGCCGGACACCCGCCGCGGCTGGCCGTACCGACTTGAGGCGATCGTACGGGGGCCGGACGGTGGCGAGGTGCTTCGCCAGCAGTTTTGGATTCGCGGCCGTATGGGCTGGGTGGAGCCCGTCGAGATCGCGGGCGGGCGGCCGACCCTGCTTGAGGCGCCCAGCCGATTGGAGCCGCAGGACATGATCACTCGCCGCGGGCGCGCGCAGGACATCTGCGACGATCGGCTCACGCTGCTGGACGTGCATGGGCTCGTCCCGAAGGGCGGGACCCTGGAGATTCACCCGCTCGACCTTCCGATCGGGGCCCGCCTTGTGGGCGTCGTTTTTGACCGCACCCGCCGGTCTGTGGTGGATCAGGTGCGCGAAGCCCACCGGTCGCAGTCCGCTGCGCTCGCTCGCCTCGCGTC
>SHYV01000061.1 GCA_009692605.1 Myxococcales bacterium
AGCTCCTGAAGCTCCAGAAGATGGTGGACTACGCGCGCTCCGGGTGTCGCCGTCGCTACCTTCTCGAGTACTTCGGGGACAACCCGGCGTGGGCTCGTTGTGGGGATTGCGATGCGTGCCGCGAGGGGCGAACGATGGAAGTCGGGCCCCAGCGGCTCGCTCCGGACGAGGAGATCATCGTCCGAAAGGCCCTGTCCTGCCTCGTTCGGATGACGGCGAAGGCAGGGCCGCGTGACGGGTTCAGGGCGGAGCTCGTGGCCAAGGTGCTCGTGGGTACGTCGGACCCCGCGATCGCTGCGTTCGGATTTGAGCGCCTCAGCACATTCGGCATCCTCGGCCAGTTTACAAGGTCCGAGGTCGAGAGCGTGCTGGCCGAGCTCGAGCGGGCCGGGGCCACCGAGCGCTTGCTCATCAACCGTACGGTGGGCGGGGTGGGCGGAATGGACCGGTCCTTCGCGGTCGTCCGTGTCGCCCCGCTCGGGCGGCAGGTGATGCTGCAGCAGGCCCCGGACTTCCGAATGAACTTCCCGCTGGGAAAGAAGGTCACCCGGATGCGCCCGGAGACGCGCGCTCCGGTAGGGGTTCAGCGCGACCTTCTGGCTCGGCTCAAGGAGGTCCGTGCTGAGCTTGCCCGCGCCGATGACGTGCCTGCCTATGTGGTCGCCGCCGACCGTACACTCGCGGACATGGTGGAGAAGCGCCCGGTCACGCGCAGCTCGATGATGGCGGTTCACGGCATGGGCGAAAAACGCTTCGCCAAGTACGGCGCGAGCTTCCTCGACGCGCTCCGTGGTTGGGCGGGAGCGTGACGCCGCAGGCGGCGCTTGCTGCTGCGTAGAGACCTACGCACCCGGAGGTGGCTGGTCAAATGCTATTGACACGTCAATAGTGGTGGGTCAACCAGCGAAAACAGCAACGTGGGGACAATTCATGACATTTTGGTGGTGGCGCTCCTGTCGGGCCGATGCTTCACTGAAACACGCCTCCAAGGCCTTTTCTCGGTGCTCCCTTTCGTCCCTCGGCCACGTGACCGATACGGGGGTGTGTAAAAAAGGTTCCACCCGGGTTTCCTTCCGGGGTGAGGGTTGGTATGGTCGCTGGACACCGGAATCTGGTTGATCTTCCTGCTCCTCTTCACGATGTTTGCCACTGGCGCGGAATTTGGTCCGTCGCTTGAGGGCGAAGTTGTGCTGGCGGAGGCGGAGGCCGATCTGGCCGACACCGGCGTAGCGGGCTGCGCGGACCAGTACCTGGACGACGGCGTCCAGCTACCCGATTTGCCCTTGTTCTTTCGGCGCAACACCCCGGATGCGGAGTGGGGCACCGGCGAGATGATCGAGGTGATCGTGTCGGCCTCTCGCCACATGCGTTGGCTGATGCCGGAGTCTTCGCCCATCAACATCGGTGACATCTCCCGTGAGCGTGGCGGGTTCCTGTCTGGTCACCTCAGCCACCGCGGCGGCGTCGATGCGGACGTTGGCATCTACGCCACCGGCGCGATGCAAGACCCTCGGGGCGGGTTCCAGTCGCTCGGCAGCAACTTCGATGTGGTCGCCAACTGGGCGCTGGTATCGGCGCTCCTCGATACCGGGGCGGTGGAATTCATCCTTCTGGATCGTGCCCACATCACGCGGCTGCGCACCTATACGACACAGGCCGGGCTCCTGACCGAGGCCGAGGCCGAAGAGGTCTTCCCCACCGATGCCCACTCGTGGACGCTCACCGGGTATGTCCGGCACGCGCCGAGCCACGACAACCACCTGCACGTTCGCGTGCTCTGCTCCGACGGTTCGCACTCCGGGCGGTAGGGTGCACGCTGCCCGATGGGCCGCCCGCACCATGTGGGCCTACGGCTTCGCTTTCTTCTGGCTCCGGTCGCAGACCCATCGGGTCACGCCGGGCAAGAACCGGCTGGCGGTGACGGTGAGCTGACCGTCCATTCCCGGGACGATCTCGTACTTGCCCTTCGCCATGCCCGTCAAGATGCTTGTGGCTACGTCGTCCGCGGTCATCGTCTTCACATTTCCAGCGATGGCCTTGGTCTCGGCCGGCTTGAACTGGTTCTCGAAGACCAACTGCGGTGTGTCGGTGTCCGGCGGCAGGCACACCGAGACGCGGATCTTGTGCGGCCACATCTCCCCGCGCAGCGCTTCGCTGAAGCCGCAGATCGCGAACTTACTCGCTGCATATGCGGTGTATCCGTAGATTCCGATGGCGCCCGCCATCGAGGATACGTTCAGTACGTGGCCCCCCCCCCGCCCGATGAGCTGGGGGATCACGGCCCGGCACATGTGGACGGTCCCGAAGTAGTTGACGTCCATCATTTCGCGAAAGTGCCGGTACTCCAGCTCGACGAACCTCCCCGGCATGACGACACCCGCGTTGTTGATGAGCATGTCGGCGGGGTATTGCGTGAGGTGTGCGCCCACTTTCTGTGTGACCGCGGGCTCGTCGGCGACGTCGACCGCGAGGGTGTGCGTGCGTTGCGGAGCGCCTAGCGCGGCCTTCGCCTCATCGAGCAGCGATTGCCGTCGGGCGAGGATGGTGATGGAGGCGCCGTGGCCGAGCAGCTGGCTGGCGACGGACAGCCCGATCCCCGAGCTGCCGCCGGTGACGAGCACGTGTTTTCCGTTGAAGTAGGGGAGCGTCATGATCGTCAACTCTGGAAGGAGCGGGGGATATCAAGAAATGCTACCTGAACAAGCCCAGTTGGCGACCGGATCCCGGCCGCCTGAACGTCGTAGGTGCTCCATCGTGCCCCGACCGTTTGTCGGCGAATTCGGGCGCGGCCGAGCTCTCCTCGGGATGAGTCTCCAGCCCCAGACGTCGGCACGTCAGCGCGAAGAGCTGCTTGGTGGCGGCCCACTCCTGCCCGTGGCCCCGCATCCGCTCCCCGAAGCGGGACTCTTGCATGCGGCCATCTCGCGCGCGCGCCAGTCGGGCCAACACGCCCTCCGCCCGCGTGGGCAGGGTGGCTCGCAGCCGCTCGGTGAAGACGGCTTCGACCGGACCAGGCAGTCGGACGAGGATCATCGCGGCCTTCTGTGCGCCCGCTGCGGCACACGCCTGAAGGACCGCCGGAATGTCACGGTCGTTGAGCCCCGGGATCACCGGTGCGATGTTGACCGCCACCGGAACGCCCGCTTCGTGGAGCCGTCGCATCGCGTCCACCCTCCGCTGCGGCGAAGGCGCTCCGGGCTCGATCGCGCGCGCGAGCTCCGGGTCCCAGAAAGGTATGGAGAACGCGACCTGGACGCGGGCCTCCCGGGCGAGGCGCGCCAGAACGTCCACGTCGCGCTCGATGAGCGCGGCCTTGGTGATGATCGCCACCGGGTTCCGGTACTCCAGACAGACCTGCAAGCACGCCCGGGTGAGCTGCCATCGGTATTCCAACGGCTGGTAGCAGTCCGTGTTTCCGGAGAACAGCACGGTGTCCCCGCGCCAGGCCTGGTGCTCAAACTCCTCGCGCAGCAGCGCTGCCGCTCGGGGCTTCACGAGGATCTTCGTGTCGTGATCGGTTCCTGCTCCGAACCCGAGGTACTCGTGGGTTGGCCGGGCGTAGCAGTACGCGCATGCGTGCATGCAGCCCCGATAGGGGTTGAGGCTCCAGTGAAACCAGAGGTCGGGGCTGTCGTTCTTCGAGAGGATCGACTTCGTCGCGTCTTCGTAGACCGTCAGCTTGGCCAGATCGGGCGGGATCTCCCAGACGACCTCGCGTGGGTCGAAGCGGTTGACCGGGTTGTCGAGCGGGCGGAGCACCTGTTCAGTATAACGCGGCTCCGGAGGCGAGTGGGGGGCGGTACCAGGATCACCGCATCGGCGGCATTGAGAACCCGAGAGAAGCCTCGTGCATCCCCAAAATGGACAGATCTGGGCCCCCAGGCCTCACGTTGGCGGGCCAGCGGAACACAGGCAGATCGACGCTCGTCTGGCCGCTCCAATTCGCCATGTCCCAGGCCTTCGCCCGTTTCCCTTCTGCCGCGGGCGGGCCGAAGAGCGAGGTGAACAGCGTGGAGTAGGCGCTGGTCAGCCCGCCGAACGCCACAGGAAAATACTCCCGGTTGACCACCATCACCCGGACGTCCTCGTCCAGCAAGGCTTGCAGATCCGCACCCTCGAAGACGAAGGGCCCCTCAAGCTTTCCCGCTTCGAGCTGCTGCATCCCGGACAAGAAGCTGTTGCCCGCCACGAACGCATCCCACTCGTCGGGCCGGACCCGGTCCACCCAGCCGGCGTGCCCGTTCACCAGCTGCTTGTGGTGCCAGATCTGGTAGATCAACGGTGTCTCGCTGCTGGCGAGCTGCGGAGCGAGCGGAGGCTCGATCATGCGCGCTCCGGGTAGCTTTCCGACCTTGTCGTAGAAGGGCTCTGGGGCGACCACGCGGGAGAATTGGGCGTGCCACGGGGCGCCCTGCAGCTGCAGCTGCACGGGGATGGAGAGGGCCAGGAGCGGGCCGGCGACCGATGCGACCCGACGCGCCCGGTGCTCGCCGGTCCAGACGATGAGCTGGTCCACGCCAAGCGCCGCCAGCGCGATCAATGAATAATTGAGCACCGCCACGTGTCGGTACGGCCACCAGAAGCGCTCCAGGGGCCGGGCGATGCCGTACACGAGCTGATAGGGGCCGTGTGGGATCAGCGGGCCCGCCATCAGGCCACCGAACAGCAGGGCCACGCCGCCGAGCCCGAGCGCGGCCCGACGATTCCGGTGCGCCAGCCCGAGCACGGCGAACAGCACCGTGGTGAAGGGCAGCGCGCGACCCGAGTGGCGTCCGCTCGTCACCAGAAAAGGGATCCCCGGCCAACTGCTGTCGCCGAACGACTGCGGGTGGGGAAACTGCTCCTCCCCCGTGCCCGGGATGCTCGCCCAATAACGTAGGAAGACCCATAGTAGCGGGAGGATGAGCGCCAGGTAGGTCCCCGCGAAAATCGCCAGCGATCGGGGGCCCTGACCGACAAGGCCGGATGCCGGCCCGGCTGGCGCGTTCGACCGCCCCCGGAAGCGAGCCACCCCCTCGGCGCCGAGCAGGACAGCGCCGGCGAGCACCCCGAAGAGCCCATAGTACCAGTAGAACATCGAGGTTGCCGCGAGCAGCACCCCCGCGAGCACTGCGCGCCCGGCCGAGGGCGCCGCGAGCAGGCAAAGCCAACTGGCGAGGAAGAACCCGAGCCAGCACATGCTCACCTGAGAGAAGCGGCCGGCGCCGAGCTCCTGCAGGGTGTAGATCGACAGCGTCGCGGTGGGGGCGGCGGCTAGGGCTGCCCACTTCCCGGCGCCGGCCGCTCGGGCGAGCGCGAAGCCAGCGAGGCCGTTGAAGGCGAGGATGGCGATCAGATAGACGTTGGAGCCCAGCGGCCATCCGAGCGCGGCGTGGAGCGGAAGGTAAAGAAAACCCTCGCTGCCGTTGCCCGCGAGCCAGGGGGCGTCACCGACCGGCCAGTAGTAGCTGTCGTTGTGCAGGATGCTTCGCCCGTGCAGGACCTGCTCGGCCACCCACACCATCAGCCAGTGGTTCCCGAGGCAATCGGGGTGGATGAAGTTGCAGAGGATCGTGTCCCTCGGGGAGAGGGCGGCGACCGACGTGGCCGCGACTGCGCAGGCTACGGAGAGCAGGAACGCGGGCGCCCAGTCGCGCGCGAAGGAACGCGGCGCGGCGACTGGCGCTGTGGAGGGTGGCTCGGCGTTTGGCGAGGGCACGCGGCCGAATAGCACGCCTGCCGGGCAGTTTGGTTGGGGAGGTGGACGGTCCCCCTCCCCCTACCGGATCAGAAGCTGCCGGTCGTGATGTTCCACGTGATGGTGCCCTTCTTGATCGGCCCGATGACGGTCTTGTCGTACAGCCGGGTGGCCGGGTTGTAGACGTAGGATCGAAGCTCGCGCTGGTCGTCCGACGCCACGTACAGCTCGAGCTTGCCGTCGTTGTCCAGATCCGCCTCTGCGACCGTGTGCTCGAACCCGGAGCTGTTTCGCTCGATGTTCTGGGTGGCCCACGTGCCGTCGCCGTTGTCCTTCAAGACCCAGAGGCCGGTCTTCATCGCCGCAGCTATAAGCTCCTTCTTGCCGTCCCCATCGAGATCGCCGGGAACCAGGAAGCGGGTCTGCTTGTCGTCCAACGTGGCGGCCACGGTGTGGCTGAAGGTGTTCGCCTTCTTGTCGTAGGTGTAGTGTCGGATCTCCACCGGGTGGACGACCTTCGCCGTGCGGCCCTCCATCACCGCCTCAGCCTCCACCACCGAGAAGAAGTCGCAGCCCTTCTTCGCGCTGGCGGGGTCCATCCGGACCGCGAGGAGCTCCTTGGCGTGGCTGCCGGTGAACTCGTCGATCACGCTGCGGGTCCAGGTCGCGGCCGCTTTGTTCCAGCGGTACATCACCACCTGGCCGGGCTGGCTCTCGCCGCTGGCCTTGTTCCGGCCGCTGGGGGTGGCGAAGAACTCGTTCACGCCATCCCCGTCGATGTCGCCGATCTCGATTTCGTGCACGAACGTGTCCGGCTTCTTGTCCATCTCGGTCACCTCGAGCTTACCGTCCTTCCACTGCCCCACGGCGATGACGCCCGAGTCGTGCGTCGCCATCACGATGTCGTCTTTTCCATCGCCGTTCACGTCGCCCACTTCCACGTCGCGAACGCGGTTGAACTTGCCGCCCCAGGGCTCGGGCGCCCACAGCGTCTCCTGCGCCCAGGCGCCATCCTTGAACGTCCACTTCTTGAGCAAGGCCTTCTCGGCCCCCGCGGTCAGGATCCCGCCGTCGTAGGGGAGGGCCTTGTGGAAGACGTTGCTGTCGGGATCCTCGATCCTGCTGAACGTCCAGCCATCGGGACCCTTACGCGCCAGGTTCAGGAGCGCCGGGCCCGGCACGGGCTTGTTGTTGTCGCCGTCGTAGAACTGGGCCTGGGCGATCAGCAGCGTGGGCCAGGGGCCTCCGAGGAGCGGCTCCTGGACCGGCGTAGGCGCGACAAAGGGCTTGACCTCCGCCTTGGGAGGCGCCTTGGGCGGCGGGGCTTCTGGGGTGGAGCAGGCGCCCAACGTGGCGAGGAGTACGGGCAGAAGGCGGAAGGACGGCACTGGAGCTCCGGAATGGCCCCGCCGGTAACACACGGCCCCGCCGGTGGAGGGTCAGGCTCGCTTGGTGCACGCTGCCTGCACGGGTGGCTCGGGCCTTAACGGGCCGGGATGCCTGACATCGTCGTTCTGGCCGTCGTAGACCTCTCCCGCTCGCGGGGCTTCTACTGTGCCGCGCTTGGGGTCGCTCCGCTCATCGAGACGCCCGCGTACGTCGAGATCTCTGGCGGAATTGGGCTCTATCTGCGCGAGGGGTTCGTCAGGAACACAGGGGCGACCTTGATGCTGGGGCCTCTGGGCGCGGCGACCACGGCGACTGAGCTCTATTTCCGGGTGGCGGACCTCTCGGTGGCGTGCGGTCGGATGGAGGGAGCGGGCGCGCGCCTGCTCAGCCCGAGCGGCCTGCGCGCGTGGGGCGAGGTGGTCGCCTACTTCGCGGATCCCGATGGCGACGTGATCGCGCTGGCCGAAGCGGGCTCTGCGCAGTCGCACGGGTAGGAGCTCGTATCTGGAGCGCTGTTTGGGCCGGTCCGGCCGAAGTCACGGTTTGTGATTATCCACACGCCATGGCCGAGAAGAACCAAGCACGTCGGAGCGTATGCGTCAATCGCCGGGCGCACATGGAATTCGACCTCGACACCCACTACGAAGCGGGCATGATCCTCACCGGCTCCGAGGTGAAGAGCATGCGCGCCGGCCGGGTGACGTTGGAGGGTGGGTGGGTCGAATTCCACAACGGGAAGCCCGTGTTGATGGGCGCGCACGTGGCGATCTTCGCGCAGGCAAATCGCTACAACCACGAGCCGGTGCACGCTCGCCCGTTGCTCCTCCACTGGGAGGAGTCCCAGAGGCTCCACCAGCTCGTCAAGGAGAAGGGGGTCACGCTGGTCCCGTTGGAGCTCTATTTCAAGGGGTCGTGGGTGAAGCTGATCTTCGCGGTCGGGAAGGGCCGAAAGCTGCACGACAAGCGGCACGTGCTGCGAGAGAAGGAGGACAAGCGGGAGGTCGCGCGCGAGCTGAAAGAGCGGAGGTGAGCGCGCTCGGCGCTCTACCGCCAGCCGTGCCTGAGGACGTCCGCCAAGGCTGCGTACTCGTCGGGATGGTTGTAGGCCTGGCCGGAGATGCGAAGCCAGATGCGGTCGTCGTAGGTGCTGAACGGGACCTCGAACCGGTGGTCGTCGTAGAGCCTTCGGTTCAGATCCGCGACTTGCCGGAAGTCTCCCGAGTAGCGGTCGGGCCACGGGATCGCGGCCATCGGGCCGTAGAGCGCTGGATCGTCGGGATGGGGGAGCTCGGCGTGTAGGGCATCAGCGATGAGCGCGCGCCCGGTTTGGACCAGCCGATGGTTCGACTCGGCGATGCCGCCGGCTTCGGCCAGCCGGTCGAGGCGGCGCCAGAAGTCCAACGCCTCGGGCGCGGTGAGGAACGGGGCCGGGTCGGTGGTTCCCGTCCAGTCGAACTCGGGGCGGAGCCCTTGGCCGTACCCGTGTGAGATGCTCACCGGGTGGATGTGTTCGCGCCACGTCTCGGACACGTGCAGGATGGCCGAGCCCTTGGCCGCGTAGGCCCACTTGTGAAGGTTGCCAACGTAGAAGTCCGCCCCGAGCGCGCGGAGGTCGAGGGGGAGGAGGCCGGGGGCGTGCGCGCCGTCGACGAGCACCGGGATTCCACGGTCCCGCAGGGCGGCGAGGATCTTCTGGACCGGCAGGATGACGGCGGTGGGTGAGGACACGTGGTCCACGACAGCGAGCCGCGTGCGCGGCGTGGCGGCATCCAGCCACGGGGCGACCAGATCCTCCGGACTCTGTACCGGAAAGGGGAGCTTTGCCCACTGCAACTCAACCCCGTAGCGCTTGGAGACCCAGAGCGCGGTCTGCTTCACCGCGTTGTAGGTCTGGTCCGCGAGGAGCATGGCGTCCCCCGCGCGCCACGGGAAGGAGCGCAAGACCGCGTTCACGCCAGCTGTCGCGTTGGAGACGAAGGCGAGACCAGCTTCATCTGCTCCCACAAAGGCGGCGACCGCGGTGCGAGCAAGCGCGATGCGATCGGGCAGCTCCCGCGCGAAGAAGCGCACCGGCTCGGCCTCCATTTCCGCGTGCAGGCTTCGAACCGCGTCGAGCACGGTTCGGGGAGTCGCCCCGAAGCTCCCGTTGTTCAGGAACTTCACCTCCGGGTCGAGGCGCCATTCGCTTCGTACCGCTGGCGATCCTGCGCTCCACGTTTCGTCTATACGGGTGCTCATGGCTGCTCCGAAGTGCGGGTGTGGGGCTACCGGCTCACGGGACGCCCGAGGTGATGATGTCGGTGTAGGTCTCGCCAATGGCGCGTTCGGTGCGCTCCTTGGTGTCGGGGTCGAGCGCGTACATTCCAAAGGTGAACGACATGCCGTGGTTCCACTCGTAGTTGTCCACCAACGTCCAGTAGAAGTAGCCGCGAACGTCCGCGCCACCGTCCATCGCGCCGAGCAGCGCCGACAGGTGGGGCCGCAGGAAGTCGTCTCCGGCGGTCTCGGTCGGCTGTGTTCCGTTCTCGGTGACGACGGCCGGGACCCCGTAGCTGTTGGCGATCCGGACCACGTCCGCCAGACCCTCGGGGTACTCCTCCCAGACCACCTCCGGGTAGAAGTCGGTCTTGGGGTAGGCGCTGATGAACGGGGAGGAGAGCCCGCGCACGGTGATGCGAGTGTAGTAGTTGACGCCGATGTAGTCCATGCGCCCGGCGATGTCGTCGCGGTGCTCTTCCGCCACGCCGTCCAGATCCCGATCGAAGTCCCCGTGGACGGTCGCGTTGAGGTACACGCGATTGTAGACGTAGTCGAGGTCCTCCGCGCCCTGAACGTCTGTCGGGTTCTCGGGGTCGAGCGGGGCGACCGCCACGAGGTTTGGGACGGCGCCCACCATGCTCGCGATGCCGTCTCCGTCTGCGTCCGCTTCGTCGCTGGCCTTGACGGCGTCGTACATCGCGGCGTGCCCCTCCGCCAGGTTGAACGCGACCGGGATCGCCAGATCCGACCGACTTACACCTGGCGGGTTCGTCCGGTCCTCGCTGGGCATCAAGTAGCCTGAGAGCACCACGGCGAACGGCTCGTTCTGGGTCGCCCACCAGTCTACACGATCCCCGAATTGCTGGGCGCAGAAGCCGCTGTACAGCGCGATCGCGGGCTTCATCCGATCCAGATCGAGCCAGCCGCGGTCGGTGCACGCGTCGACGTCATCGTGGCAGCCTTTTCCGTCGTGGATCCAGAGCGGCAGAGTGTAGTGGTTGAGCGTGACGAGCGGGGTGAGGTCGTGCGCCACGATCGCGTCAAAGTAGGCGTTGTAGTAGGCGAGCGCGGAGGGATCGACGTGCGCCATGAGCTCGTCCACCGTGGTGGCTCCCTCGGCGGCTCCGTTGGGAAACAGGCGCGACCACTCGATGCTGGTTCGAAAGGCAGTCGTCCCAAGCGCGACGGCATTATCGAGGTCGGTCTCGTAGAGCTCGTAGTGGCCGGGCCCATCCGAGAGCGGCTGCCCCGAGAGATGGTTGCCCGTTTCGGCGACCAGCTCAGGGTCGGTGACCCACTGATACCAGTCGCTCGCCCGGTCTTCGCACTCTTCCGCTGGCACTGTGGGGCAGCCCGGATCGACCTGAAACCCTGCGACAGCAGTGCCCCACATGAATCCGTCCGGAAATTTCGGCGCTGCCGACGCAGTGTCTTCACCGGCCTTCCCGGTGCACGCGCCGAGCGAGAGCCAGAGGCCCGCCGCCAGCGAGGTCACCAAAGGGCCACGGATCGGGTTGGTCGTCGATGACATGGCAGCCTCTATGGACGCCTTATCGCAGCGGCCGCAGGGCGGGGGGGCCGCTGACTCTGTCCAACCGATCCTGATGCGCTGTCTGGTTGACTGCGTGTAGCCGCGCACTGTCCGGGTCGGCGAACGACGGATTCGCGCTTAGCTTCCACGTCTCCGAGTGTGACCGCCCGTGCCCCAATCCCCCATTCCTGCGTTGACCCCCGGTCCACATGAGCGTAAGCTTCCGTCGCTCGTCGTTTCCCTGCGGCAGAGCTTCCTCGCGGGGCTTCTGGCCCTCCTCCCACTGTTCATCACGTGGAAGGTGCTGTCGTTCGCGTTCACGACGGTCGATTCGGTGCTCGGCGACCGGCTGAACGCGGGGCTTCAGGCGGGCACGGGCTCTGACATCCACGTCCCGGGTCTCGGGCTGCTGGCGACGGGCCTCATCGTGCTCGTTATCGGCTACCTCTCGCGTAAGGTCGTCTTCAAGCGGGGCCTTCAGCTCATCGAGGGCTTGATCGACCGGGTGCCGCTGGTTCGGTCGCTCTACGCGGCCTCTCGCCAGATTGTCGTGCCGTTCACTGACAAGGCGAAGCTGCCCTTTTCCAAGGTCGTGCTGGTCGAGTACCCGATGGTCGGTCGGCACACCCTCGGCTTGTTGGCGCGCGAGAGTGTCTCGAACGAGGCGGGAGACGATCGGGTCGTTGTTTTCTTCCCGTCAAACCACCTTCACCTTGGGTACCCCGTCTTGCTCGCTCGATCGGACGTTGTCGAGATCGCGATGACCGTCGAAGACGCGATCAAGTTCTTCGTCAGTTGCGGTGTGGTCGGCGAATCCGCTGGATTCACACCCGTCCCGCGCGCAGGTTTTGCCGGCGCGGATGGAGCAGAAACCCGGCACGGTCCTCAGGACCCTGCAGCGCAGTGAGCTGACGGAGCAGGCTTTGGGCGCTGGTCCGGGTGAGCTCCCGGTCGGTTTCCCCGGCGTCCTGACTCCGTCGAAGGTCGTCGGTCAGCAAGGCCAGACGGGCGATGCGGACGGGCTGCCGCTTGGCCCAGGTCTCGACCTCGCTACGCAGCAGCGGGGTCACGCTTTCGCCGCGATCTACAGCCGCTACCAGCACCTCGCTGAGCGAAAACAACGCGCCCATTTGCACCAGCATTCGTACCGCTGCAGCGCTCATCGCTTCGCCGTCGCGGCCCACCCGCCCGAGCAGGACGCCCCTCTGGGCGGTCAGCAGCGCGGCATGAAAACCCCAGCCGCGGGCTTCGGCCCGGGCCAACGCCGGCTCCACGGTCTGAAGGCCGCCTTGGGCGTCGCCGGACAGGTCGAGGAGCCGCGCGCGCAGCAGCGCCAGCGGGGCATCGAGCGCGGGTGGAGGGCACCCCTGAACGGCGTCCATGGCCTGATGGAACCGGTCCCGGGCGAGTCCAGCGCGGAAGAGGTCGATGTCGACCTGCGCTGCGGCCACCAGCACGGTGGCGAGCAGCGGTGCGGGGGCGTGGATGCGTGCGTGCATCAGCGTCTGGTCAAGGAGCCGGCGCGCCTCGCTGAGCCGTCCCTGTACGCGCATGGCGGTCGCCAGCCCGGACACCGCGCGCCAATCGGATCCGCCGCCGCCGATGGTCTCGACGAATATGCGCTCCGCCGACGCGATGTCGCCCCGCTGCAGCTCCACCCAGCCGAGCGCGGTTCGAGATCGGGAGAGCCCCGCCAGATCGGGTCCGGCCGCCTCCGGTGGGGACGAGGCGGTCTGAAGGGCGGCCAGCCGCGTGTCCAGACCCGCTCTTGCCAGCCGCTGAGCGGCGTCGAACTCGCCGATGCAACCCAGCAAGTCGGCGAGGCGCGCGCTCGCTTCGGCTTCGTGGTGGGTTGGCTCCTGCTCGCCCGCTCGCCTGAACGTCTCGACCGCCTGCGCGAGGCACGCCCGCTCTTCCGGGGTGTCGCCCTTCGCGTGGGCGACCTCAGCCCCAACCAGCGCCACTTCGCCCTCTTCGGCCGCGTTCAAGGCGAGCGCCCTGGCCTGCTCGAGGGCCTGCTCGCTCTTCATTCCGGCGCTCCGGAGCACCGCAGTACACTCCGCGTACAACCGCCATAGGGCAAAGTCTTCGGGCGCCTGCGGTCGCCACTGAACCACTTTTTCCAGACCGATCAGCGCTTCCGTGTAGAGCCCGGCGTCGACCAGCGGCCGAGCCCACGCCACCACGCTCCTCGCGGCGGCGCCGGGTCGATCCGCCTCAAGGAGCACCAGCGGAAGCCTGTGGCTCGGCGGTGGGTTCGGCAGCGCCTGTGCTATCCGACGGCAGAGGAGGGCTCGGCGTGTGTTCCTTGTACGCTCACGGACGAAGTCCGCGGCCATCCCTTGTCGGAAGACCCAGCCGGTCGGCACCGCATCGAGCAGCTGTTCGCGCAGCAGGTCGCCGATCAGCGTAAGGACAACGGGAGCGGCCAGATCGACGGCAAAAGCGACGACGGCAAGATCGAGGTCCCCCTCCGCGAGCGCCAGCGCCTCCAGCACGCGGCGCTGTGACCCGGGCAAGCTCTCCACCCGCATGATCAGCCCTTCACGGACGCTCGCGGGCAGGGGCAGGTGGTGCGCGTCCCCGGGCTGGCCGGGCGCTTTGGCTGCGGCGGCCGAGCCCCGGGGCAGCGTTCGTACCAGCGCTTCCAAGGGTGCGGGCATGCCCCCGCTCGCTGCCGTCAAGCGTCGGACGAGCTCGGGGGGCACGGTCGTCACCCCTAACCATAGGCTCGCCACCACCGCGACATCCAGCCCGGTGAGCGGCCGGACGGTCATGAGTCGTGCGCTGTCCCAGGGGGTCGGGAGCGCCTCCTCGCTCCACGCGCCGACCAGGACCACCCGGCCCTCCAGCCCGGTCATCGCGACCATGGTCCGGGCGGCCATGGTCACGTGGGCCTCCATCGCGTCCTCCAGCCCGTCCATCGCGAAGAGCACAGTCTGGCGGTCGAGCCGCGCCCGGGCGGAGAGGGCGAGCGCGAGGGCCTCTGGGTCAACCCCATCGGGGGTGAGCGCGCGGGCGGCATGCGCAGCGCCCTCCTCGTCCCCATCGGTGAGGAGGCCGCGCTCGAGCATTTGGCAGACGGCGATGAAAGGGTGGGCGGTTCCCGAGGCCAGGAGGTTTATCGAACGAATGCCTCGCCGTGTCGCTTCGTCCACGGCAAACCCAACGAGCCGTCCGCGCCCCGAGCCCTCTGGCCCGCAGAAGATCAGGCTGGCGCCGGTTTTCGCTTCGTCGAAGAGCTGGCGGATGGCGCTGGTATGGCTGTTCCGGCCCACGAACCGCAGCGTGGGGAGCGGGTCGTCCTGCCAAGGGCTGGTGCTCACCACGAAGGGTCGCAGGAAGTCGGCGACGACGCCGGCATCGCGCGGGCGCTCGGACGCGGACTTGGCCAGGAGTCGCTTGACCAGCTCGCCGATCGGCGCCGGGACGCCCCGGACGATGCCTTCGATGGGAGGAGGCTGAAATTCGAGGTGTTGGCGCGCGAGGGTGGTCGCGTCTTCGCCCTCGAACGGGCGGCGGCCGCTCAGCATCCGGTAGAGCAGCACACCGAGCGCGTACAGGTCGGTCCGTGCATCGACCCTGCCACCGCAGAGCTGCTCCGGGCTCGCGTAGTGGAACGAGCCGACGAACTCGCCGGGCTCGGTGAGGGCTTCCCGCAGGTGCTCCATGCGAGCCGTGCCGAAATCCAGGACCTTGACGGTGCCGTCCGGCAGCGCGATGACGTTGCTCGACTTCAGGTCCCGGTGGATGATCCCCCGGTCATGCAGGCAGCGCAGCGCCTCGGCTACGTGAAATGCGATGCGAATCGCCTCTGCTGTCCGAACAGGATCACCCGGCCGGCCGGTGGCCTTGACTCGCACCTGAGCGGCCGCACCGTGCAGGAGCTCCATCACGAGGTAGGGCAGGCCCGTTTCGGAGATGGCGTACCTGTACACCCGCACCACGTTTGGGTGGTCAATGCGGGTCAGGGCCCGGTACTCGCGGGCGAAGCGCGGGGCTCCGGCGCTTTTGGACTGCAGGACCTTGACTGCGAGGGGGCGGCCGGACTCGGGATCGGTGACCTCGTAGACTACAGCCATGCCTCCTGCGGCCACCACCCGGACGACGGGGTACGGTCCGATAGCGGCAGGAAGGGGCTGCTTGGGGTCCAACACCTTCTCACTACCGTGTTTTTCGGGGAGTAGCGGGCGAGTTGGGCGGTGGGCGGTACATTGGGCTCCATGCCGGTCCATCACGTCGCGCTTCGCACTCCCGATCCCGCGGCGCTGGCTGCGTTCTACGCGTGCGCTCTCGGGCTTGGTGAGCTCCGGCGCACCCGCGATGCGGGGGCCGCCGGAACGGTTTGCTCGGTGTGGTTGGATCTGGGCGGATCGATCCTCATGGTGGAGCGGGGGGCGGCCGGGGGCGGGTTGGCGAGGGCCGGGGATGGCGCGCTCGCGGGCGGCTGGGACGGCTTGTTCGTCGAAGCGGGGGCGGGGACCGGACCTGACTGGGAGGCGCGGTGGGCGGAGGGTGGCGTCGTTCTTGACGGCCGCACCGCGTTCACCCTGTATGCACGCGACCCGGAGGGGAACCGGTTTGGGATTTCGAGCTTCCCGTCAGCGCTGTTCAGGTAGGGCCCGGCCCGACTTCGGCGTAGGTCGGGTTCGGCGGGGCGTTCACCCTAGCCACGTGCCCGCGCAGACTCCGGCAAAGAACAGCAGGGAGACGTAGCCGTTCAGGTCAAAAAAAGCCTTGTCAATCCTTGATAGATCGCCCGGTCTGATGATAGCGTGTTCGTAGGCGAGCACGCCGCTGATCAAGGCGAACCCGGCCCAATAGCCCCAACCGAGCGGCACCAGCGCGGGCACGGCGGCCAGCAGCCCGACCGTGACCAGGTGGAGCAGCGCGCTTAAAACCATGGCGCCGCGCTGCCCAAGCGCCACGGGGATGCTGTGCAGGCCTTCTCCGCGGTCAAAGCCCTCGTCTTGCAGGCTGTAGAGGATGTCGAAGCCGGCCACCCACGTGGCGACGGCGCCAGCCAGAACCAGCGCCACAGGAGCGACGGTTCCGGTGATGGCGATCCACGCGGCCACCGGCGCGATGCCCAGCGCCACGCCGAGCCAGAGGTGAACCAGCGCGGTGAAGCGCTTGGCGTAGCTGTAGCCGCAGATGATCGCGAGCGCGACAGGCGATAGTGCGCCGCACAGCGGGTTCAGCACCCGGGCGAGGAGGACGAAGGTCACGGCCGCGGAGAGGGCGAGGCCTCGAGCGGCATTCAAGCTGATCTGCCCGCTTGGAAGCTCTCGAATCGCTGTTCTTGGGTTCTTTGCATCGAAGGTGCGGTCGACGATGCGGTTGACGCCCATCGCGCAGGACCGGGCGGTCACCATGCACCCGATGATCAGCGCGACGTGCACAGCGTTTACGGGGTCCGTGCGGCTCGCCAGAACGGCAGCCGACAGCGCGAACGGCATCGCGAAGATCGAGTGCGAGAACTTGATCATGCGGCCGTAGATGAGGATGGGGTTGGTCGCGGTCATGTCGGGTCTCCAGAGGCAAGGGTGCCGAGCCAGCTCCGCGGCCACACCGTCCCGTTGAGCAGCTCATCGAGGTCGGTTGGGCCTCGCACGAGCAGTAGCGGAGCCGCAGCGTTGGGGCGGGAGCGCAGTCCGTCCCCGGCGAGCGTGAGCGCATCGAACCCCGATGACGTGGCCATCCGAAGCAGCCGCTCCGCCGAGAGCGTTGGAACCGCCTTCCGGATCGCGGCAAGCTCTGCGAGCACGTCCAGATCGGGCGAGGACGCGAGCGAGTCGGTGCCGACGACGAGGCGGACGCCGCGGTCCACCATGCCCTGAACATCCGGCAGTCGACCGCCAATCCAGAGGTTGGAGCGGACGCACAGACAAATCGTCGCGTTGCGGCTCGCGATGAGGTCCAGATCCGCGGGCCCGGTGCAGACGCAGTGGACGAGGATCGCGCCGCGGAGCCGCGTCTGCACATCCAGGTACGCCACCGGGGTGAGGTGCGGGTAGCGGAAGTCGGCGAGGTCGCGTCCGAACGCCCGGAGGATCCCGGGCCAGGGCCCCTCGCCGCGCAGAAATTCGGCCTCGAACGGGTCCTCGTCTACGTGGATGCACCAGGGCGTAAGGTCTGAGCTCACGCTGCGGTCGGCGCACTCGCTGATCCAGTCCGGGTGGGTCGAGTACACGGCGTGTGGCACGGGGATGGTGTCAGGCAGGACGGGATGCGTGGGGACATCGATCCCGATCCGCTCGTGAAAACACAGGCCGGTCATCCCTGCCTCGCGGATCACGGCCGCCGTGAGCCCGGTGTTGCTGATGTCCCCCACCACCGCTGTCCCGGCCGCGTGCATTTGGGCCGCTCGTGACCGCGCTGGCCCGAGAAAGCGCTCCGGGTCCCCTCCGGTGTATGCGCCGCCGGCGGCCTGAAGCGCTCTGAGCCAGGGCAAGAACCCGCGCTGGTCCGGCCGCGGAGCGGGTCCGACCTCCAGGTGGGTGTGGGCGTTGACCAGCCCGGGAAGCACGATGCCGTCTACGTCTTCGACCGGGAGCCCGCTGGGGTCTTCGAATTGGCCGCCCGCTGTTATGCCGAGAACGGGCGCACTGTGGGCTTCTCGGCCGTCCCAGTACCAGCGCGGGCGGATGGCTCGAACGGGCAAGGGGCTACTTCGCGGGCGCCGCGAGCGACGCGCGCGCGTCGAGCCCCGAGGGGGTAGGCAAGTGGTCGTAGCGCATGTTCCGGCGGACCGGGGTGAAGCCCGCGGTTCGGATGTTGTGCTCTACATCGTCGATCGTCATCGCCCAGGTCGACCCGGCCGCGGAGACCACGTTCTCTTCGAGCATGACGCTCCCGAAGTCGTTGCAGCCCATCGTCAGGCTCGCCTGCGCTACGCCCGGCCCCTGGGTGACCCAACTGGCTTGGATATTGTCAAAGTTGTCAAGCATCAACCTCGATACAGCGTTGGTACGCAGGTACGCCGTCGCGGTGTTGTTTCCGGGCTGGACGTAGGTGTTGTCCGGCACGAAGGTCCAGCAGATGAAGGCGGTGAAGCCGTGGTATTCGTCCTGAAGATCGCGCAAGCGGACTAGATGCTCCATGCGGTGCGCGCTCGTCTCCCCGACGCCGAACATGAGCGTCGACGTGGATCGCAAGCCGCGTCGGTGGGCGAGTCGCATCACCGCGAGCCACTCGTCGCTGGTGCACTTCAGGGGGGCGATGCGCTTGCGCACGTCGTCGTTGAGCACCTCTGCTCCGCCGCCCGGAATGCTGTCCATCCCGGCGGCGATGAGCCGGTCGAGCGTGTCTTCCATGGTCAGCTTGGAGACCGCCATGATGTGGAAGATCTCCTCGGGGGAGAGCGCGTGGAGCGCCACCGAGTAATTCGTCTTGATCCAGCGGAACAAATCCTCGTAGTATGCGATGCCCAGATTGAGGTTTAGCCCGCCTTGAAGGAGCACCTCGATGCCGCCCTGCGCTTCAAGTTCGCTGATCTTCTGGTGGAGCTGCTCCTTGGTGAGCACGTACGCTTCAGCATGGTTCTTCGGTCGGTAGAACGCGCAGAACTTACACGCCGTCACACAAATGTTCGTGTAATTCACATTCCGGGAGATGATGTAGGTCACCTCTTTTGTCGGGTGGAGCGCCAGACGGCGCAGGTGGGCAGCGTTCCCGAGGTCTTCAAGGCGCGCTTCGGTCTCGAGTCGCACGCCTTCTTCGAGGCTCAGCCGCCCCCCCTCGGAGCCGCGTGCTAGCAGGGTGTCGAGGGATGCCGCCCCCGGTCGGCTCCGTGTGGTCGCCGGTCCGTAAAGGCAGACCTCGTCGCGAGCCAGAAGTCCGGCGCGTTTGCCCAGGGCCGCGAAGCGTCGAAGGCCCATCAACGCGCTGTCATCCAGCTCGTACCGGATCGCCTCGGTCAGGTATGCCCGGTCGGCCTCGGGAGCGGTGAGTCGGTCCGGCATACCGCGCCGACCCGCCTCCCGGATCCCGGCGATCGCCTCGGGATCGAGCCCCGGCCGTCCGGCCCATACGGCGAAAACAAAGGGTAATCCAGTCCATTCTTTCCAGATTCGACCGAGATCGATCCGTGTCGTCAGCCGGTCGGGCAGGTTTCTGGCGGCGTCGCCGATGACCACGGCTCCGGTCTTCCCCTGAGCGTGGAACGCGCCGGTCCCCGCGTCGACCGGGAACACGCGGATCGCCTGTCCGGAAGCAGCCAACAGCGGGCCGCGAAGCAGGATCTGGGCGAGCACTACGCTGGTCCGGCTCTCCCCGTCGAGCGCGACGGACTCCCACTGCTCGGGGGGAGTCTCTCCGACGAGCAGCACGCTTTGCACGTCACCGTCGCAGCCGATGCAGAACCCGGGGATGATCCGGTAATCATCGTCGTTGAACAACGCCGCAACGGGCACGAGCCCGACATCAGCCTCGCCGGTGCGCAACAGGCGGGCGGCCTCGCTCGGCACGCAGGGGAGCACTTCGAAGCGGCCGGGTGCGACGCTCGGCAGGTGGCGCGTGAGCGGCCAGGCGTTGGTGTAGCCGACGCAGGCGACCTTCCAGGACGGTGTATCGGAGGGGAGCTGAGCGGGCACGATGGCCTCCGGGGATTTCACTTCTAATTGAAATTGATGAACCGGCCAGCGGTGGGCCGGATCCCCCCTCCGCTGATCCTACCCAAAATGGGTAGGATCAGCGGAGGGGGGATCCTACCCAAACGGTGCAAGCCGGCTTCAGGGCGCAGCCGACGCAGGCGTCGGAGACGGCACCGGTGCAGCCTGCGGAGATGCCAAGGTGGGCGATCGCGAAGTCGTAGCGGACTGGGTCCGCGGGGCAGAACCGGCGGAGCTGGCTGGTGATCTCGATCGCGGTGGTCCAATTGGGGGCCTTTCGCGCGGTCAGGTTCGTGAGCCGGGCGATCTTCAGGACATGCGTGTCGACGGGCATGATGAGGCCCGCCGGGGAGAGGTGGGTCCAGAGCCCGAGGTCGGGGGCTTCGCTCCGGACCATCCACCGCAAGAACATGCACCATCGCTTGCAGGCTGAGCCCGACGACGGCAGGGCGAACCATGTGTCGAAGTACGCTCCGCGGTCCGGCCCCGTCGAGAGCCCGTGAAGGCGCCGGACGCCGGCTTCCAGCGCGGAGGCAGCCTGCGTTCGCACGTCCGACGATGCCGCAGGCGTAAACGCCGCTGCCAATCCTTCTGCTGCGTCCAGCCGTCCGAGCGCGGTGCCGAGCGCGACGAAGTCACGCCGGGTGAACCACCGGTAGACGAGGGCGTCGCGGCTGTTGTTCCCCCGGCCCCCCCCCCGCCTCTCCCCATCCCCCCGGGCGCAGGCTCCGCACCACGCGGCCGGGCCGCCCACGCTGTCCATCTCCGCGAACAGCCGTTCCAGCACGGCACCGAAAAGGTCTACCCGCCCAAAAGCCAGCTGCGCCGCAAACACCGCTGCAATCGCGGCGTCACGTTCCGAGCCTGCGGTGAGGTAGCGACGGGGAAATCGAACCGGGTCCCTCCCGATGTGACCCTCCAGTCCGGCCATGGCGGCGTTGAGCGCGCTCCCCAGCTCATCCTCTCGATCGTCGGCGTCGGTCACTCTGGGATCGTCGATGGCGGTCCGCCGACCCGGTAGATCGTGGCGCTCTCCAGAGGCTCCGTGGAAGTGCCCAGCGGGTACGCCCCAAGCGTCTCTGCGTACAGCGCGATGCCCTGACTCGGCTGAACGACACGGAGGCGGAATCGGTCGACGCTCTCCACGCGATCGATCGGCTCCCACGCGCCGCGAGGGGTCTCTCCGGGTGACTCCTGATCGGCCACCACGACAATAGCGCCGGGCGCCAGCGGCTCGCCGGGCCGGTATCGGGTCCAGCCTCGCTGCTCGAAGACGTAGCGAAAGCCCCACTCGCCGGCGAACCGCCGCTCCGTAGCCGCCGGCGCCGCAGATTGGCCGGATAGTAGTTTTTCGGCCCGGTCCGCCGCGCTCGTCGCCACCTCGACGCTCGCCCGCCCGAATCGATAATCGGCGACAGACACTGCCAGCGCCACCATCGCAGACAGGAGAATGCTAATTCGCAGCATCGTCTTTCCTCCTGCGACCTCCTCTGCTGAGCGGGTCATGAGGATCGCGAGCGGTGTAGCGGCGGGCAGGAGGTACCGAGCGGAGGCGTAGTTGTGCGCGAGCGTGACCCCGCCCACCACTCCGAGCACGACCAATCCGAGCAGCAGGGCGTCGTCCCGGTCTCCTTTGCGACGTCGCAGTCCGCTGGAGAACGCGGCGGTGGCGGCTCGGACGAGGCACGTGGCGCCGAGGACGACGCCGAGCAGCAGCCCCGCGATCTCCGCCCCGTCGGCGGCTTGTGGGTGCGCGAGCGCCAGAGCGGCGAGGCCCAGCAGCGTCGCCACTGCGGCCAACCCTGGCCGCACCAGCAACAGCACCAGCGGAGATGGGAGCAGGGCCATCCTCGCCAACACCCCGACCATTCGGGCGTCCAACGGCCCCGAGCCTATGTCGTGGCGGTGCACCCAGACCTCCCAGAGGTGGACCCTGCCGTAGACAGCGAACATGCTGGCCTCGATCAGGAGGGGGGCGACGAGCATGGGCCCCACGACCATCAGCCCCAGCGCGGGCGGCAAGCGCCTTCGGGTGACCGAGACGGCGAGGTGGACGACCACCGCCCCCACGACCATTCCCATCGAGTACTTCGTCGCCAGCGCCAACCCCAGCAGCAGGCCGGCTTTCCATAGCCCGTCCCCCTCATCGAGCCCTTCACGGTACAGCGCGAGGCCTGCCGTCGCGAACGCGACCGCAGGCAGGTCGATCATCAGCGAGTCCTGCAGACCCAATTGGACCGTCGCTGACGCCAGCCACAGTCCCCCGGCGAGGTGGGGGTGGTGTGTGCAACGAGCCGCCCATCGCGCGGTTCCCCAGGCGAGGAGCGCGACGAAGGGGAGCGCACAGAGGATTCGGTCGACGAGCACTGTCGCGGAGACCGCCTGCACCCCCGCCATGAACCAAAGGAACAGCGGTGGATGGGCGTAGATGAACCCGTCCTCCACGCCGTAGGGCTGCCACACGCGGTGCCAGTCGTATGGTCGAAGCACCGAAAGGTTTCGGCCGATCCAGAGGTAGCTCTCCTCGTCGATGACCGGCGCTTTCCATAGAAACGGCACCACGCACGCGAGCGCAGCCGGAACGAGCCAGCGCTCAACGGACCCGTACGGCAGGGCCGGCTGTCTGGAGTGCGTCACGACGGGGGTCGCGTCCGCTTACCGTACTGGTAGAAGCCCCAGAAGTACTCGGCGCCGCTCGCCAGCGAGAAGAAGAGGCTGACGTAGAGGAGCAGGATGCCGACCGAGTGGGCGTCGATCCCTATCGAGGGGTAGTGCCACAGCAAGAAGCCCACCGCCGTGGACTGGTAGGAGGTCTTGAATTTGCCGAGACTACCGGCAGAAATCACCATGCCCTCGCTCATCGCGACCATCCGCAGGCCGGAGACGGCGAGCTCGCGCGACTCCATGACCACCACAACCCACGCCGGCACCCAGCCGAGGGGGATCATCATCACCAGCGCGATCAACATCATCAGCTTGTCGGCGAGCGGGTCCAGAAAAGCGCCCGCGACGCTCTGCAGGTCCCATTTCCGGGCTAGCCAGCCGTCTACGACATCCGAGAGCATCGCGATCACAAACAGCACGCACGAAGCGACCGCCCAGGCGAACGTCGGCCGTGTCCAAAGCAGGAATCCGACCACCGGCACCATGGCGATGCGGAACACGGTGATGATGTTCGGCAGGTTCCAGAAGCCCTTTCGGCGGTACCAGGGCGTTCTTGTGGGCTCAGACACGACGAATCACGGCGAGACGGGGCGGGTATCCCGGAAGAGCTGGTAGAGCCCGATGACCCGCGCGACGTAGGTCTCGGTCTCGGCGTAGGGCGGGATGCCGCCGTACCGGGTGACCGCGCCCGGGCCGGCGTTGTAGGCGGCCAGACCGAGCTCGTAGCTTCCGAATTTCTTCACCTGCGCTGCCAGATAAGCCGAGCCGCCGGTGATGGACTGCCAGGGGTCGAAAGTGTCGCTTACGCCCATTTGCTTCGCGGTGCTCGGGATCATCTGCATGAGGCCGCGTGCGCCCGCCGACGAGACGGCGCGCGGATTCATCCGGCTCTCGGCGACCGCGACCGCCTTGATCAGCTCAGGCGGGAGCCCAGTCTGGCGTCCAGCATTCGAAAACCCGCTGTCGTAGTCGTCCAGATTGGCGATGCGGTTGAGGTTCGGCATAGGCACCCCATTGGGCAAGTACCGGCCGGGGACCGTGTCCCGCCACCAGACGTCGAGGTCATCGTAGACCTCACCCCGACTGGCTGCGTCGAGGTTCTGGGTCGGCGAGTTGGTGAGCAGGGGCGTGCCGTCCGCCGAGTAGCTCAGGTAGATGTCCGCCGCGCGCGCGTCGGGCGGCGCTTTGGCCAGCAGGAGGAGTAGCGGCAGCATCACGGGGAGTGTACCACCTCGTCTACAGCCACCGCACTCGCGGCGTTCAAAGACCAATCGTAGGCGTAGAACCTCCGCGGGCAGTCGGGGTGCGCATCGAGGATGGCCTGAACCGCGGGCGCGGCGTAGGGGCGGACGGCCTCGCAGGGTGTTTGAGCACCCGCCCATGCGCGAAAATCGCTGCCATACCAGTCGAAGATCGACGAGAACGCGAATTCACCTGCCGTGCGGTCCCACGTGACCGCGGCGCGGGTGGGGTCCGCGCTTGCTACCCAGCGCCTCATCTGGTCCTCGACCTGGTTCTGAACGCCGCCGGCTGTGTACAGCTCGTTTCGGAGCGGCGGGCAGGACCGCGAGGCGCAGTTCAGGGCGGCGTGGGCCAGAGGCTCCTGGTACGTAGGCAGGATGACGCGGGTCTCGTACGAGAACAGCGACAGCCGCTCACCGTCCACGCCGAACTCCTGTTTCCAGAAGAAGCCGGCGATGTCGTTCACCGAGCCGGGCAGGACTCCCGATGCTGTGGAACCTTGCAGGACCCCCCAGAGCACGAGCGCGTTGTAGGCGTTCAGGTGCCATGCGAGCCGACGGTTGTCATCCAGGAGTCGGAACCCGTCCGTCTCCGGTCCATGCACGGCGATCCAGCCGACGTAGCGTGCGAGCGGCTCGGCGTTCTGAGCCAGAACGTCGTAGCGGACGAGCCCATCTTCGGTGACGATCCTCCCCAGCAGGCCTTCCCATGCCGTGGTTGGGTCATGGCGGGGCGGGGGCGGCGTGAGGACGTGCGAACCGCACGCGACGAGCAGCAGCAGCAGCAACGCGGGGCTACCGGGTCACAGCTCGCGAGACGACCGCTCAAGCTGCTCGAACTCGGTCTTGCAGTCGATGCAGTGCGTCGCGACGGGGCGCGCGATTAGCCGCTTCTCGGCGATGTCCTCGCCGCAATTCGTGCAG
>SHYV01000062.1 GCA_009692605.1 Myxococcales bacterium
GCGGAACCACATCGAGCGGAACCGGCTCCGGGGGTATCGCCGGCGCCTCGGCAGCCGCCCCGAGCGACTGCGCGACCCCCACCCTGCGCCGCGCCTCCTCGATCTCGTGGAGGATCTGCTCCGGCATCTGCAGCCGCGGCTGGTAGTAGAACTCCGCCTGCTCCCCCGCGATCCACCCGATCCGCGCCGCGGTGTCGTAGCCGATGCGGGTGTCGAACATGCTGGTCACCTCAAGCTCGGCGAGGGGTCCCGTCGGCCGATCCACAGCCATCAGCTCGGCCCAGGCTTGCGGCCACAGCGGGATCGCGAACGGATCCACGTAGCCCTCCGGCCAGTGCGCGAGGTAGCTGCCCTCGTCGTAGCTGTCGACGGCTCCGAGGATGTGAGCCAGCTCGTGCGCCACGCTCACCACGGAATACCCCAGGTTCGCCTCCCCAACCGACAGCCAGGTCACCCCCACCCGGCCCTTCTGGGAGCCACGGGAATCGCCCACGACGTCCGCCGCGGAGTCGGTCCAGACCACGTACATCCGTGCGCCGAAGTCGTCGGGCTCAACGCGATGGCGACGAGCCAACCCGTGGAAGTACCGGGGGTACTGCCACGCAGTCAGCGCCATCCTGAACCACGTCGATGCTCGCTCGAGCACCACCGGCGGCTTCACGATCTCGGGGAAGGGACCGCGCAGCGAGATGTTCAATATCGGCGCGGTCGAACCGGTGTAGCGCGTGAACTCCTGCTGGAAGAACATGGAGATATCGTACAACGACCGCCCCGCACCTTCATCCGGCTGGTTCATCTCCCTCAAGACCGGGTGTGCCAAGAGCCGCTGCGGGGCGAGTTGTACGATCACCACACTGACCGGGGGGGTCAGCGCCGCAGCCTCACGACGAAGGAAGGTCGCGACCTCGAACAGGAAAACAGCGAACAGGAATCCCACAAAGAGCTGCCGGAGCCGGCGATTGCGACGCACGCGGTTTGCCGTGCGCAGGCAATTAGGGCACACCCGCTGGCCAAGCGCGGACGCACGGCACTCGGCACAGATGGTGCTGTGGCAGACCCCGCATTGCCCCGAGGCGATGTCGGCCGGGTGGAAGCCACAGGTCGAGGCACTTGGGACCAGGGCCACCTCGGCGCCGATCGCCCGGAGCTGCTCCAACAGCGCAACCGCCGCCTCCCACGAGAGCGGGAGGCCCATCACCCGGGGCAAGCCCCCCTTCGCGGAGCCGCAGATCGCATCGACAACGGCGTGCGCGTCCGCGGTCGCAGGGACGCGAGTCAACACCACCCGCCACGTACCTGCCTCGGTCATCGGCCGACCCTTAGAAGCAGTTGTAGTTCGCCGCGCCAGGCGTGCCGTAGTCCGAGACCGAACCGGACTTGTACCAGGAGTACGGCGTCGTGTTGCTCGTCGAGCACCAGTTGGTATTGGTGTTGTTGGAGACCGAGTTCATCAGGTCCGGGTCTACGCCCATCGAGCGCCCGCCATCCCGCGGCCAGTCCGACGACGAGGCGCCAGTATACGACCAGGAGATGGTGTCGATCCGCGTCCCGACCGACGAACCGCCCTCGATGTAGAGCGACAGTGAGTCCAGATCACGCTGCATGTTGAAGGTGTTGTCGTGGTAGATACTGGAGTAGCTGCTCGCTTCCGCCTCGTCCCCCCACACATAGTCGCACAACAAGGGGTAGCTCGCGTCGGCGTCTGACTCGTAGTTGTTCGTCTTGCAGAGCACGGCGTAGTCCCCGGGCGCTACGGTGAGGTGCTCGTCGGGGTCGATGAAATAGGCGTCGTTGGTGGAAGAGTCGGCCCGGATGATGTACCAGTACGAGAGGTCGACGGTCCGCGACGAGACGTTGTAGAGCTCGAACCACTGGCCGTCTGCGTTGGACGAGGAGCCGCCCACGTAGGTCTGGCGTGCGATCTCGGTGATGACCAGGTCGCCCACCGCCACGAAATCCTCGTCCACCCAGAGGTCACAGTCGTCGTCGCCCCCGTTGTCCGCCTCGGACGCGGCGGGGCTCACGGCGCTGTCGGTGTCGTCGCAATCGCTAGCGTCCGTGCCGTAGCCGGCGGGCGCGGTGCAGGCGCTCAGGGTGTCCGCCTCGTTGCCATAGCCGTCGCCGTCGCCGTCCGCGTAGAAGGTGATCTCACCCTCCGCGCCGGACTCATCGACGCCGCCGGTACAGTTGTTGTCGACGCCGTCGCAGGCCTCGGGCGCCCCCGGGTACTCGGTGCCGCTGGTGTCGTCACAGTCGGTGCCATCGGCCACATAGCCGGCAGGAGCGCTGCCGCAGGCCTCGATGGTATCGTCCGCGTTCCCGTACCCATCGCCGTCCACGTCCGCGTAGAACGTCTGGGCGTCGGTCGCCCCATCGTCCACGACGTCGTTGCAGTCGTTGTCCACCGAGTCGCAGACCTCCACGGCGTCGGGGTTCACCGCCGGCTGCGCATCGTCGCAGTCGCCATCGACCGCCACGCTGCTCGCGGGTTGATCGCAAACCACGATCGCCGCCCCGGCGCCGTAGCCGTCCGCGTCCACGTCGGAGTACCAACTCTCCCCGTCGATGGCACCCAAATCGACGGTGCCCTCGCAATCGTTGTCCACCAGATCGCACACCTCGGCCGCGGCGGGGCTCACTGCGGCGTCGCCGTCATCGCAGTCGGTGCCGTCCGAGACGTAGCCGTCAGCCACGAAGCACTGGACCATGGACAGGTCGCTGTCCCCGTAGGTGTCGGTGTCGCTGTCCGCGTAGAAGGTGGAGAAGTAGGTAGCGTCGCCATCGACCGTGGCATCGCAGTCGTTGTCCACCGTGTCGCAGACGTCCGAGGCGTCCGGGTTCACCCCAAGATTCGCGTCGTCACAATCCGTGCTGTTGTTGACGTACCCGACGGGCACGGCGCACGCGTCCTGACTGGACTCACCGTCACCGAACCCGTCGGCGTCCGCGTCCGCGTAGTAGGTCGTGGGGTCGGAGGGGCTGTCGTCCGGCGTCCCGTTGCAGTCGTTGTCCACGCCGTCGCACACCTCGACGCCGCCGGGGAACGCGGTCGCGTCGCTGTCATCGCACTCCTCGCAGGCGGCGTACCCATCCGCGTCTGCGTCTTCGAAGCCGACGGACCCATCGCAGTTCAAGTCGAGGCTCGACGCGCAGTCCTCAACCACGCCGGGATTGATGGAAGGGTCCGCGTCGTCGCAGTCGCCGGGGATGGCGACGTAGCCCGACGGTTGGGCACAGGTGGCGACCGTCACCGCGTCTGCGCCGTAGGTGTCCGCGTCCGAATCCTCGTACCAGGTGGTCGCGTCGACCGCGTTGTTGTCGAGGCCGCCGTCGCAGTCATTGTCGTGCCCGTCGCAGACCTCCGGGGCGCCAGGGTACGCGGTGGCGTCGCCGTCGTCGCACTCCTCGCACGCAAAGAAGCCGTCGGAATCGTTGTCCACGGCGCCGACCGAGCCGTCGCAATTGAGGTCGACGACGTCCGAGCAGGTCTCTGCGGCCCCTGGATGGATGTCCGCGTTGGCATCGTCGCAGTCACCGTCGTTGAGCACGACGGTGATATCGTCGGCGTCGCAGGTGCTCACCGGCGAGAGCGGATCGCCGTAGCCGTCGCCGTCAAGGTCGGACCAGCCATCGATGGCGGAGCCTTCGTCGACGGTCCCGCTGCAATTGTTGTCGACCCCGTCGCAGACATCCTCGGCGTCGGGGTTGATCTCCGGGTCGGTGTCGTTGCAGTCCAGCGCGACCGGAGAGCCATCGGCGTCCTGATCGTCATCCACCGTGGAGGCGTCGCAGTCGTTGTCGATCCCATCGTAGTAGGTTTCACCCGCGCCCGGGTTCACGGTGGGGTCGGAGTCATCGCAGTCATCTCCGCCGGCGCCGGCCGATGGGTATCCATCCTGATCCGCGTCGTCGCCGGCCCCGGATTCGGTGTCGCCCGAATCTTTGCCCGTGCATCCGAAAATGAGCGGGAGGAGGAGCAGAAGAGAAGAGCGAATCACGGTGTCTCCAAGTGCGGCGCAGGCCGCGTTCACGGTTCAACGACGTCAGCTTACGTCGCCAGACGCACTTCCACAACACCACACTGGTACCCCTCGATCGCGCCGCCCCGATGAGGATCCAGCCCATCGGGCGCAGCGGTCGACGCGGAGGACCCGGCGCGTCGCGCCGCCCTCGCCGTCAGCTCCTCGACGGCGAAGATCCAGGCGTAGTGGAGGCTCGCCACCGCGCCGAGCGCCCCGGTCAGCACCGTCAGCCACAGCGTCGCTCGCGAAGCCGGCCAGCCACCGAGCACCAAACAGAACGCCAGCGCCAGAGTCAGAGCGGTCGCCCGGCCCCACGCGCTGGTCCGAGGCGGCGGCGCCTCTTCGGTCCGGAAGCGGTGCATCAGAAAAAAGTGCATCGGAAGTTGGATCAGCTCGCGGGAGAACCAGCAGAGCATGAACCAGTCCGGCACCTGATCGGCGAGCGCCAGCGCCCACCCCAGGTTCACGTGCAGGGACTTGTCCACCCAGGCGTCAAACGCTGCGCCCGCCCGGGTGGCGTGGTTCCAGCGCCGCGCCACGTAGCCGTCGGCCACGTCGGTCCACAGCGCGAACAAGTAAAGCGGCAACAGCCATGGTGTGCCGAGCGCGTAGGGCAGGGTGCCGGCCATGAGCAGCCGGAGGAGCGTGAGCGCCCCGGCCGGCGTTGCGAGGTGCGCCCACCTCACCGCGTGTCCTGAGGGAACGCCGGGTGGCCGGTCCGAGCAAGCGCGAGGTGGAGGTCGCGAGGGCGGTGAGGGCATGAGGGCATGGGCGCGATGGGGTAACCACACCGGACACATCGCGGCGCCCGTGCCGTTGGCTCAGGCGCGCGGCTCGGATCGTGGACTGCGATGCAGCGTGCGCGCTGATACGCGGTAAGCGCCCGGATGGACATCCTGATCCCCTAAGGGCACCGTCCCCCGACCCGCCTCAAGGAGCCTGCTTGATCGTCACCTGCCCCGCGGCGCCGAACCTCGCGACGGGGCCCTTGATGCGGCAACAAAGGGCTGGGTGCTGATGAACAAGGGCCAGTACCCCAAGGCGTTCGACGTCTTTTCGCTCGGGGACGCCACCAGCGCGGCCGCCGACTACTGCAAGACATCCGGCGTGAGCTCGACGGCGCGCTCACACGGCTACGTCGGACGTGTCCTTAGGGTGTCGGTGTCGGCAACACTGCCGATGGCGCGAGCGATCCTCCTCCTCCTGCTCGCCGCATGCACTTCACCGGACGCGACGACCGACCCGGAGCCGCCGCCGGGCCTCGTCGTGCTGCAGGGCGGCACGACCGTCGACCGGTACGGCGCGTTCAGGAATGACGTCTGGATCCACGGCGACGCGATCTGGGGCCTCTCCACGGATGCGCCCCCCGACGACGCGACCATCATCGACGTGACCGGCAAGTTCATCACCCCGGGGCTCGTGGACGCGCATGTTCACCTCGCACACTCGGGCGCGACAGTGTGGACCGGAGATCCCCTTGAGCAAAACCTGCGTGCGAGCCTCTACCACGGGGTGCTCAACGCCTACGATCTAGGCGGGCCCGAGGTGATCTTCGCGGTACGCGACGCGATCGAGGCGGGCAGCGTCCTAGGGCCCCACCTGAAGGCCACCGGGCCCTTCCTGACGGCGGTCGGGTCACACCCGTGCGAGTCCTCACCCAACGAGGATCTCTGTACCTTCGTGGCCGTCGAAGCCGACCCCGCCGAGCACATTGAGTCCGCAGCAGCAGCCGCGGGCGCGCGCCGCGCGGCGGGGGCTGACGCGGTCAAGGTCGCCCTCGCCGACGCCAGCTTCACCGCCTGGCCGACCACCCGGCTCGACCTTGGCGCGCTGGCGGACGTCACCGCCGGCGGGGTGACCATCGCGCACGTGGACGAAGACGCCGACCTCATCGATGCGCTCGCCGCCGGGGTGAGCGTCCTCGCCCATCCGGTGTTTGCCGCGCCGATGTCCGACGCCGCGCTCGGCATGGTGAACGGTGTGCCCGTGCATTCGACCGTGGGGGCCTTCGCCGCGGTGGTGGACGTACTCGACGGCGTGACGGATCTCACAGACGACGGCCTGATACTGGGCCCAGGCGTCATCGATAACTGGATCTACCTGCGTGCAAACCCAAATCTTCTCGAAGAGGGCTGGGCCGAGGCATCCGCCGACTGGGCCGCGGACGCCCGGGCGAACCTGCCGGCGCTCGACAGCGCCGGCGCGCTCCTGCTCCCCGGGTCCGACGCCGGCTACTACTTCGTACCGCACGGCACCGGCCTGCATCGGGAGCTGTCGGCGATGGTCGAGGCGGGCTGGACCCCGCTTGAGGCGCTCACCGCCGCGACCGCAACTTCGAGCGAGGCGCTGGGCTTTCAGGCGATCGATTTTGCACCTGACCGACCGGCGGACTTCTTGATCCTGAACTCCGACCCCACCCTCGACGTCGCGGCGCTCGACGACATCGACAGCATCATGCTGAGCGGGGCGATCTACCCGCGAGAGGAGCTACGCACGGTGGATCTCGCGCCCGAGCCGACGCCGGGCTTCTGCTTCTCCGGCGCCGACTGCGGTGATGACGAGGCGTGCGACGGCCTCGCGCACACGTGTGGCCCCGCCTGTCCAACGCCCGGTGCCTACGCCAACGACTGCGGGGAGGACGCCTATTGCCTCGCAGACGACGCGCTCGCGAGCCCCGACGGCGTCTGCCACCCGCCGCCGGGCCTCACGACTGCCGGGAGCTGCGATCTGTACGCCCAGAACTGCGCGCCGTCGGCCTACGCGCAGGCCTGCGTGCCTTTCGACGGCGACACGAACGGATGCTGGACGTCTGGCCCGCGGGGCGCTGGCCAGACCTGCGCCTGGAACGACGCCACCTTCGCGTGCGAGGTGGGCCTCTACTGCTCCCTGCTCGACTTCCACTGCTACACCCTCTGTGATCCGAACGACGTTGACGCCTGCGCGGATGGCCTCGACTGCACCGTACAACAAAGCGCCCCGGGGGTTCCCTGGTTCGGCCTGTGCCTATGACAACCGGCCGGCGGCAGCCCCCCACAAGGCGGCCCAGGCTCCGGTAGACCACCCCTTGACGCTGACAAGGGTCCGTCACCCCGGCCGGTCCGTCGGCCAACAGTGGCTATCAACGTTCAACCTGCATCGAGTCCCTTGGCACAGCGCTTGTCGGGGCGTCCGCCGTGGGGGAGCGTGACGGTCGTGTCAGGGTGCGGGCGGCAACGTCGGGGGCGTGATCTCAGGCTGAACGCACGTTCGAGCCTTGAACTCCCCGGTCCCCTCTAAACACCCCGAAACCCGAAACGCCCGCCTTCCATCGCTGGAAAACGGGCGTTAAAAGGCGGGGCAGGGGCACAGGGACTTGAACTCTGGACCTGCGGATTTGGAATCCGCTGCTCTACCAACTGAGCTATACCCCTACGGTATAGCGGCATCCTAACCGCAGGCCCGCCCATCGTCCAGCGTAGCCGTTCGGACTGCGGCTCGGGGGCCTTGGCGGCTCACAAGCCGGCGAAGATCGCCAGCGGCTGGGCCACCCGCGCGGCCCAGGCCTGCTCGTCGTGCGACGCGCCGGGCTCGTACCAGTGGTACAGGTCGGCGTCGAACGCGTACCCAGCGCCGACCAACGTGTCGCGAAGCTGCATGTTCTCGCAGTAGTTGTCTTCGCCACGGGGATCGTCGTCGTTGATCCCGTCGCCGTCGGAGTCCACGCAGTCGCCCGAACCGCCGGAGTCGAGGTAGAGCACGGTCGCCTGATGGCCATGTGCGGCGTAGCGCTCGATGAGCGTCTGGTTGTGCAGCTCAATGCTGCCCCAGCCCATCGTGCCGGACATACTGGCGGCGAAGCTGTACTCGCCCGGGTAGCGATCGGCGATGTGGAAGCTGATCAGCCCGCCGAGGGAGCTGCCGAGCAGCCCGGTGATCGTCGGCTCGGCCGCCCCGGGAAAGTACGAGCCCGCGACCAGCGGGCGGACCTGCTCCTGAACGAAGTCACCGTAGGCGTCTCCCCATCCCCCGTAGGGATCGCCGTCGAGCGTATCCTCGACGTGGGTATACTCCTCCATGCGGTCGTTGGTATTGAAGATGCCTACCACCAGCGTCGTTTCGCCTGCCGCCCCGAGCCCCAGGAGCGCATCGTCCAGATGCCAGCCCCCCCACATCGCGGTGGGATCAAACAGGTTCTGACCGTCGTGGGCGTAGAGCACGCGGTCAATGGCCGCGTCAGCAGCCGGCACCCAGACGTGAAGATCACGCTCCGCGAGCCCCGCTCCGGAGGCCGAGTACAGGTGTTCGACGTGAGCGTCGACGGGGTGAAGCAGGCTCATCTCCCCGTTGCCGTCCCAGGTGAGCGCGCGCGCCCAAGGGTCGGCGTGCCAGTCGTCCGCGCCATCGGTGAACTTGTAGCTGTCGCCGCGGTCGGCAGCGCGCACGAGGTATGAAAACCCGGCGTCCTCGACCATGTCTTCGGGGATCCAGTCGTTGAACCCGCCGGCGAGGGCGCCCGTTTGGTTCGGATCGACGAAGAGCCAGCCACCGACGACCGGGACCGGCCAGCCGCCGCCGGAGACATCCGGCTCAAACGGGCCTTCGGAGTACCGCTGCAGCGCCGCGTCGCGGTCGACGCGAAGCGCATCGAGGAGCTCATCCTCGCCGCGAAGCGCCGCGACCCCGTTGGCTCCTGTGTCAACCGGGCCAGAGACCGCGCCGCCCGAGCAGCCGGCGAGCACCCAAACGGACACCCCCAGCGCCGGCCAGGCCCGGGAGCGGATCACCCGCAGACGTCCTCGCCGCCGTCAATGCGCAGCACGTTGCCGTTGATCCAGCGGGCGTCCTGCTGCGCGAGCAAGACCAGCGCACGGGCGACGTCGTCCGGCTCGGTCAGCCGACCAAAAGGATTGCGCGCGGTCGCGCCCGCGATGAGCCGGACCGCCCCTGGGATCTTGTCCAGCGCCGGCGTCCGGGTCACCCCGGCCAGAATCGCGTTCGTGCTGATGCCGCGCGGCGCCAGCTCCAAGGCGAACTGTCGGCAGTAGGACTCCAACGCCGACTTGGCCGCAGCCACGGGACCGTACCCCGACCAGGCTGTGTGGGATCCAGCGGCGGTCATCGCGAAGATCCGCCCACCCTCGCCCATCAGCCCGGCGTTGACCACGTCCTGAGTCCAATAGACCAGCGAGTTGGCCATCACGTCGAGCGTCATCTCGAGCTGCTTCCGGCTGGCTCCCTTGACGGGTTTGGCGCCCTCCACCGGGACCGAGGGGATGAACGGCAGCAGGGTCCCGAAGGCTAACGAATGCAGGAGCACCCGCACGCCGTTGGGGCCAGCCCGGTCGGCCAGATCGGCGACCACGGCGGCCCGGCGATCGTCGTCCGCGGCGTTGACGTTGTGGAATACCACCTGACGCCCAGCGCTCGCGATCTCGTCGCGCAGGGCGTTGACCTGCGGCATGCCCGCTGCGCGGTCGAGGTGCACCGCACAGATGTCATACCCGGCAGCTGCGAACGCCCGCGCGCTGGCGGCCCCGAAGCCGCTCGACCCGCCGAGGATGAGGGCCCACATCCCGCTTAGTGCGGCGCGGCGGCCGGCTTGTCGCCAGCGGGCGGCGCGCCGTCGAGCTTGACCGCAGCCCCCGGAGCGGGCTTCGACTCGGTCACGGAGGCGCCGGCTGCTCCGGGAGCCGTGGGAGCCACGATCGTCGCGGTCTTCTTGATCTCCGCGATGAACTTGTCCACCAAATCCTTCTGCAATTGCTGCTTGATCTGGTCCTTCACCTCGTCGAGCGGCTTCCCTTCGCGCTTGTCTTCGACCAGGATCACGTGGTATCCGAACTTGGTCTGGATCGGACCGATGGTGCTGCCCTTCTCGGCCGCGAACGCGGCGTCCGCGAACTCGGGCACCATCCGGCCCTTCTCGAACCAGCCGAGGTCACCGCCCTCCTTGCCGCTGCCGGGGTCCAACGACTTCTCGGTGGCGAGCTTCGCGAAGTCCGCCCCGCCCTTGAGCTGGGCCACGATCGCGTCGGCGTCGCCCTTCTCCTTCACGAGGATGTGTCGGGCCTTGACCTGCGGCCGCTTGTACTGGACCGCGTGCTCGTCGTAAAATGCCTGAATCGCAGCGTCGGTGGTCCGCTCGCTGACGACCTTCTCGACCAGCTGACCGGCGAGGGCGTTGCGCTCGGCGAGCGCGATGGCGTTCTTGCCCTCGGGAGTCTCGTGCAGCTTCTGCTTGATCGCCTCCTGGTAGAGCACCTCGCCGATGACCACCTGATCTTCGACCTGCGCCATCTGGCCCTGCGCCTTGATCTTGTCCGCCGTGCCCGGCGGGAGCTGCTCGATGAACGCGTCGACCATGCCGCGAGTCACGGCCTGCCCATTGACCGTGGACACAACGTCACCGGTGCGCTCAAGCTGTCCGGGCACGGGCGGCGGCGGGGGATCGCAGGCCGTCAGAAGGACGGGGAGCAGAGGGAGGAGCAGCGAAAGGAGCAGCGGTGAACGAAACATTCGTGGCCTCAATACAGGAAAATTGAACCGATTATGGTAAAGGAGACCGCCGGGTTCCGACAGTCCGTTTGGTGCCTTGGGTGACCCCTCGGCGGAAGCGAGGGCGTGCATAGCCCGTTTTCCGCACGCGCACATGCGCCGTTCAGAACCGCCGGCTTGACAGCATCGCAGCCGCCAGAACGACAAGGAGCCCAACCCCGGCCTGAATCACCGCGACCGCCCGAAGCAGGGTGGTGTCCGCCTTCAGGCGACTGGGCGGGCCAGCCACGGTGACGTAGCCCTGAACGGCTCCCGCGCTGTCGCGACTCACCGCCACCGCAAGCGTCCCTCCCGGACGCCCGATGTGCGCGACGCCCTGGGCCTGGGCGTCCCGAAGCAAGCCGGGCTCCAACGCAGCGCCACCGCCCAGCGACAGGCCCAAAGCGTCGTATCGACTGACCTCGACGCCGAACGCTGGCGATCCGGCAAATAAGCGAGCTTCTTCACCCGACACCTCGGCTGCCATCGCGCCTGCAGAGGCGTCAACGCGGTCAAGACCCCAAAGCTCTACCCCCAGACCGGTCAGCGCGACGAAGACCCCGGCAACCACGAGAGGCGCGGTCCGCGCCGTCGGTGCCGCAGCGGGGACCCGAAGCACGGGGGCACACGGAACCAAAGATGCGCCCGGAGTCGCAGCGAGCGCGGCCGGAACCAGCGGCGGGCCAGCCAGCGGCGCGACGGGAGACGGGGGCGACGCGACGGGAGACGGGGGCGCTGGACGGGGGGGAACGGCCGGAGCCAGACTCGGCCTCGGGGCGGGGGCGGGGGCGGGGGCAACCGCCCTGACCCAAGGATTCGATGCATACGACGCCGCTGGATCGGGGGGGCCTGCGGGTGCCGCGGGCGCTCGCCCCACCATCGGCGCGGGGAACGTTCGCGGAGCCGACTGAACTACAGCCGGCGGGGCGCCTAGCGCCCTCGGTGATGCAGTCACGGAAGCCGGAAAGAGGGGAGGCACCGGGCCCGCGGGCAGGGACGCAAGGAGAAACGGGTTGGCCGTCTCCTCGGTGACGAGCGCGGCTCCGACAGACTGATCGTCCATGTCACCGAGGTCGGGAAGGAGCAGCGGGATGACCAGGCTCTCCACGACGGGCCCGCGGCGGGACGCGACAGCACCCTCGTCGTACCCACCTGACCGCTGGGCCAGCGGCCTCGGTCGCACGGCGGGAGGCCAGCGGTCGGAGGGGTCTCGCTCCTCTTCCGCGTCATCGAGATCAAGGTCGCTGTCCGCGACGGGGGCGGTCTCGTCGTCGGTGAGGCTCAGGTGGTAGTCTCCGATGAGCACTTCTTCGCCGGGGGCCAGGTCCAGGTTCGACACCCGGCGGCCGTCCGTGCCCACCACGCCGTTGTGGGAGCCCAAATCACGGACGGTCACCCTTCCGTCGTACACCTCGAATACGCAGTGATGGCGCGAGACGCGCCGGCTCGGCAGCAGGATGTCACAGTCGTCCGCCCGGCCGGCCACGTTGGGGCCCTCGCCGAGCCGGAAGGGTCCAAGCGAATGCGGCCCACGTCGAATGTGCAGCTCCATCACCAACCTCCGAGATCAAGCACGCCGCGAACGGTGTCCGCATCGACGGACACACCGGTGAACAGCCGGAAGCTCTCCGCTCCCTGATGCACGAGCATCCCCATACCCCGCTGGATGCGCACCCCCCGCCCCGCGCAGCTCACCAACTGGGGCGGATCGGACATCCAGTAGTTCGCATCCGTCCAGATCGAGCCAGAACGGAGCCCGCCCACGTCGAGGCCTGCGACCGCAGACGCGCCGTCCCCTGACGTGCAGTTCACGACCAAATCGAGGCCTTCAGAGCACCTTGTGAACGCCTCCGAAGCGAGCGGAGCGGCCGAGAACCGGCATCCCGGGTGCGCCGAGCCCAGCTGCTCGCAGGCAAGCTCGGCTCGACGGAGCGTCCGGTTCAAAAACGTCACGGCGACCACGCCAGCCCCTGCCAGCGCGGAGCCTACCGCTCGGGCCGTCCCACCAGCGCCGAGGATGGCCGCGGTGCACCCCGCCGGGTCGACGCCCATCTCCTCCCGCAGCGCTCGCAGGTAGCCGATGCCGTCGGTGTTGTGCCCGAAGAGCTCCCCGGGCCGCCCGACCCCCGACCCGACCCCCGACCCGACCCCCGACCCGCCCCCCCCGCCCACCTCAGCTGAGCGCCGCACCACCACGTTCACCGCGCCCACAATCCGCGCCTCCGCGGTCAGCCCGTCGAGATCCGGGACGACGCTCTCCTTAAACGGGACGGTGAGGTTCACCCCGGCGAGCCCCAGGGTCCGAATGGCGCGCCCCACATGCCCGGCATCCGCAGGTCGCACATCGAACACGCCATATACGGCGTCGATGCGCCGGCGGGAGAACAGCTCGTTGTGCATCGCCGGGGAAAGACTGTGGCGCACCGGATGCCCCACCAGCCCGTAGAGCCGCGTCGTACCGCTGATCACCCCAGCCCCCGGGCGGCAGCGATGTCCTGCCGGATCTGAATCAGGAGCGCGTCGACGGACGGGAACCGCCGCTCCTCGCGGATCCGGGCGACCAGATCCAGATCGAGGTGCTGGCCGTAGAGGTCGCCATCCCAGTCCAGCACATGAGCCTCGACCCGCAGCTCGCTCCCGTTGAAGGTAGGACGGACGCCGACGTTGAGCACCCCAAACATCCTGCACCGCCCCCCGCCCGGTGCGCCCGACGGCACGCCCACAGACACCGCGTAGACCCCGGCGGCGGGTAAACACTCCACGTCTACCTGCAGGTTGGCGGTGGGGACGCCGATCGTGCGACCGCGCGCATCGCCGTGGACGACCGTGCCGGACAGCCGATGCGGCCGACCGAGCAGCTTCGCGGCCTCCTCCACGCTCCCCGCGATGATCAGCCGTCGGATCCGGGAGCTCGAAACAGGGGCGCCATCCATGACGAAGGGCGCGACCTGCTCGACCTCGAGACCGCGAGCCGCCGCCCGAAGCGCGTCACTATCGCCCCCCCGCCCCGAGCCGAACCGAAAGTCCCACCCCACCACCACGACCGCGGCGCCCAAGCGGTCGCGCAAGACCAGACGCGCGAAGCTCTCCGCCGACTGGGCCGCAAAGGCCGGCGTGAACGCCTCAACCACCACGCCCGTAATGCCAAGGCCATCCAGGAGCTCGAGCTTTCGCGTGAGCGTCACGAGCCGCGGCTGGTGCCGTTCCGGGGCGATCACCATGGTCGGCGGGGGATCGAACGTGTAGACCCAGGTCGGCAGGCCGCGCGCCCCTGCCAGATCAGCGAGCCGCGAGAGCACCTGCCGGTGCCCGAGATGCATCCCATCGAAGTTGCCAATCGCGATGGCCCGCTCGCCCGACCTGCCCCCTACCGCCCCAGCTGAGGGCGAGGCGGGCGGGGGGGGATGGGCCAGAGCCGGAGCTGAGCCAGCCAACCGCTCGGAGCCAAAGACGACTTCCATCGGGCGGGCGGTAACCGTGCGCGCCTGACGCAGCACGTGTCGGCGAATTTCACCGGGGCCGCTAAGGGGCCGCTAAGGTGACGCCATGGATCTCCTCCGCCGCCTGCTCTCCCGCCCCTGCCCCCCCACCGGCACCCGCGCGGACCCCCATCCGTCTGGGGGGCAGCGTGTCCGGGGCATCCTCCTCACCGTCCTGGCGCGAATTCTGGCCGTCGGCCACAGTACAAACGCCAGCGGCAACAACCGGAGCACTCGATGAAGCCCCCTGAAGCAGATGCCGCGGTTCAGATGCCCCGATTCAGGGCGCGTTAAGCCCGCCGCGTGACCCAACGGGAAAACTTCGCGTTGCGCGCCGCGGTAGCCTTCGTCTGGCTGGCCACTGGCCTGCTCGTAGCGAGCCCGACGTACCGTCAGATCGGCAGCGGCCTCCTCCTGGAGCTAAGACTGCCTGCAGCGCTCATGCCCATCACCTGCCTTGCCGAGGTGGTCCTGGGCCTGCGCGTGCTGCTCGGGCCGCCCTCCCGGTGGCTCGCGGCCCTGCAGATCGGCATGATGGCCGTGTTCACGACCATCCTCGCCGTCCACGACCCCATGCTGTTGGTGAACCCCTTCGGGATGCTGACCAAGAACCTGCCCATCGTCGCGTGCGTGCTGGCGGCGACCTTGGGAGCTGAAGAAGGGTGGAGCCAACGGGTGGTGTGGGTCTTGCGGGTGGGAAGCGCGTTGCCTTGGTTCACCGAAGGGCTGTTCCCGAAGATCCTTTTCCCGCAGGACATCGAGATCGCCGTGGTGGCGGCTTCCCCGCTCTCGTTCGGCGACCCCCACCACCTGCTGCAGGGGCTGGGCCTGCTGCAGATCGTCGCGTTCGCGTGCGCGCTCACCCTCCGTGGGCGCTGGCTTAGGGCGTGCCTGCTGGTGCAGGCCGGCGCGCTGCTCGTCCTGCCCGTTCTGGTAGGGATGGAGCTGCCCGATCTGTGGGTGCACCCCTTCGGGCCGCTCACCAAGAACGTCCCGCTGCTGACGGGCACCTTGCTGCTGGCACGTCGATGCTCGTCCTGAAGACCCTCCACGTGCTCGGGGCCACGCTGTTCCTCGGCACCGGCCTGGGGAGCGCCTGGTACAAGCTCCGAGCCTGGCGCTCGGGCGACGTCCGCATCATCGCATGGACCGATCGAGAGGTGGTGCTGGCGGACTGGGTCTTCACCATCCCGTCCGGCGTGCTGATGCCGGTGACTGGCTTGTGGCTGGCCCACCTGTACGGGATGCCGTGGACGACCGGCTGGCTGAAATGGGCGATCGGGGGGTACGCCTGCGCGGGCCTTTTCTGGCTGCCCGCGGCCTGGCTACAGCTCCGCATGCGCCGCATGTCGACCCTCGCTGCCGCGACCGGGGCTCCGCTACCGCCCGAGTGGCGCGCGGCGCACCTGGCGTGGATGCTGCTCGGCGTTCCATCCTTCTTGGCCACCCTGGTGACCGTATGGGTGATGGTCACCAAGCAGCCCCTGTTCTGAGCGGGCGCTGACCGGCTCAAAGTCCCGCCTTGATGTTGTTGTCCAAGATCTCGGTCAGCGAGTGCGTGGCCACGCCGTCTCCCTCCTGTCGAAGCCACCGGAACACCATGTTCCCAAAGTACTTGAACCCGCGGGCATTGTAGAGCACCACGGCCAGGTGGAGGGACCCGCTGTGCATGGACTGGAAGATCGTGCTCCGGTCGTCCGGGCGATCGCGCAGCATCGCCTCGGCCAGCGCGCGCAGTGGCTCCCAGGCGAGGAACGCGTCGTTGGAGTAGGGGACAGGCTCGGCCTGCCCCTGCTCGGGGTTCACCACCCGCTCCGCCAGGTGCCACGCGGCGCGGGCCCGGTCCTTCAGCTCCGGCCAGGCCCGCTCCATCGCGAGGTCCGTCGCACGTCCGAAGGCACCCTCCCCCACCGGGAACCAGCGCTCCCGCCACAGCACCTCGGCCAGCTCGGCCACCCGCACCTCGACCATCCTGTCCACGACGTCCGCCTGAACCCGGAGCGTCACCCGCCTCGCGTTCGCCCAACACCGCAGCTCCGCGCTGGCGGCAACCCGGTCCCACGCCGCGCCGGCCCGCTGGACGTCCTCCACCCGCCTGCCCAGCTTGGCGCGATCATGCAGCGCGTTCGCCTCGCCGAGCACCTCCTGCCACGTCCCCGCCGGGGCGCCCGAGGCAGCCACCGCGGGGGGGGCTGCAGCAACGCCGGCCGGGCCGCGCACCTCCCGCCTCAGCCTCGCGGCGAGCCTGAACCGCCGTTGCATCACCATCCTCGCTACGGCACGGCTCATCGCGGAGTCCGCCTCCGGGCTCGGCCCCGCTTCGGCCTCCTCAAGCGCATCGACCACCCACTTCAGGCCGACGACCGCGGCGGGCAGCCTTCGGCCGCGCGTCGCCCACTCGCGCGCCTCCGACCATGCGCCCCTGTCGAGCGCCTCGGCAAACAGCCACTCGCGGGCCATCCGACGCGCCGGCTCGCTCCCGGACATCGGGGGGGTGCGGCCCGCGATCCCGAACAGGAAGCGGGCGACGCGCAGGTCGTCGCGATTCGCGCGGACCGCCCCCGCCGCCACCCAGGTCAACGCGTAGCAGTGAGGCGACGTCCGGAGCTTTCCGATCAGCCAATCGGCCTCGTCGTCCGTCAGCCGGCGACTCCTCGCCACGAGGATCACCGCCCCGGCGACGAGGTGGCTCCGGGTCCAGTTGAGCCCGAGCAGCGTCGCGAGAGCGTAGGACACACGGACGGGCAGCACCCTGCTGGTCAGGTAGATCCACTCTGGAAAACAGAAGGCGGCCCCCACGCAAGCCCACGCGAGCAGGGACAGCATCGTGTCCCCGGACCCGTCAAGCAATACGACGTCGAGCAGCGTGGCAGCCAGCAAGCCAACCACCAGCGAAAGCGGGAGGAACCCAACGCCGCGCAGGACGGCCTGCAGGGTGAGCACGGCGCCGGAAGGGTGGGTGGTCGTGAGCAGCGCGCCGCCCGAACCTGCGCGCCTCGATGCGCTCACCGCTCGGAGCGCCCAGATCCCGAGCATCAGCACCGGCAGGACCGCCCCGATCAGCCAACCCTCCAGCCGAGCGCTGCCCAAAGGTCCCGCGACGCGGGGGGAGGCAGTTCCACCTCGGTAGCCATGGCGCGAAGCTCTGCCGCAAGGCGCTGCTCGGGGTCCCGAAGCACGGTCAACGCGCCCCGCACGTCCTCTGCGGTGCGATCGACCCACTGGCCGTTCAGCTCAAAGGAGGCAGCTGAGCGCGCCCCGACTTCGAGCTGCGCGAGCAGGCGCTGCGCGGCGCGCTCCACGTCCCTCGCGCCCGCATCGGGCTGCACGCCGAGCATCGCGAAGGGGGAAGGCGCCGCCGCGCTCATCGAACCCCTGACCCGAACGCCTGCCTTCGGTCCGCAGCGCTCACCGGCATCAGGTCGGCGAGCTCGTGGCACACCTTCTCCAACGCAGCTTCGTCACCCCGCGACTTCGCGTCTTCGCCCCGCCGCACGGCCGCCTCGGCCGCGCGAAGGTCCCGCGCCTCGGCCAGGCACGACCGGAGATGGGCGAAGCTCCTCGTCCACGCCCCCGGGGAGCGCGACCACGCGCTGGTCGCCAACTGCTCCATCACCTCTTGCAGCCGGCAGACCTCTGCCTCGCGACGGGCCTCAAGCGCCGCCCGGGCGCGGCGGATCGCGTCATCCAACGCCTGCCGCTCGGTGGCCGAGCCGTAGCGCGCCACCCAGCCCCGGGTCCGATCTTCGACCGTCTGAAGCTCTACCGCCATCTCCGGCCACGCCGCAGAGGCCTCCACCGTGGCGACCTCCCCGTCCGCCTCGATGATGCATCGCCGCGCCTTCTCCGACGCGTCGGCGTCGCCGCCCCTCGCCAGCCGGACGAGGGCCGCCGCCTCCCCGAGCAGCCGCTCTGCATCATTGCCGGCCGCGATCGCCCGCGCGTCAAGCAGCCGGACCGCCTGCCCGAGCGCGCGCGCGAGCCGCACCCGGATCGCGTTCGACAGATCGAGCATGGCGTCCGGCGCGAGCTGGGGCGCCACGAGCTGAGCCACCTCGTCGAACACCTGCCCCCACGGCAGCTTGGCCTGGGCGGTGAGCCGACCGCCCCGATCCATCTCCAGCGCGACCTCGACCTCGCACCCCACGTTCAGGTTCTGCGTGAGCTGGGAGGCCCCGATCTCCAGCGTGCCAACCAGCCGGCAAAGGTGGGCCTTGTGGAACTCGCCCTGCACGATCGGCACTCGCAGGGTCTGCGTCTCGTGGCCAGCGAGCAACGTCTCTACGACGGTCAGCGAGAACGATCGGCGGATCGGCAGTGGCGCCCCGCGAGGAAAGTAGACGTGCACCACATCGTCGGCGCGCGCGATGCCAACCGTCCGCGAGAGCGGCGGATCCTGCAGCGTGACCCCGTGGACGATGGTGAACTCGCAGGGTGCCACCGCCACGGGGTCGACCTTGTCGCCCGGCACGTTCTTGACCGCCGTGACATGAAAGGTGCTGCTGCCGCGGACCCGCAGGTCCAGCCCGATCAGGAAGGTGCCGTCCGGCTCGACCATCTCCCAGCTCGATTGCCAGCCATTGCCCGCCCCCTCGGGCACCGCCGGCCGCTCAACCCGCACAGCGTCCACCTCGCCAGGGTCCAGCAGGCGGCCCGCAAGGAAGGGGGTAAGGTCTGATGTCATCGTCGGGTACTGCAGCCAAAGGCGCACCGCCGATGTCGAGGCGGGCGCCGCCACGTCGGCCGTGAGCCCCGCCGACGCAGCGAACAAGGCCGCGCCCTGCGCGACCAGCGTCATCGGGTCCAGCCCATGAGCGAACGGCGCGACCAGCGCTTGGCCAACGCGCTCGCGTAGGGACGGGATGACCGTCGGGCCGCCCACAAGGACGATCTTGCCCAGCTCACCCACCTTCACGCCGTGCGCGGCGAGCAGGCGCAGGCACACCGCGATCGACCGGTCGACGAGCGGGGTGATGCCAGCGATGAGCTCGTCGCGCGTGATGTCGACGTCAACGTCCACCGGACCATCGGCGAGCTGGAAGGCCTCCGGGAGCGTGATCGCCGCCCGGTCCGCGCGAGAGAGCTCGATCTTCGCGTCCTCGGCAAGATGGCGCAGGCGGCGCAGGCCGGTCGCGTGAACCGGATCGGCCGGATCGACATCGAAGCCCTGAACGCGCAGGTGGGCCAAGACGTGCGCGACGATGGCGCCGTCAAAATCGCGCCCGCCGAGGAAATTGTCACCGTCGTGCCCGACCACGCGCAGCATGCCGTCCTGCGTCTCCAGCAGGGAGGCGTCGAACGTGCCGCCGCCGAGGTCGTAGACCAGCCAGGGGCGGGCTTCGGCCTCCTCAGCGTTCCAGCCAGCGGCGATCGCCGAGGCCACAGGCTCCTGCAGCAGCTCCACCTTCTCGAACCCCGCGAGGCGCGCGGCTTCGGATGTCGCGGCGGACTGGGGCAGCTCGAACAAAGCGGGCACCGCGATCACCACGCGCAGCGGCGCGAAGCCGAACTGGTCCTCCACATCCTTCCGGATGCTCTTGAGCACCAGCGCCGACAGCTCCGTCGGAGATTTGCTTGCCTTCGCTGCAGCAAAGGCGATGGTGTGCTCGGCGCCCATCAGCCGCTTGAATTCACCCCGGGTATTCTGCGGATCGCTCTCGAGGAACCGCCTCGCGCGAGCTCCGACCGTGACGCCGCCCCGCGCATCCAGACGCACGACGGAGGGCGTCAGCGTACCGCCGGCGGATGTCCGTACAAGATGAACTTGATCGCCGTCGAACAGCGCTGCCGCCGAATTCGTCGTGCCCAGATCGATTCCCAGAAAGCGCGTCGTCGACATGGACGGGAGAGTATCTGGAAACAGGGGCTGGCGACCGGGCTCGCGAACGCGCCCGACCTGCTCGCCCAGCGGGAACGACCTGCTCGCCCAGCGGGAACGACCTACTCGCCCAGCGGGAATGAGAGGTCGTACACCCGGACCGTGCCATCGTCCCCGACCGCTTGCGCGGTGAGGTCGAGGAAGTGGGCGACGCGGATGTACTGGTCCGCCGTGTAGCTGTCGCGATGGACCACGATCCAGCGCGCGCCATGGTCGAGCAGGTTCTGCTTCGCAGCCGCCAGATCGATGACCGGGATCTCAGGCGGCAGGAACATCGTGCTTCGCCGCTCCAGCGCCACGATGTAGTGGGTGTAGTGATTTTCGTGCAGGTACCGGGGAACCGGGTCGTTGAGCCCAAACGGGACCGGCTGCTGATGGATGATCTGGTTCACGAGCAGCTTCGAGCGTGCCAGCACCGGCATGGTGATCGGCAGGTCGATGACGGCGCCCGCTCCGAGCGTCGCGTAGATGGCCGGGACCGAGACCAGCGAGACGGGCAGCGGAAACACGGCCGGAGAGAGGAAGAACGCCTCCACGATGCGCGCGCCGCCGATGGCGAGCGCCACCCAGCGCGCCGCCAGCCCATACCGAGGCCCAACCTTGACCACGAAGGCGACCAGCACCGCCAACGCCAGCGTGGACCCGACCGTGAACCGGTACGCGTGGGAGATACGCGAAAACATCGGAAACCACTCGAACAAGGCTAAAAATGGGAGAGGAAGCCAACCCCCGGCGACCTGAACGTAGTGACCGTCCACGAACAAGAACGGCCCGAGCGAGAGCAGCACGAACAACCCGAGCAGGAGCGCCCAGGGCTCTGCCTGACGGGCGAGCGGCGTCAGGAAGACCAGAAAGGCCGGGAGCCACAAGGCTGCGCCGAGGTAGACGACCACGATCAGATCCTCGCCGAACGCTACCTTCAGATCCGGCGAGTAGTACTTCCCGGGGTGCACCAGCGCGAGGGCGTCGGTCATGTTGTGCATGACCAGCGTCATCCAGACGAAGCCGGGGTCACGGGTCACCAAGGCATCGGCCGCCCCCATGCTCTGCGCGAAGAGCCCGAACGGCACCGCCGCGATGGCCGCGGCCACGCCCCCAGCGACGACCACCATGACGGCCGCGGCCTTCCAGCGCCGGAGCTTGAACCTCCGGCGCCCCTCCCGCAGCGCCGCACCAACGAGCAACCCGATCAGCACGATGCCGCTGAACAGCCCGTAGTACCAGTTCGCCACCGCGTTGACCGCCACGGCCAGGCCGGCGATCGCCCCCTTTCGAGGGGTAGGGTCTTCACTCGCGTTCAGCATCGCCAGGATCGCGAGCGGCAGCCAGCCCGCGCTGACCGTCTCAGAGATCCCGTTGTACATCTGGGCGAGCAGATGCGGGGCGGTCATGTAGGCGACCCCGGCGAGCACAGCGCCCTCGGTGGACTCGGTCACCTTGCGCGCCAGGGCGTAGGCCCCCACTCCGCATAGAACGAGGTTCAGCCAGATCCCAGCGTTGTAGGCCCCGACAGGCCCGCCGATCCACTGGATCGGAAGGGTCGCGATCCCATTGAATATGTCGATGAACCAGAGGCTCCCCCCGTTCGGCCAGCCCAGGAGCACAGTGTGCAGCGGAAGACCGCCGTGAGCCACGGCCCACGCGGTCCACCAGTAGCCCCAGACATGGTTCCAGACGTCATTCCCAGGGTGCCCAAGCGCGAGGTGGGTAGGGTCGGCCAGCACGGGGGCGCAAATCACCGTGGCCAACCCCGCGTACAGGGCTGTCGCCAGAGCGGCCGGTGTTACCCTCGACCCCAGAACCCGGGTTCCTGCTTGCGAGCGCTCATCGCCACTCTGTTGTTCCTCGGTGCGTGTCAGGTCGATCTCGCGGCGGTGGGTCAATCACCGGGCTCCATCGAGAAGGCACCAGCGGCGCTCCCCCCGCCGGCCCCGGGGCCGAACGGCGAAAAAGTTTATCAGATTCTTTACGCGGGCGAATTCGGCGAGGCCGCGAGGCCGGCCGGGCAGCGCGCAAGAATGCTAGCTTGGATGAATGCAGTTGGATTTTCGAACGAACAGCTCGATGGACTGATCCACGTCGCGGCCACCGTGCGCGCGGCCGAGGATCGGGACGAAGCCGAGCTGGCCGCCATCGGGGGCGCCGAGGGCGAGTCGCTCCGGCCGGTCTACCAGGATCTGGTCCAGATCTACGCCGCGGGAGGCACCGCCACCGACGCCCAGCTTGCGCCGTTTGCCTCCCGGCTCGAAGCCGGACGGCTATCGGCGTACGGGGGGACCGACCCCCGCGGGGCGCACTACGCTGCGGTGTCACGGGCGCTGGAGTTCGTCAACCGATGGGTGGCGGCCGTCCCCGAGGAACAGAAGCAGAAGCTTGGAGAATGCCGGTTTTTTCTGCAACGCCGGCTCGGGCCGTTCACCAACCCGGGGGACTACGAGAAATGGCTCGGCACCGCGTGGAACGGCGCTGACTTCGCCTCACTCAGGGCCGCGGGGCGCCCGGTGGACGAGGGCCAGATGGACATCGGAGGCCTCTGGGCCGACGACGCCTCTGCCGACCAGTCCCTCCCGGGGCTCCGCGTCGCCGTGCTGCTGTTGTTCGCGATCGAGGAAGACGGCTTTGTGGAGGCCGCCGAGGTCCGGATGGGCACCCGGAAGCCGGATGACTACAGCAGCTCGGAAGGGGAGATCAGCCGGGCCGGGCCCTGAACTACCCGCGAACGTTCGACCGGCGCCGAGCGGGCCCGCTCACCCCTGCCGCTCGAACCCGTCCAAGCGCGCCACCGCGTCCACCTCAAAATTGCTGAACTTGAGCCGCCACGCATCGCCGCGGCGCTCGCAGTGCACGACCGGCAGCGTCGCCATCAGCACCTGCATGACCACGACCGCGCCGCCCACCCCCTCGGGCAGCGCATCGCCGTGGGCCTTGAGCGCCGCGCCGTCCAGCCCGTCCCCCAGTATCAGGACCGCGATGGTGCCCGGCGCGATGTCCTGGAGCGCCTCCACGGCGTCGCCGAGATCCGCAGGCTTGCCGGGGGCCACCCGGTAGACCGGTCCGCCGGGCACCGCCGGGAGCGCGCTGCGCGTTGGGGCGCAGACGACGACTCGGTGGTAACGAGCGAGCGTCGCCAGCAACGGCCGCAGCAGATCGTGCGCATCGTTCGGCGGCACGACCCACTGGGACAAGCCTTCGTTGAGCGCGGGGGTACCCTGCCCAAGCAGACCCGCCTCGGGAACGACGGTCATCCCGGCCGGCAAGCCTTCTGGCCCGAGGGCCCTGCGCCCCCCCCGGCGCCACAAGTGGAAGATGATCGCCAGCGCGAGCCCAGCGACCCCAAAGACGAAGTAGAGCGTCGCATCTGAGCCGGTCGACGCGAACGGGGCGGCGGTGCCCGTCCCGCCCCCGCCACCCGGGGGCTTGTCCAACTGGAAGCCCCCGGCACCCGCGGGCTGGGGCGTACCGGATGGAGAGCCCCCCGAAGTTCCACCGGTCGCAGGGTCGCCCCCGGACGCGCCTTCGCCGGGCGGGGTAGGCGGCTGCCCGGCAACGCCCGCGGCGACGCCGGCTTCAGCCTTCAGCTGACCATCAAGCAGCGTGAGCGACAGGTCGCGCTGCAGCTCGTCCGCTGCCCACGAGATCTTCCCTCCCTCGATGTTCGTTTTGCCAAGCGACAGGGTCACGGTGAACGCGTCGTGCATACTCCAGAGCGTGCCCGACCACGTCCCGTCGCCCTGGTTGACGTCAGGAGGCGCCCCGTCGTCCTTGAGTTGCACGTCCGAGACCGGGCCATCGTCCGGCTTCATGTGAACGACCACCGGCGAGTCGACCTTCTGCGCACCAGCGTCCAACCGCACGACCACGCCTCGCGAGCCCGCCTGCCCCGACCCCGCAGCACCCGTGCCGCCGGGACCCGGCGCCGAGTCGGGCGCACCCGGCGCGGGGATGACCTTCTGGGCGTTGGCCCCGGCCCCCTTGGCTCCGGCGGCGAGCGGCGGGGGCTCCGGCGCGGGGGGGGCGGCGAGCGCAGGGGCGGCCACGCTCGCAGACATCCCCAACACGGTAGCGACCGTACAACCGGCGAGGGTCAGCAGCAGGCGGGCCATTGGCAAGAGGGCATCCTCAGTCGGACGCAGAACTAACATAGTTCCGATTCGAAAAGAATCTAAAACTTGC
>SHYV01000063.1 GCA_009692605.1 Myxococcales bacterium
GTGCCGCGTCCGCGGTCGTGCTGCTTTTTCGCTGCGTCGTCCCCTCCGGCGTTGAGGGCTGCGGCGTTGCGGGCATCGAGCTCGGCATAGAGGGCGGCGCGTTCAGGGTCCAAGGGGGTCCTTTGGGAGCGGCGGGAACTATCAAGAAACCGGGCGGTTGGGATTCGCGGCGACCGGCAGTGTTATCGGCGCTGAGCCCCGGTGAGCCCGTGCTGATACTCCTCCTCGCCTGTGCTGATGCGCCAACCGACTCCACGGCCGCCGAGATCCCGACTTTGACGCCCCCGCCTGAAGGGGAGGGGTTCCAGATCGCCATGTTCGGCACCGCCGCCGCGTACTCCGAGACGTGGCTCTGTTCGGTCTACGATCTGCCTACCGACGAGGTCTCACCGGTGAACTCGGTGCAGTTCCTTCAGAACGAGGGCACCCACCACATGACCCTGTCCACGACCGCGCTGATGGGCGCGCCGATCGAGGCCGGCGTGTACGACTGCGCCGATCTTTACGCCGACACCACGCTGATGGCGGACATGGTGATGATGTTCGGCAACCAGGGCGACGCCGAGGGCACGCTGGTCCTGCCCGAGGGCATAGCCGCCAGCTTGCCGGCGGGGCTGCAAGTGATGCAGGAGATCCACTTCGTCAACAGCTCCGATACGGAGATCCCGCTCTACTCGTACCTCAACGCCTGGACGATCCCCGAGGGGGACGTCGTGGACGGGATCTGGGGGGGGACCGTTCGCGACGAGAACCTGGAGATCCCGCCCGGAGTGAGCCACACCGAGTGGTCACGCTGTGTCATGAACGAGGACGTCGAGGTCCAGTTTCTGGCCTCGCACACCCACGCCATGGCGACCGGGTTCAGCATCGCGCCCTTCGACGGCACCACCACGGGTGAGGTGTTCTATACCAACGACGACTGGCGCGACCCACGCATCGAGCAGTACCCGTCTATGCCGGTCCCGGCAGGGCAGGGGTTCGAGTTCGCCTGCACCTGGTTCAACGACACGCCAGACACGCTGAACTACGGCTTCTTGTCCACCGACGAGATGTGCAACATGGCGATCGTGTTCACCCCGTTCAGCATGACCGCGGCCTGCGAGGTGGTGGAGACCAGCGACGGCGTGCTGTGGGAGGGGTGATTCACCTCCACCGGTCGTGCAGCCACAGCCATCCGCTCGGAGACTCCCGGATACGCGCGGTATAAAACGCGTTGCACGCGTCGGTGATCGCCTGCACGTCGGCCTGCTTGTCTCCGGTCAGGGGAGGGAGCTCCAGCGGCACCGCCCAGAACCGGTGCTTGCCCACGCCGAGCCGGGCCTGCCAACAGGCGTACACCGGCCGTCGGGTCTTCAGGAACACCGCCGCCATCGCCGGCGATGTCTTGCACGTAGCCCCGAAAAACGGGCTCTCGATGCCGGCGTTGAAGCGCTGGTCCTGGATGAACATGAGCGAGCGTCCGGCGTCGAGCGCGGCGTACCCCTCGGTCAGGCCGGCCCCGGTCTCCAGTGAGAGCAGCCCGTGTCGGTCCCGGATCGTCGCCATCAGGCGGCTGATCCACGGGTTTTTTGGGGTGCGTACGAAGGTCGCCAGCGGGACCTCTTGTGCGAGCGTCAGGAGCCCGAGATCCCAAGCGCCGGCGTGCCCGGCGAGGATCAGGCTGCCTGGGGGAATGGACGCCGAGCCGTCTACGGTCAGCCGCACGTTGATCCGCTCGAAGACCAGCAGCTCGATGTACGACAGCACGATGTTGTGCATCATCGCGCACAGCGTCCGGCGGACCTGCGCTCGAGGGTACTCCGGGAAGGCCCGGCGGAGATTCGTGATGGCCATCGATCGTCGGAACGGCAGGATGAACCACCAGATAAAAGCCGTAGCCCAAGCAAAGATGTTGGCGAGCGGGAGCGGCAGTCGACTCAACAGCCACACCAGCGCGGGCCACACCAGCGCGGGCCAGATCACGCCGGTTCCAGCGAAGTGAGCCCGAGCAGGCGAGCCCGTAGCTCTCCCTCGCCGGTGTGGACCTCGATCTCAATCCGCAGCGCCCAGATGGACTCGTCGGGGGGCAGCCGGGCGGCGTCCTTCTCGGTGGTGACGATGACATGAGTGTCGCGCCAGGCCTCCAGCGACTGGAGGTCGACGTACGCGTAGCGGTGGTGGTCGGGGAACACCCAGGTGCGGTCGAGCGGCAGGCCGAGGCGACGTAGCTGCCGGAAGAACCCTTCGGGGCGCGCGATCCCGGCGAAGGCAGCGACCGGGCGCCGGGGGAGGGCGTTCAGCGGAAGGAGCGAGCCGCGAAAAAGCCAACCGGCAGACCGGTAGCTGGCGCGGACGATGATGGCATCGTCCCGCAGATGAGGCCGAAGCAGCCGAGGCACCGGGGTCTCGGCGGTGGCGTGGTTGAGCCACAGCACGTCGGCGCGACCGAGCCACGACAGCGGCAGGCGGCGGGTGCCCGCGGGGATGAGCCCGTCGCTGCCGGGGTAACGAGCGTCTACCGCGACGATGTCCAGATCGCGGGCGATCCCGGCCACCTGAAGCCCGTCGTCAAGGACCGCTATCGGCGTCCGGGCTGGGGAGTGGCCCGCGCGGTCCGGCCCGCCGGCCTGAAACGCGGCGCGTACGCCCGCCACCCGATCCGGGCTGGAAATCACCGGTACGCCTCGCCGCGCCAGCATCGTGAGCTCGTCTCCGATCCGGTTGGCCTCGCCCCCGGAACGCACGTCGTCCCCCTTGTCCCTGCCGTAACCACGCGAGACGATGGTGCCGCCGGTCACCCCGACCACCCATGCTGCGACCGGTGTTTTTCCAGTTCCTCCGGCGCTGAGCGCCCCGACCGAGATCACCACTCCGCCGGGCACTCGGGTGGCGCCGCCCAGCGAGCGGGTCCAGACTCCGAGCGCCCAGAGCGGCGTCAGCGGCGACAACCACGGTCGCGGCACGCCCTCTGCGGGAGTCTCGGCCTCCCAAAGCTCCCCGAGCGCCCGCACGGTGGCGCGCGCAGCGGGCGCCGACGAGCCCGTAGCGCTTCGAGTAGGCGAAGCCAGCGCCGCCTCGAGCGCCGACCCCAGCGCCTCCAGATTTCGTGCCGGGAAGCCGGCGACCGTCGCCCACGCTCCCGGGTTGGCGTGGATGTGGGGTCCGTGCACCACAGGGCAGCCAGCGGCGGCGGGCTCCGCGGGAGAGTGCCCGCCGACCTCGGGCGAGAAGGTCCCACCGACAAACGCCGCGCTCGCCGACCGGTACAGGCTCGAGAGCTCCCCGATGGTATCGAGGAGGACCACATCCACCTCGGGCTCGACCACGGTGCCGATCCGGGTGCGGCGCCGCACGACCAGGCCGCCCGCCGTCAGCAGCGACCACACCGCGTCAAACCGGCGCGGGTCGCGTGGGGCGAGGACCAGCAATGGGCGTGGATCCAGCTCAAGGACCGCCTCGATCAGCGCGGCTTCCTCCCCGGCGTGCGTGCTGCCAGCCAGCACCGCGGGGCGGCTCCAGGTGAGCGACGGCGCGCTGGCCTCGGCCTCGCCCTTCACGTCCCCGACGGCGACTCCGCCGATCAGGCGCGCGGTCGCCTGATCGGGCGCGACCCAGCAGATCTCCCGCGTGAGCCCGGCCCAGATCGCGGGGAAGCGCAGCCACCGCCGCTGCTTCGGCCCCAGCCGGGCGTTCACGACCGCTACCGGGATGTCCCTCGCCCGGCAGGCCTCCAGCAGGATCGGCCACAGCTCGGCCTCGACCAAGATGAGGCAGCGCGGCCGGGCCCGGTCCAGAAAAGCGCGCACCGCGAGCGGGTGGTCGAACGGGGCGTAGAGTGTTTGGTCCGCCCCCACCGCTTGCGGGCGCGCGGTGGCCGATGTGCAGGTCCGGAGCACCTCCACGTGCGCCGCGAGCCCGTCGGCGGTGCCGGCGATGTGCTCTCGGATGCGCGGGATCAGCGCGGCCGCTACCCGCCCCTCGCCCAAGCTCGCGGCGTGGATCCACACCCCGCCGGGCTCCAACTCCAGGCGAGCGAACCCCCACCGCTCGCGGGCCGTGCCGCGGAGGCGCGGGTGTGCGATTGCAACGACCGCCAATATCGGCGTACCGAGCCAGAGCAGCGTGCGGTACAGGGCGACCAGAAGGCGGAACACCGCCGGCAGTATCAAGAATTGATCGTCAGGGCCGCGACGGGAGCTTCAGATCGGGCGGGAGGCTGTGAGGACCCGCCCCTTCCATCGTCCACCGCGTGTCCATTGCAGCCGCAGCGCGTTGCAGAAGATCGCGAGCCCCAACATCGCCCCGAGCGGCTGCAGCAGCGCCCAACCCAACGGGTGACTCACCGGCTGACCGGGCCAGGAGTCGCCGGGCGAACAACACATGCGACGCAGTATCGCGCTTCGCAGCCAGATCAGGGCGGCGAGGTGCAGCAGCCCCGGAATCCAGCACCACGAGCCGGCTGTGAGCGCGATCCAGGGGCCAAGCTCAGCCAGACCCACCAGCGTGATCACCGCACCGGTCATCGCGCTGTCCCCCAACCTGTGCCCCGGCCGCACGATCGCTACGTTCTTCGAAAACCCGTGCCACACCTCGATGAAGCTTCGATACATCCGGGTCCGTGTCAGCCCGCTCCCGATCACGAGGCGGTAACGCATGCCGGCCTGCTTCATTCGACGCACGAGTGATACATCCTCGACGACCACATCCCTGACCGCCGCGTGTCCGCCCGCCGCACGGTACGCAGAAGCCCGGTACATCGCGAACTGTCCGTTGCCCATCGCTTCATTTGGCCGCGTCGGGTCTTCTGCCGCGGCGAGATTCACGGCGGGCAGGATGAGGCCCCAGAAGAACGGGGAGACGACCTTCTCGGCCCAGCTTCCGACCTCCTGACCCGAGAGCACCACCAGCACATCCGCGCCCCCGCTCCCTTCTATGGCGGTCACCGCAGCCTCCACCGCGCGCGGATGATGCAGCGTGTCGGCGTCCACGAACAACAGGAGGTCGCCGCTCGCACGCTCGCTGGCGATGTGGAGGGCGTGGTTCTTGCCGAGCCATCCCACCGGCAGGGGAGGGGGTATGACCCGCACGATCCGGGGGTCGCGGGCCGCCCAGTCGTCCAAGATCGCAGCGGTGCGGTCGGTGGAGTGGTCGTCGACGACGAGGATCTCAAGGTCGGGCCAGGTCTGTGCGCATAGGCTCTCCAGGAGGCGGCCGATCACGCGCTCCTCGTCTCGAGCCGGTACGCATATCGAAACCCGGGCCGTGCGAGGGAGCGACACACCGGGGGATTTGGTGGTCTCCGGCTCGGCGCTCGCGTGCATCAACGCCCCGAAGTTCTTGAGCGCGAGCCAGCGTCCGCCGGCGAGCAGGGTCGAGAGCACGAAGACGACGGCCTGGCTACCGGTCACCGCGGGCGCCAGACCGATCCGCCCACCGGGCCCGCTCCGTGGCTGCCAGCGCCGGGCGGGCGGCGGACGACATCGTCGCTCATCAGCGTGGTGTCGTTCTCGAGCATGCGTCCTGGCGCGACGGTGATGCCGCTGCCGATCCGCACCCGGTGCCCGAGCGCGCTGCCGAGGAACGGTGTGCCGGAGTCCACGAGCCGGTCGCCGGACTGTACGCGGACGTTTCCTTGCAGGGCCAGATCCTGAAGCGTCGCGAAGGTGGACAGGAAGGTGTCGTCGCCAAGGATGCTGGCTTGTGCGCCGATGTGGCCGACGCTGGAGCGCCTGCCCAGGACAGATAGGTTGAACATCGCGAAGTTTGCGAGGTGGCCCTGCTCGCCGATGTACGAGAGGCGGGCGGTGGCGTGGTCTTCGACGATCGCGCCGTCGCCGACCACGCAGCCGCGAAGGATGCTGAACGCTCCGATCTGCACGTTGCGACCGATCACGCAGCCCTCCAGCCGCGCGGTCGGGTGGATCGTGCTGCCCCGGCCGACAGCGCAGCCGAGCGCCCGGCCAGCGTGGCGTACGAAGGCCCACAGCGGAAGCCAGGGCGCCATCAGCGTGCGCTCCACGATGCGGGGCAGGATCGCCGCGAGGTTCGCGCGCAGCAGGTGGACCCAGTGTCGGATCGTCGTCGCGGTCTGCACGGTGGCGAAGGTCTCGAGCGTCCTCCCGAGGGGCAGGTTCACGCTTCCGGCGTAGCCTCGTGGTTGGAGCACGATGGGCTCACCGACGGCCCCCATCCTCACTCCGTAGAGGCGGGCGCCGCCTGGGCCTGCGGGCTCCGGGTCCAGTCCGCCTTCTCGGATCAGCCGCTCCGGTCGGTCCACCAAAGCGAGCTGGCCCTCCCGCCGGGCCTGCAGCAGCCGCTTGAGGGTGAGGAACGAGACGTCCACGTCGTCGTCCCACCACAGCGTATCGGACTCCCGCCCGGGGCCATCCGCCTCTCCCCCCCACGTAAGGCCAAGCGCCTTGGCGATCCGCTCCTGTCGGTCAGCGAGCGGTATTCCAAGCACGGGCAGCGCCCCAACCGGCTGCGCCCACGGAGCGACGTTGGGGAGGCCGGCCTCGGTGGAGTGGGTCCGGACTCGCACGACACGCATGACGCCGGTTATCCCGCCGGCATGGAACGCCCGGCCAAACTCGCCCCCCCCGCCCCGGCGAAGGCGGGGACCACCCTCCCCGGTCCGCTGGTCGGCAACGAGGCGGTCAGGAGCCGGCTCTCGCGGGCCGCGATGGACCAACGGCTGCACCATTGTCTGGTGTTCGAGGGCCCCGAGGGCATCGGGAAATTCACCTTCGCCATGCAGTTCGCGATGGAGATCAACTGTCTCGCCCCGGCGGTGGGCGGGGACTCCTCGTTGAGGCCCTGCGGTGTCTGCGCCCAGTGCAGCTGGATCCTCGGCGGGACGCACCCCGACGTGATGGTGGTGGTGCCCGACCCCGAGCGGGCGACGCCGATCATCTCCGCTGCCCAGGCGCGCGAGATCGTGGGCTCGCTGCTGCTCCAGCGGCACTCCGCCCGCTACCGGGTGGTGATCCTGTCCCCGGCGGACGCCATGAACGAGGAGTCTGCGAACATCCTGCTGAAGACCCTCGAGGAGCCGCCCTCGGGTACGCAGTTCATTCTGGTCACCGCGCGCCCGGCTGCGCTGCTGGCCACGGTGCGCTCCCGCAGCCAGCGCGTCCGCTTCGGGCCGCTCTCGGCGGCGCAGATGGACCTTTGGTTGGCCTCGCGGGGGCTTGATCCGGCGCTCGTCGGACCGGCGGGCGGAAGCCCGGGCCGCGCGCTGGCGTGGGTCGCGGGCGATGGCGCGCTACGAGCGGAGGTGATGGATGGGCTGTGTGAGACGATCGGCAAGCCGTTGTACCTGATGTTCGCGTTCACCGAGGCCACGTCCAAGAAGCTGGAGGGTGGCAGCGAGCGGGGCGATTTGGTGCTTCAGCTCCTCGAGGAGCTCCTCGCCGACGTGGTCATCGTGGCCAGCGGGCGGACGCCGACCCATGTCGATCGTCTCCCGATGCTGCGAACCTGGGTACACGGCTTGTGGCCCGGCGGCATCGGCCGGCTGCAGGTCGAGATCGGCCTCGCGAGGCAGCGATTGCGCTCCAACGTCCCGGCGCGCATCGTGCTTGAGGCGCTGTTGGCCCACGTAAACCTCGAGCTGCACCACGCTGGGGGGCATGCATGAAGCCCGACCCCTACGCACCGGTGCTCGCGCCCGGCACGGCGCTGATCGATTCGCACTGCCATCTGGACGCCCGCGCGTGGGACGACGATGCAGGCGTCGACGGCGTGGTCGCCCGGGCCCATCAGGCCGGGGTGACGCACATGGTGGCGATCGGCTCGGGCTATGGCTTTGAGAGCGCGAACCGGGCGCACGCCGTCGCGTCGCGGCATGATCGTGTGGTCTGCAGCGTGGGCCTGCACCCGCACGACGCCAGCGAGTACACCGAGGGGCGCCTCGCCGACATGCTCGCGCTGCGCGGGCCAGCGGGGACCGTAAACACGAGGGCGGGGCGAGTCGTCGCGCTCGGCGAGATGGGGCTCGATTACCACTACGACTATTCGCCGCGGGACCTGCAACGGGCGGCGTTCCGGGCGCAGCTCGCTGCGGCGCGGGAGCTCGAGCTGCCGGTGATCATCCACGACAGGGACTCCGACGGGGAGACCCTGACCATCCTCGACGACATGCGCGCGTTCGACACCGGCGTGCTGTTTCACTGCTACACCGGCGACGTCGGGTACATGGAGGCGATCACCGGGCGTGGCGGCTACATCTCGATCCCCGGCATCGTCACCTTCAAGAACGGCGACGTGATGCGCGAGGTCGCCGCTCGCACGCCGCTCGACCGCCTGCTCATCGAGACGGACAGCCCGTTCCTGACGCCGGTGCCCTTCCGCGGTCGGAAGAACGAGCCCGCGTTCGTCGGGCTCGTCGCGGTGAAGGTCGCTGAAGTGCGGGGGATGACGCCGGAGGCCGTCGCTGAGGCAGCCGCCGGAAATACCCGGCGCTACTTCGGTTTCTGATCAGGCGAGCCGGGCGGCGGCGCCGCGACCGGATCTACTCTGCCAGATCTACTCTGCCGCAGCCGCTGCGATCGCCGCCATGCGGGTCGCTGCGTTCTGGTCCGCCTCGACGGTGTGGACGGGGAACACGGGGGTGGTGCCCATGTTCTCACGAAGCCGACGCGCGGCCTTACCGGCGTTTGCCTTACGAAGTTTGCGGCGGTACTCGGTGACGGCGGTATTGGAAGCCATGGAATCCTCGAAGCTGGGGGAGACGGTAGGGTGGGCGCTGGGGGCTGCGGCTAACGGAGCGGAGGAGGGGTGTCAATCCGACGCGTGCTTCGTCAGCCATCCCGCGGGATTCCGGGTTACTCTTGTCCTGTCAAGTGTGCACCTCGACCCGCTCGGGAGAATCTCATGCAGCGTTTTAAACACCCGTGCCTTCTCCTGATCGGTACACTCTCGCTCGGCGCGTTGCCGTCGCGCGCCTGGGCATGGCCGGCAGACGATGCCTGGGTGCCGTTGGAGCAGGGGGGCTCTGGTGTCCTCGACATCGCGGGCGATCACGAGCAGGGCGACTCCACCGTCGACGGTAGCGTGGACCTGGTGGGCGATGCGAGCCCGGACCCCGATGCGGCAGCCGGCTACTGGGCGGTGGACGACGACAACATCTACATGCGCATGCGGGTGGACGAGGATCCTCGCAACGGCACGGACCAGCTACGGTTCTCGAACTGGGCCTTCCTCATCGACACCGATGGCGGTGACGACTACGAGTACCTGTTCGGCGTGCTCGGCCTCGGATCGAGCAGCCTTGTGGGAATCTACGAGAACACCGCCGACACCGCCGGGGTCTCCGCTGCCGCCGACGCGGTCGTGGGCACCGTCGTCACCAGCCTCTCCTCGGAGCTCCTGCGTGTCTCCGAGGCCGATACCAGCGTGAACAGCGCGCTGGACTACTTCATCGATCTCTCCTGGCCGCGCGACGATCTCGCGGCAATGGTCGGGACCGACCTCGACGGCGAGCTCCGAGTCGTGGTCGGGACGAACACCAGCCCAGTGCCGAACCAGGTCGCCAACGACTGCGCCGGGCACGATGACTCCGATGCGTTGGGCTCCATCGCCGACTGCCTTGGCGACGTCATCGGCATCGACCGCGACGCCGACGGCCTCTCCGACAGCGAAGAAATCCGGGCTGGCACCGACCCGACCGACGGGGATTCGGACGATGATGGGCTCTCCGATGGCGATGAGGAGAGCGCCGGCACGGACCCTGGCAGCTGGGACACCGATGGCGACGGATTGTCCGATGGGCTTGAGCTCGGGGTCGACACGCCGTTGGCCGACACCGACACCTCTGCTGGCCACTACACGCCGGACGCGGACCCCTCGACCACGACCGATCCGCTCTCCGCGGACTCTGACGGTGGCACCCTCGCCGACAACCTTGAGGATCTCGATGGTGACGGTCAGGTCGACCCGTTCGAGACCGACCCGAACGACGAGACCGACGACGCGGACACCGAGGCGACACCCGACGGGATCCCCGACGCGGCCGAGGACGAATGCGACCTTGGCGGCCCGGACGACGACGCCGACAGCGATGGCCAACCGGACGCGGAGGAGGGGCGCGAGGACAGCGATGGGGACGGGCTGCCCGACTTCTGTGATGCGGACGACGACGACGATGGGCTGCCGTCGAGCGACGAGGACAGCGGCGCGGACACCGATGGTGACGGGCTCTCCGACGACGAGGACCCTGACAGCGACGGCGACGGTGTGGAGGATGGCATCGAGGGCACCGGCGATCAGGACGGCGACGGGGTTCCGAACCACGTGGACGCCGACGATGCGGACGGCCCCGACGCCGACCCCGATCAGGATGGTGTGCTCAACATCGACGAAGACGCCTGCGGCTCCGACCGGCAGAACGCGGACTCCGATGGCGACGGCATCGCCGACGGCGACGAGCTTTGCGGCGACCAGGACTGCGACGGCCTCCCCGATCGGCTCGACGCCGACTCCTCCGACGGCGACTGCGACACCTCGGGCGACGACACCGCGACGCCCGACGGGTGCACGGATCTCGACGACGACGGCGTGCTCGACTGCGGCTACTACGCGGGCGGCTCGTGCAGCTCAGCGCCGGGCGATGTCGGGCTGATGCTCGTGCTCGGCGGCACCCTCGCCTTGGCGTTCAGGCGCCGCCGGGTGGCCAACCCGGACATCTTCCGGTTGGGCGTATCGGCGTTTGGGATGTCGATGGTCCCGTCGGCGTGGGCGCAGGACGAGTTCGACAGCCAGCGATTTCGCCCGTCGATCGACAGCCGTACCACCATGCAGGTGGAAGATCCCCAGGTGACCCCCGGTGGCTTCGGGGGCGGCCTCATCTTCAGCTACGCACAGGATCCGCTCGTCTACCGTACGCTGACCCCCGGCGGCGGAACGGACGAGGTGAACCTCGTCGGGCCTCTGTTCACCGCCGACGCCCACTTCTTCTACGCCTGGAAGCCGCTCCGCGTTGGCATTGACCTTCCGCTGAACGCCTACGGCAGCGATGTCGGGCCCGGCGCCGCTGTTCCCGGCGACATCCGAATCGACGCAAAGTACATGGCGCTGAACCGGGTGGAGTCCGGCTTCGGGCTGGCGCTCGACGCGAGGCTGTCCCTGCCTACCGGTGAGCAGCGCGCCTGGTTGGGTGATGGTGCGCCCACGATCCAGACCACGGTGGCCGCAGGTGTGGGTAAGACAGCGATGTTGGCTGCAAATCTTGGTTTCCGGTCCGGCCCCACGCGGACGTTGTCCAACCTGACCTGGGGAAACCGGCTCACGTGGGGCGTCGGAGGGTCGCTGCCGGTCGGCGAGTCGCTGTCACTATTCTCCGAGCTGGATGGGGAAGCGGTGCTCGTGAAGAGCTCTGTCGTCGTGGACGTGCCCGCCACCACGCTCCCGGGCGAGTGGCGGGTCGGTGCGCGCTACGACGTCCTCCCCCGCCTTCAGGTCTCGCTCGCCGGAGGCGGCGGCTATACCCAAGGCATCGGTAGCCCGGATTTCCGCGTCATCGCGGGCGTCACCACGCTTCCGTCGCGCAAGCCGAAGCCCGTGCCGCTGGCGGGTGACTCCGACCGCGACGGCGTCCCCGACGCGGTTGACCGTTGCCCCGAGCAGGCCGAAGATAGGAACGGCAAGAACGACGGCGACGGGTGCCCGGACGCTGGGCTCACGCCCACGCACTTTGTAGTGCTCGATCCGGCCGGGCGGAAGATCAGCGGCGCCACGCTGGATCTCATCGAAGGCCCGGAGAACGGCCGGTACACCCTCGGGTCCGGGGAGTTCACCCGGTCGATCCGTCCTGGGCCCTATCGCGTACGCACCGCGGCCCCAGGCTACGGTCCGGATCTGGACCTGATGACCGTCCCGGACGCGGACCGGTTCGAGAAGACCATCACCCTTCGGCCCGAAGCAGGCCTGCTGCCGATGACGGTGTTCGTGAAAGACGAGCAAGGCCGGCCGCTCGATTCGTTGATCACCGTGCTCGGCGCGGGAAAAAAGTTCCAGACCGGCCCCGATGGTGTGGGCGAGGAGCTGCTGCGCATCGGGCCCGTCGAGCTGTCGGTGTGGGCCGAAGGCTTCGCCCCGGAGCGGATCAAGTCGGTCGTTGAGCCCAATGTGCGGGTGGATGTCACGCTACGCAGGTCGCGTGTGGAGGTGCGCGATCAGGAGATCGTGATCCTCGACAAGGTGTTTTTTGAGCTTGATTCGTCGATCCTCAAGGCCGAGAGCATCCACATTCTGGACGACGTCGCCGCGACGTTGATGTCGCACGTGGAGATCGCGTTGGTCCAGGTCCAGGGCCACACCGACGACCAGGGCAGCGATGAGTACAACCTTGGCCTCTCTCAGCGGCGGGCCGAGACGGTCCGTGAGTATCTGATCGCGCAGGGCGTCGAGTCCCGCCGGCTGGTGCCCAAGGGCTACGGCGAGACCGTTCCGCTGCAACCGGGGACGTCGGAAGAGGCCCGCGAGGCCAACCGCCGCGTCGCGTTCAAGATCGTCCACGGACCGCGCGTGAAGTAGGTCAGGGGCACCGCTCCAGCTCGGCCAGCGCAGCTCGTTTGGCCAGCACCACCACCGCTGTGGGCTCGCCCGGGTCGTTGGCCGCCAGAGGGCGCTCGTCCACCGTGTACACGTAGCGGAGGTCCATGTTGATCGGCTCGGCGCCACCGCCCAGCGCCCGCACCGGGACCCGCCAGCGCCTCGTCTCGCTCGGGCGGATCGAGGTGTCCTCGCTGACGACCTTTCCACCGTCCGGGGCGGCCTCGAACAGGCGGCCGATCCGGGCCTCGTACAGGCGCTCGGGCGCGGTGGATTTCCACACCCGCAGGAGTAGGTGTCGGTGCAGGTCTCCCGTCGGCACGTTGTGCCCCGCGCCCCGGTTGGTCAACGCGACCTCGACCTCGCTGCCCGCTTTGCACACCGTCATGCTGAGGGCGTGCTCCAGCACGCCCTCAGCGTGAGCGCCCGGAAAGCGATGCCCGGCCGGCGTGTTCCCATGGCAGCCCATACACTGGCCGGCCTGGCCCGACCGGGCCCCGGCGTGAAACTCAGCGACCGTGTCCTGCATCGGGTGGGAGGTGTACGCATTGACTTGCTTTTCGGGGGTCACGATCGGAAAATTGAACTGGTGACACCCACCGCAGTACTCGGCCGTCTCCAACCCGGCGACCACCTCGGTGTCATGCGGTGATCCGGCTCGTTTGGACGAGGCCAGCATCTTTCCGTCCCGGATGTGACACACGGCGCAGCTCACGCCTTGCGCCGGAATGGGGCCGACTGAATCTGCGCCGCCGACCGCCAGCGGCGCGTGGCAGCGTACACACCAATCGAGCGGTTGGGTTCGAAACTCGCGCTGAAAGATGCCGTTCGTCCAGGCTTGGCCATGCTGGCTCTGCTGCCACTCTTCCCAAATTGCCGTGTGACAGTCGCGGCAGGTCTGGGCGTCCTGATCCGCGGTCAGGGTTCGTCCCAGATCGAGCGGCGCGAGTCCGCGCGTGAACAGACTCCCGATCTCTCGCGACTGGGGTGACCCCTCGTCACCGGTGTCTGCCGCGTTCGCGCCCAGCGCCACCGCCCAAGCACCGAGCGCGAACGCGGCGATTGCCGGGAGCTTCGTTGCGAGGTGCCGGTCTCCTTGCCCGCTCCGTCCGGCGGTCACCGCCCTGGCTGGGCCTCGGTCGCATGCACGGGCTCCATCCCGGAGCCGACCCGCCACGCCTCAGAGAGCACCGGCCCTCGGTCGGTCGCGCGCCACTCGAAGGCGTTGGCGTACCGAGGGCCGACCAGCAATTCCAACCAACCCACCTCGTTGTAGACCAGAAGCTGGGAGTGGGTCACCCGGGCGGTGCCCTCGCGGTCTTCGATGTCACCGCAGTTCACCAGAAAAACCGCTTTCACCGCGGGGGGCGTGTCACCGTCAGCGGGCTCGAACTTGGCCCAGGCGAAGGTCGTTGGGTCGGACTCGCCGGTCGCGCACTTCGCGACCTTGCCGTTCACTGCGTCGGCCAGCTTGGGCGGGTCGGTGAGCGCGAAGGCCCCGAGCGCGTCGGTGTGGAGGTACCCGAGTTTGCCCGGCACCGGCAGCTCGACGTTTCCGGAGACCTGATCCTCATCGGTGTAGAGGGCAGGCTCATAGTAGCAGTTCCACAGCCTGGCCGAGCTGACCCCCTCCACCGGCGGGACCGACCGCGTGTCTTTGGGAACGAGCTGCACGGGGCTCCAGCCAGCGAGCTGGGTCGTGAACGCCTCTCGGGCGAGCGCCACGGACGCTGAGATGTCGGGTATTCCGTCGCTCATGGGCCAGGTACCGAGCAGCTCCGCCATCATTCTGGGCTCACAGAACGGGTCGGAGCCGTCATTCGGACACTCCCACGAGTCGTTGAATCGCGCCCCGTTGGGGGCGATCGCCAGCGTGTAGGCGGGGGCGAGCGGGATCTGGACCTTGCTGGCCGTCGCGAAGAGCTGCGCGGCTTGCACCCGGCTCGCCTTCCAGGCCACCACGTGGTCCATCTTGGCCTTCTCTGCGGCAGGGTTCTCGCGAGTCGTGGCCGTGACGTACACCTCGAGGTCCGACACACACAGGTCCGTGTACTTGCTGCCCGGGTAGGACGAGATGACGTGTAGCTCAACTCCTTCGAGGTCACCCGTGGGCTGGCTGATCGTGAGCTCCTGCCAACCCTGAACGTCGGTCAGCGTGGCTGTCGTGGTGACGCCGGAGGGCAGCAGCTTGACCTGAACCTGTCGGGCCCTGGCGTTGGCCTTGTAGAGGTTGGCCGACTTCGCGTAGCCGTTCTGCAGCCTGATCCGGACCTGCGTCGCGCCCCTCATCGGGGTGAGGGGGAGCCGAAGCCACTCGCCGGTGCCGTCCCCGGGCGATCCCTCGACCCAGGCGGTGGCGGGGTCCCCGTCCATCACGTAATTCGGGTGGTAGTTCTATTGGAACTTGTTCCAGTTGTTCCAGAGGAGTCTGCTGGCGTCTACGCGGTCGACGTACAGCCGACGCTCGACAGCCGGCGCCTCCGCCATCGCGAGAGGGGCGGCGAGGGCGAAGGGGAGGGCGAGGGCGAGGGGGAGGGCGAAGGGGAGAAACATCGCCGTATGATATCGCGAAGGTGGATCAGTCGCGCCGGGTTGGCTCACTCGCTCTCGCCCACTCCAAGCGTGCCGTTCGCCCGTGCGACAAGATATGCTTCCATAAACGGCTGTAATCTGCCATCCAACACAGCATCGGTATCACCCGTCTCGGTGGCCGTACGCACGTCCTTCACCAGCCGATACGGGTGGATGACGTAGTTGCGGATCTGGCTCCCCCATTCGATCTTCTTTTTGGTCGCGTTCACCAGATCGCGTTCGCCCTCCCGGCGCTCGATCTCTTTCTGGTACAGGCGAGCCTTCAGCATCTTCATCGCCGAGGCCCGGTTCTTGTGCTGGCTGCGCTCACTCTGGCACTTCACGATGATGCCAGAGGGCAGGTGGGTCAACCGCACCGCCGAGTCGGTCGTATTGACGTGCTGGCCGCCGGCGCCGCCTGAGCGCATGGTGTCCATCTTGATGTCCGCCTCGTTGACCTCGATCTCGATGTCGTCGGGCACGTCGGGGTACGCGGCAACGGACGCGAAGCTGGTCTGACGACGCGCGTTGGCGTCGAAGGGGCTGATGCGGACGAGGCGGTGCACGCCGATCTCTCCTTTGAGGTAGCCGTAGGCGTACTCCCCGTGGATCTCGATGCTCACTGACTTGATGCCGGCTTCTTCGTTCGGCTGCTCGTCGATGACGACGCTCTTGAAGCCCATGCGGTCGGCCCAGCGCAGGTACATGCGCTTGAGCATCTCGGCCCAGTCGTTGGCGTCGGTTCCTCCCGCCCCGGAGTTGATCTCGAGCACGGCGTCCGCTTCGTCGCCCTCCTCGCCCAGCATCCGTTGGGTCTCCAGCTTACGAACGGCGGCGTCGATGTCGTTGAAGCCGGCCTCCGCCTCCCGATCGAGTGAAGCGTCGTCCATCTCCGAGGCCAGCTCAAGCAGCGTCTCCACGTCCTCCAGCTTGCGGTGGACCGTGTAGAACTTCCCGATGCCCTTCTCCAGCGTCGTCTTCTCCCTCAAGATCCCGCGGGCCTTCACGGCGTCGTTCCAGAATTCCGGAAAGCCAGCCTGACGGTCGAGGTCGGCGACCCGCTCCTGTTTCGGGACTACGTCAAAGATGCCCCCGGAGTGCGTCGACACGCACTCGCAGGGCTGAGACATTTTCGCGGAGGTCCGCGCGGACGTTGGGGAGCATGGAGGGGTCTCGCAGGGCGGGTCGCTTAATCCGCTTGCTCAGGATCGGCAGGCCGCGGTGGCCGAGCCCGAGCGGCGGGGCGTTGGCTCGACGTGGATTGATGGCGCTCGACCAAAGTCGGTCTGTGCCTTCGGCCACCGGTCTGGCAGCAGGTCGCGCGCCTCCTCGACGGTGAAGGTGCGTCGCCCGAGCTGGTCGAAGACGAACGCGCGCCCGAGGGCGAGGTCGGCCTTCTGAAGTTTGGCGGTGACGAGCACGGTGTAGATGTCGGCGAGGCGATCCGCCCCTTTGTCGGAGCCGCAGTGGAGCCAGTTTTTTCTGCCGATGGCCACGGGCCTCATCAAGAGCTCACAGGCGTTGTTCTCCAGTGGAAGCCTCCCGTCTTCGAGGCAACGTTCGAGGGCCTTTCGCTGGTTGATCAGGTAGGTGTGGGCCTTGCCGAGCCAGCTTTTGGGCGTGGTCGTCGGGCCGAGGCTCTCAAAGCACTTCCACAGCCGGCCGAGGATGGGCCGGGACCGCGCTTGCCTCATGGTCAACCGCGCCTCGTGGGGGAGGCCCTTCGCCTCCTTCTCGACGGCAAACAGCTCGCCGATGATCGTCAATGGCCGACGCGCCCGCTTGTCTCCGGCGTCCTCGGCCTTCACAAAATAGCGTCGGGCGTGGGACCAGCAGCCCACCTCGATGCACGGGCACTCCTTACGGTAAAGCTGCTCGTAGCCGGCGTACCCGTCGCCCTGAAGCCAGCCGGTCCGGGCACCAAGAAACTTCGCCATCTCGTCTCCCGTCCACGTCGGGGTGAACCGGAAGCGGGCCCATTTACCATCGCCGAGGATGCCCCACATGTGCCCACGCCGACTGCCGTCTGGCGTGTCCGGCCCCCTTCACTGCGTGAACCCGGTCTGAGGACGCGGACGCCGGTGTCGTCGGCCTGGGCGAGGTGCGAGCCCAGTACCATCGTCCAGATCGCCTCGGCGAGCGGGCGGAGCTTGTTGCCGACTTGATCCCATCAGCCGTAGACCGTGCCTTCGGGGAGATCGACGCCGAGGCGCCGGTAGATGCCGAGGACACGGTTGATGGGGGTGTGCACGTCGACGCTCTCGGCACACCGTTCGGGGCACGCCAACTTCTCGCGTTCGTAGACGCTCACCTCGAAGCGGGCGGGGTGCAACTCCAGGACCTGGCTCGTCTCGTGGCCGATGCAGACCTTGTTGGCGCCACAGAGCGCGCAGATCCGCAGGTGCGGCTCGACGGTCAGCTCGACCTTGCGATGGGGAAGACTCGCGGGGAGTGCCAACCGCTTGGGCTTCGCCTTGGGTTTGGGCTCCGGTGCCAGCACGCTCTCCTCGTCGCCATCCGCTGCGACCGCCTCGTCCAGCGCCTCTTTCCAGAGCTGGAGCTGCTTGCTGCCAAACTGCTCCGTGCCACCGCCTGCGTGTCCGCGCAGCAGAGCCTTCAACTTGCCCGTCAGCTTCGCCTCGTTTCGCATCAGTCGGGCGACCAGCGCCAGCACGGTCTGGATCGTCTCCTCGCCGCCCATGGTCGCGAGCAGCTTGGTCAGAAACGCACCAAGGACGGCGAGGTCATCGGGCCCCGTTTCCATCTCGGCGTGGGGAAGAAGCTGCGGCACACGCCGAGATCACACGTCCGGAGGCCCAACGCCGGTGAACGTGTGTCAGACCTCTGTCAAGCCTTCGCACCTGTCTGGCCACCGTCATTTTCGGCGGTTGGCGGTCGCCATCGTGCGTACCGCTTCGCCCCTCGAAGGTCGATCCCCTCGAGCATCAGCATCAGCTCCGCGGCGTCCACTTCGACCCGATGGGTACCCTCGGCCACCTCGACGGGCAGGTGAAAATTCCCGACCTTCAGCCGTTTTGAGTACAGCGCCCACCCGTTGCGATCCGAGAACAGCACGCGCAGCATGTGCCCACGTCGGCCGCGGAACACAAAGAGGTGGTTGGACATCGGCTCCTGCCGGATGACGTGGCGCACCACGCTCGCCAGCGCGTCCACGCCCTTGCGCATGTCCACGGGCCCGACCGCCGCGAACACCTTCACCGATGGCGGCAGGCTCAACATGAGCGTGCCTACAGCGCGTGGACGAGATCGGCGAGTAATTCGCCGGGCACCCGAAGCTGCCAACCACCCGGGTCGGCCACCTCGATGCAAAGCGGATTGGCGGCCCCCGCCTTCTGTGGGCTTGTCGACACCAGCTCCACGAGGCGCACTGGCGGCAGGGAGGCGGCTTCCCCCGACTTGACGGCCGGAACACGGGTGGGTGCGGGGCTGGGACACGGACGTCTGGACGGTCCCATCCCGCGTGGCAACCGGGAAGAACCGGCGGGATAGGACCCAGAGGCGGAGCGGATCCCGGGGCGGCGACCTGGAAGAGTGTGCGGGATGGAGTTGGGCGGAGATCGCGGGACGGGACAGGGGTCAGCGACTAAGACAGGGCAGATTTCATCCCGTCAGTCTACGCGAACCACGCCGCACGTGCAGCCGATCAGCAGCTACTCCACGCTGCCGACGGCGTGCCAGACCGCGCTCCCGCCGTCTTCTCCGTTGACCACAACCCACAGATCGGCGCTCCCTGCGACGTCGGAGCCAAACCACGTCATCTTGGCTTCGCCGTCGACGACGTCGTATTTAGCCGCGTCAAAGCCACCGTTCGTGGTGTAGCCGTACGCCGACGTGACGCCCTCGAACTCAACCCCGATGGTGAACTCGAGCGACTCGCCGACGCCAACCACCAGCGCGTCCGTTGGCGGGACGATCACCGGGTTCTGCAGCGGCGCAGCGCGCATCGACACCCGCACCTGCGAGAGCGCCAGCGAGACATCGGTGAGCGGCAGATCCTCCCCGCCGGTGATCGGATCGGCGAGGAACCCAGCCAACGTCTCACTCTCCGCCGAGCCCGGCGCTGGCTGTGCAGCCGCGAGATCGATGGCCGGGCACAGGCCAGGCGCACACGCGAGCGCCCACAAAAGCACCGGCAGCACGGTCACGCCATCGGAGACGAGACCGGCTAGCGCGACGGGTGCGGTCACGACCGTCGACAGTTGCCCCTCCACAGGACGGCCAATCACCGTGCCCTGCGCAGGATCGGCGGCCTCGAGGCAGCCATCTCCAAGGTCGGTGCAGGTCCAGAGCATGACGTCGGGCTCGACCCCCAACGGATCGGCGACCGTCGCGGTGATCGTCGTGGTCGCAGCCGGCGCGACCTCAGGCGGGTCGGATACCACCGCCATCACCCGCAGCTCATCGACGAGCGTGTCTTCGTTCGCGCCGCCGCAGCCCGATAGCCCAGCCGCGACGACCGGCAGAACCAACCAGATGGAACGGGTCATATTTCGCCTCGAATGCCAAGCGCGGGGATGATCGGCAGGCCGGAGATCGGCGTCTCCTCCGAGTAATCGTAGCTCCACGACATCACCTCGGGGTTCTGGACGTTGAAGGCGTTCTGCAAGTCCAGATAGGTCGTGAGCGACCACTTGTTGAACTTCCACTCCTTGTCTACGCGCACGTCTACCGACCACGTAGCCGGCAAGCGCGCGCTGTCGGTCTCCCCATAAATAGGGAAGAACGAGCGACTTTGCAGGTCGTAGACCCGGTTCACCACCGGAGTGTAGGGATCGCCGGCCGAAACCCGCCCGCGCACGCCGATACGCCAGCGCTTCGGCAGCTCCTGCGACGCGAGCGCGTTGATCACGAAAGGCTGATCGTTCTCGAACAGGCTTTGTTCGCCATTCCGACCGTAGCGCACCGAACTGGAGAATGTGGCGGACAGCAGCCCAAAGGTTTTATTGGCGTTCATACGGACGAGCAGCTCGGTTCCGCACACCCGACCGGTGCCGGCGTTGGCGTAGCCTTCGGTGTCGAAGGGTCCGACCGGCGGTGGGCCGGTGAAGAACTTGAAGCGATCTTCCCGACCGACAACCAGCGCGTAGAGCCGGTTGTAGAACGCGGTGGCCTCGACCGAGAACCCCAGCGGGAGCTGCTGGACCAGGCCAAGGCTGGACTGCAACGACCACTCAGGCAGCAAATCAGGGTTGCCATCACCGCCCGGCGCCACCTGACGCGTGGTGGGAAACTGCGAGTACCGACCTACGCTCGCTTTCACCAGCGTGGTGGAGCTCGCGACGAGCCGCGCGCTCAACCGGGGGTCAAAAGCCGCGTACGTGACGCCAAAATCATAGATCTTGGCATCGCCGCGCAGGCCTGGGGTGAGCGAGACCGGGCCGAGGCGAAACGTCGGCTCGGCGTAGAGCGCGGGCGCGAAAAGCCAGGTGGCGTCGGACTCGTAGGGGCTAAACGCGACAACGTTGTAGAGGAACGAGTCCTGACCGCCCTGCAGATCTGCACCGATGCGCCAGCCGATGGGCCGAGATGGCGAGACGGGTTGAACCAGCTCTTCGCGAAGTCCAAAACCGAAGCGACGCTCGTAGGCGGCCTCGGGATCGCCGTCGAACGCGAAGGCTTGATTCTCGGGGCCGCCGATCACCGTCAGTTCGTTGCGCCAGTCGTTCGCGAGCGGCTGCATCCATCGCGCACGGAGCTTGCCAAACGTCGTGGTCAAGCCGATGGCCACCGAGTCGTTGGACGACCCGACGACGCTGAAACGGTCGTCGGAGAACAATACGAGGGCATCAAACGCCCCGCCGCTGGGGGTGCGATGAAAGACGCGCGCCTGAGCATCCCAGTAGCGTGGAGCCCGAAAAGTAGTGTTTGAGCTTGATAGAACCGGGCTCAACACCGTGTCAATCCACGAGCGACGCAGCGAGAACTCCAGCGCGGTGTTCTTGCCCACTTTTTGCTCTACCCACGCCGTTCCCTGGAAAAAGTCCAGCGACACGTAGCCGCCGGATTTTTCAGGCAGCACGTCGGTCGTGCGCAGATCGACCAAGCCGCCCAATGCGCGCCCATAGCGAGCGCCGTAATTGCCCGGCAAGTACGCGACCTCGGCGATGAAGTCGCCGTTCAGGATCGTCGACAACCCCGAAAAGTGAAACACGATCGGGATGCTCGCGCCGTCGAGAAAGTAGGCGGAATCTTCAGGCGCAGTGCCGCGAATGATCAGCTGCCCTACGCCCAGCGGCGCGCGCGCGACGCCGGGCAAGTTCTGCACCGCCTTCACGACGTCCCCGCCGGTGCCGGGCAGAAACCGCACCTCCTCTTGCGACAAGATGCGCTCGGTCAACTCCGGCGACGTACGCTCGGCGGTCACCGTCACCACGCGATCCGCGGCGATCTCCTCGCTAGGCTGCGCCGTCAGCGTGAGCTGCGCGACCACGTCGGGCTTTACTTCGACTGGGGCCGCGATCACCACGTGCCCAGGCGGCGACACGATCACCGTCCAGGCCCCGACCGGGAGTCCAGACAGCACGAAGTGACCGTCGGTGTCAGTCACGGTGTAGGCGACTGAACCATCCGCGCCGACCACCCGAACGTCCAGACCCGGAAATGGAATGTTTGAGGCTCGGTCGGTCACCCGACCTTCGACGCTCGGCGGGGCCGCGCGCGCGACTGAGAACCGATACCGGTACTGGATTCGCGCTTCGGTCGGCGCGCCCAGCTCATCCCGGGCCGGCTGAAAGACGAAGCCCCGCGACGCTTGCACCGCAGCCTCGTCAAAACCATCTCCCGCAGGCTCTAAGACCCGCGCCCCGCGCACGACGCCGGTTTCTCCCACGTCCAGCTCGAGCAGCACGCTGGCTTCTTTGCCTTGCGCCAACGCCGCCGGCGGGTAGGTGCCGGGAAGCTGTGAGAGCAGCACCGGCAACGTCGGCGTCCCGACCGGGACCGCTTCGGGCACGCCCTCGGCGGATGCCGCAGGAGCGGGCACAGAAGCGGGCTCCGGAGCGGGCTGCGGAGCAGCCTCTGGAGCAGGAGGTTCCTCGGCCAGAGCCGACGGGGACCAGAGGCAAAGAGCGAGCAGCAGGTCGGGCACGGTCCCCAGCTTAAGCACCGGCGGTCAGTTGGCCGAGATATCTGGCCGACCACGCCCCGACTGTATCGCCGAAGCGCGCCGAGCCAAAGCCCGCTGACCCCAAACGGGATCAGCCGATGCTCTCGACACTCCTGTGACGGCACGGAAATCGGCCTTCGATGGGTCGCCTGACCTATCGAAATTCGGCTCGCAAGCCGGGTGTTGAAAGGCTCGGACCGGGTTAGGTTGAAAGTAGCTTACAACCAACTTAATCTACGATAACGAGCCATGTTGGACCTACCCCTCACCGACGCCTACCGCAAGGTCATGCTCAGCTGCCCGCTGGTCGCGCCGTGCCCAAGGTGCGGCACCATCGCCAGTCCGATGGAGACCCGCATCCGCCTGTTCTGGGAGGCGGACCTCCGGCTCCAGACGATCCGCGAGGTGCACATGGGCTGCTACATCTGCGACCGGTGCCCCAAGGGACACGCATGGTTCGTCGAGCTGCCCCCTGACCTGCGCACCTCGGGCCAGTACACGTTGCGGTCGGTGCGGCTCGTCGTGGACCTGATCAAGGTGCGGAAGATGTCGGCCGAGGGGGCTGCGTCCTTCGCTCGGGAGGTGTTGCACCTCACCAAGCTCGACCCCACCACCATCATCGGATGGATGCGCGACGAGGCGGAGGCCGGGAGCCGCGAGCGCCATCTGGAGGAGGCGCTCGCGGTCTGCTCTGGGCAAGTCGCGCTCGACGAGCTCTACGACGCCGGGCTCTGCCAGTTGGTCGCCACGGACCCCGTGGCCAACCGCCAGCTCGACTACGAGCTGCTCGACCACGCCGCGACGGAGGCCGATGTCCTGACCTTCTGCCTGCGCCTGCGGGCAGCGGGGTTCGTCCCGCTGCTCACCGTCACGGACGGCTCGACGCTCTACCCGCCCGTGATCGCTGCGGTGTGGCCGACAGCCGAGCACCAGCGCTGCGTCTTCCACTTCATCAAGTTGGTCAACGAGCAGCTCCGTGACGCATTCTGGGCAGCGTACAACACGATGCCCGCCGCGAAGAAGCGCAAGGCTGGGCGCCAAAAAAGCGCGGTCGACCGCGGGAGGACAGCCGCAAGCGGTCGACCGCGACACCGTGCACGCCGCCCGGTACCTGTTCCTCGCGCGCGGCTCCAACCTCGACCCGGAGCAACAACTCAAGCTGACGGGGCGCACGCCTGAAATGTGATCCGGGCCGTCGGGCCTCCGTTCCTTGGCGTTGGTCGTGAGTCGGACATCGATGTCCGACTTTCGAGCTTCAAAAGTGGGTTCTCGATGTTCGACTACCGAAATTCGACTTCCGATCCGGCGACGTTCGACGCTCGACGCTCGACACTGCCTCCCTTGCCTCCAGCCGCCGGTTGGCTCCAGCGCGGCCCCCGCAGGGGGAGGGTCGCACCTTCGCGATCAACTGCAGCGCGCCGCCGATTCGGTCGTGCTCAACATCGCCGAGGGGCGCGCCCACTTCCGCATCGCAGCGGGCTCGGCCGCCGAGCGCTGCGCGGCGCTCGACCTGATCAGACCTCGTTCGCCACGACCTGGAGGTGCTCCTTGGCGTGGAGCTTGTCCAGAATCTGGATTGCATCGTCGAAGAATTCGGCGACGATGTTTTAGAGCCAGGGCGCACCATCGCCGATGGCCACCTTGCGAACAGCTTGGTCGTAACCTCGCCGCACCGCCTCTCGATGGACACGCTTGGTGAACGGCGCGAGGTCCTTCGCCAGGTCCTTG
>SHYV01000064.1 GCA_009692605.1 Myxococcales bacterium
GCAGCGGCGCCTCCGCCGAGCTGCAGGACATCGGGGCAGACGGCTTGGGGCTGACACTCCACGCGCCCATGCAGACAGGCGGCACGGCGCGCGTGGAGATCGAGGGGTACGAGACCACTGCTCTGGTGACCATCGAGGCGCGCTGGCAACGCAGGTCATCGCGGGAACGGTGGGAGATGGGGGCGTTCGCTGTCTCGATGGAATTCCTGCGCCGGTAGATGCGGCGCCTTTCGTCCCCTGCCCCAAGCAGTTAGTGGGCTCGGTTCGGGGTGTACCGTTGTCCCTTCTCGATCTCCTGAGAGCTGGCAAAATTGCCGAGTTCAACTCGAAGCGTCCCAGCCGCACTACTCTGGACTTCTTCGCGGCCGACCTTGCTCACTTGTCCATGCAGGGCGTCGATCTCTCCGGTGCGAACCTCGAGAAGGCCGATTTTTCTGGCAGCGACCTCACCGGGGCGAACCTCGGCCGGGCGAACCTCGCCGGCGCCGACTTCACCGAGGCCACGCTGGACAACTGCAACGCCGGCAGGGCCAGAATGCGTGAGGCGTTCATGGGTGACGCACGGGCGGTGGGCGCTGACTTCTCAGGGGCCGACCTCGCCGAGGCCGATCTGACCGGGATCAACGCCCGCGGCGCCAACTTCACCGGAGCACGTTTCAAGGAGGGCGTCCTCCAGAACGCGCACCTCGTAGAAGCGAACCTGACCGACGCACGGCTCGGAGATGCAGACCTACGCGGGGCGGATCTTGGCATGGCAACGCTACGCGGTGCCGACCTGCACGGGGCGAATCTCGGTGGGGCCCGGCTGGCTGGCGCCGATCTCACCGGCGCGCGGATGGCTCGCGCTACGCTCAAGAATGCGGACCTCACCGACGCACGACTGGCGAACGCGGACCTGTCGGGAGCCGACCTGACCGGAAGCGCCCTGCGGGGAACCGACTTCACCGGCGCGGACCTGTTTGACGCGCAGGTGGACCCCGAGGCGCTCCGAACAGCGCGCGGGCACTCCGCAGAGCCAGACGTGGATGGCGACGAGATCAGTCTCCACATCGAAGAACCCTCTGTGGCCGTGAGCCCCACCCACGTCGTCGTCCTCTGGGAGAACGCGGACGGGGAAGACGTGCTCACGCTGAGGATCGCCGTGGTCGCTCGCGGTTCCGACTGGGACGGGCGCGCGCTCCCGCTCGGCGTCGCTGGAGACGCCATCATCGCACGTAGCCTGGTGACCCTCGCCGACGGCTTCCTCGCGCTGCTGTTCCTTGACCGCGGGGGGGCGTGCGACGTGCAGGCCGTGCGGATCGCCAATGACGGGACGCGAACGACGCTCCCCGAGCTTCGCCTCGACTACGCACCCGCGATCACCCCACTGGTCGGCACCGAGGGAGGCAAAATTTTCATCTATGGCCTGGGGCGCAGCGGCACCCTCGCGGTCCACGAGCTAGCCGGTGACACCCTCATCGAACGCCTTCGCGCCCCAGCGGGCACGTGGCGCGGGTTCTGTTCGCGACACGCGCCCATCCTGCTCGGCAAAGGGGGGACGATGGCACGCGTCCGGCCCGACGGAATCGCCTCCATCCTCAGTGTCCCCGACGGTTTCCCCGGGCGTCTTCAGGCCGCGGCACAGGAAGGGGACGAGCCGATCACGCTGGTATGGACACAGCGAGACGAGCAAGGGGTGCACGTCTCCGCCGGAGGGCAGGAGGTCACCCTCCACGAAGGCACTGACATTGGGGGCGTAGACCTGATGGCCGGGCCCGACGGGATCGTGGCGGTCTGGATGTGCGAGGAGGATGAGAACATCCCCATGTACGCGCGCGTCGGTGGGCAACTCAAGCCTGCCCGAATCCTCACCGGAGATGCCCTGCAAGACCTCGAGGACATCCGGTTTGTCCACAGTACGAGCGGGCCAGCGGTGGCGCTGACCACGATGAACGGGGAATGCCTCGTGGTGGACCTCTCCGCAGAGCCACGCGTCATCGCGAGGGTGGACCCCTGACAGCGTCCGGACCGGCTCGTGACCTGGTGCTCCTCCATGGCTTCCTGCGGACCGGAGCGTCCATGGCGCTGTTGGGCGTGCGCCTCAAGGCGCTCGGGTACCGGGCGATTCACCTACCCACGTTCGGGTACCATCTCCGACCTCTCGACTCCCATGCCGCTGCCCTCGGCGCGCGGCTCTCGGCCATCGCTGGTCAGGGGGCAGTGGAGTTCGACTTCGTCACGTTCAGCTTCGGAGGGATCCTCCTAAGGGCCGCCCTTGGCGCGGATACTGCTTCGTTCGCAGTCCGGCGCATCGTGATGCTGTCCCCGCCCAACAGCGGCGCGCTCCTCGCGGCGCAGGTTCGCGCGCTCGTGCCGGTTCATCGTCTGGGATGGGATCCGTTGCTCCCGCTCCTGCCCGGAGGCCCCACGAGCTACCCGATCCCAGCCTGCGAGATCGGCATCCTGACCGGGGGCACAGGCGAAAGCACCGGGTTCAACCCCCGGCTGCCCGGGGACAACGACGGCAAGGTGCGAGTCGATGAGGCGAGGCTGCCGGGAAGCTCGGCCTTCAAGGTGATCAAGCAGCGGCACTTCCAGATGCCGTTCGCTCAGGCTGCTTACCTCGAAACGCGCAATTTTCTGGCCACCGGCGCCTTTCTCCAACATTGACACCAACCGCGGACCCGCAGTTCACCGCAACCCGGCTCGCCTCCGGACGAACCAACCGAGCGACGCGGAGATAGCGACGATCGCGCCGACCACCGGCTGGGTGCCGAGCGGCGTGACTCGGCGGTCACGCACACGCCTACCCGCCGACTCGTCGCGAGTCGGCGGCTCGAACCCCCCTGGGGCCACATACTTTCCGCCGGCCTGCGCAGCGAGCGCCTGCAGGAAGACGGCATCCGGCTCGACCTCGTCTAGCTCCGGGTCGCGCGTGCTCACCCCGTAAACGGTCTGCGCGTCACCGGCGGCACCCCCCCTTCCCTGCGCGCGAACCGTGATGCGATGGGCACCGCGCATGGCAGTGGGAAGATCGAATCGAACCTCGCCGCGCGAGTCGGTGACCCCGGAGAGCTGCTGGTTCCCCTCCGGGCCGCTCAGCTGGGCCGTCACTGCGACCCCATCGACGGCGGCGAAGGTCACGTCGCGAACCCGGACGAGCGCGGTCGCGGCCTCACCGGGCGCGTAATTCTCCCGGGCCGTCTCCACTGTGACCGGCGCACCCGCGGGGTCACCGATCAACCAGCGCATCGCCCCCTTCCAGAACTTCAGGTACGCCTGATTCCCCTGCCCGGACCCGGCCTCTGCGAAGGACCACCGCCACGAGGCGTCCGCCGTCAGCGCCATGGTGCGGCCCTTGCCGACTTCCCTCACCGCCAGCACGGGCATGGGCGTCCCGTCCGCCCCTTTCAGATCCGGATGCTCCAACAGGACGGCGGCGCCCGAGGCCGCCCCGGTGACGAGGTTGAACCCATACATGGGCGCCAACTGGCTCCAGGCCAGAGAATTATCAGCCGTGCTCCCAGTCAGTTGGGTAACCGGATGGCGAGCCCCGGCCGGGGTCAAGCGCGGCACCCCGGCCCGCTCGTCCGCTCCAACCGGGCTGCCGAGCGTGACAGGGAGGATGTCAGCTATCGGGGTCCCCGCGTACTCTCCAAGATCAAAGCTGCGATCTCCGCCGAGCATGACGAAAGACCCGCCCCGTCGCACGTACTCGGCCACATTGCCCAGCAGCTCCGTGGCGCGGGACTCGAAGTAGGGCGCGTAGTCGAAATTTTGGAATATAACAAGGTCGAACGAAGATAGTTCACCCTTGAACAAGTTCTCGTATGGGAACTTGATCAACGAGAGCTCATTCTCGGAGTAGCCGGAATTCATGTCGCGGTTCGTCCGCAGGATGAAAAAGCTGACCAGATCGACCGCCTGATCTTCCTTGAGGAACAGGCGAAGGAACTTCTGATCCCAAGACGGAGACCCGCAGACCTGCAACACCCGCACCCGGTCCCGTACCACGCTGACCGCCAGCCCCATCTGTTGGTTCGCCGGCACCGCGTCGCCCGGCACCATCGGCACGCTCACCTCGTACAGATAGCGCCCCGCCCGGTCCGGCGTAACAGAAAAATGAGCATTCCCCTTACCGTCTGGTCCGAGTCGCGCGATCGCGCTGCCCGCCGGTTGCCCGTCCCGGGTCAGCGCAACCGCCACGCTCGGGGGGACCGCCCCGATCCCGCGCACCGACACATCGATCGAAAAGGGCGAACGGAGAAACGCGAAGGACCCCGCACGGACCTCGTCGATCGCGAGGTCAGTCCGCCCCTGCCGGGTTCCGAGCTGGTACACGGTCAGCGGGCCCGGCAGCGGCGCCGGGACCACCCCCGCCCGTACCCGCCTGCGAAGCCCGCCTCGGTCGATCCCGTCGGAGAGCACAACCAATCCGCCCAGCCGTTCGCCCGCGTACTTCCTCGAAATCGCGTCTATCGCCCCGCCAAGATCGCTGTCACCGTCCGCAAACTGCGTCGGAGCCCCAGCGCGGAGCCGGTCGCCGAACGTGTAGACCTCCGCCGGACCGATCCGATCCAGAAGCCCCGCTACCCCATCCGAGCGAGGCGCCCCATCGGGCTCAAGCACCCCCATTGAGCGGGACCCGTCCACGAGCACAACCAGGCGGCCTTCCTCCACCCGGTCACCCTCCTCTACCCACTCCGGCGCCGCGAGGATCCACACGATCCCAGCGAGCGCCACCGCGCTCAGGGTCGCCTCGAGGGCCCGGCTCCAGAGGCTTCGCCCGCCTCCCACCGGAAACAGTCCAAGCGCCCAGACGAGCAGCGCGAACACAATGAGCACAACGATCAGCGCGTCGGGTGTTCCCCACCCCAAGGCCCCGGCGGTTCCAAGCGTCACTCGATCCGGCCCTCGCGCATCAGCTCGTTGACGTGCGCCTGATCCTGCTTGTAGTTCGAGCTGAGCGCGTACATAATAAGGTTTATAGCCAGCTTAATTGCCTCCCTGCGCTGATCCTCACCGCCAGGGCTGCAGGGCAACCGGTCGCTCCCGTCCGGCCGGCGGTCAAGCGCGCCGGACAGGTCGTTGCGAGAGTAGACCAGCGGGTTCGTGGTGACGTGGGAGATACCCTCGAGGACCCGGCTCAGCCGGATACGTCCCGCTGGCTCCTGGAGCAGGAAAAAACTACGATAAATCGAGTGAGTTGAAGGAATCGTCTCGATCGGCCGCGTGGGGTAGAGCTCAGCGATCATGCGCCGTGCTGAGGCATCGAAGTCGCTGTTCAACACCCCCGATGCGTCGTCGATGAGGAGGAACCCGCCATAGGAGAGGTACCGAAGCAGCTGCTGGCGGGCGGCGTCCGACAGGGGCGGCAAAGCGCCGTCGCCGACCAGAACCGCGAACGGGTGCTCGAACAGGTGCGGATCATCGGGTGCCAGTTGGACCGCGCGGGGCTCGGCATCGACGCTCGTCGTATCGATCACCTCAAAAAGCAGGCGCTTCCACGCTTCCGGTCTGGACACGGTACCGCTCGCCAACTGAAGCTCGGCCACGTCGACGCGCCCCACCGGCCCGAACGCCAGCGACCGCTCACCGAATGGGAGGCTCGCCGCGGCCAACACGCCAGTTCGGAGCAGGCTACGCCGGAGCATTGGACTCCTCCGTCTGCACCGGGCGCCTCGCCCCTGCCGCACCCATCGCAGCCCACACGGTTGACAGGACAATGAGCAGGCCGCCCGCGACCGCCAGCCAACGCGCGAGATCGAGGTGCACCAGCAACCGGTCGGGAGCCAGAGCGGCCTGCCGCGCCGCCAGCGACTCCGCATGCCGAACATCGCTCTCCATCGGAGGCGTGTTCACCGCGATCAGCGCGACCTCCGACCCCTCGCCCGCGCCCGACCATACACGCCAGGCTCCCGCGACGTCCGGCTTGAACGCCACAACCCCCGCAGACCGCTCGGCCGATCGCAGCTTCCGGTCAGGACCCACTACCTCAAGCTCGGGCGCGTCGATGGCAACGGGGACCTGGACGGACTCGCCGACCACCGCGTTGAGCGCGGCGCCCCCCCCCCCGGTCTCCCCCCCCAGCACCGCCGTGAGACGCGTCACCATGGCGGGAAATACAGCTTCGACAGGCAGGTTTCCCCATCCGAGGTCCAGCGTTCCGGTCCACAGAAGGACTGAACCGCCCCCGACCTTTCCGTGCACGAGCGCCGGGATCCCGCCCGACCACTTCAATACCACGACGGGCGCAGCCGGTCCGGGTGGCTGGGCCTCCAGCGTCATGACTCTCCGGGTGCGTACCTTCGAGAACGCACCCGGGGCGGACCGAAAGGGCGCGAGGAGCGACGATGGCTCGCCTTCCACCAGCCCCTCACCGCCCTCATCGAGGTCCCGCACCCGGCGCAACGGCAGCGGCAGGAGCGCACCCATCGCCGTATTATAGCGTTCTGGAGTCACGTTTTCCCCCATTCCGATCACGAGCCCCCCCCCCTTCCGGACAAACTCCCCGAGACGAGGCACGAGGGGAGCCGGGTCGGGGACGTTGGCCATCCAGACTACGCGGTGGATCCGGGGGTCCAACGTATCGATCCCCGCCGGCCCGACCACGTCGGTGGCCGCTCGCCCAAGGCCCGACGGGGTCAAGGCGCGTTCCAAAAAGTAAGTCTCCGATCGTGTCGGGGTGGACCCAGGATCCCCGTCGATGACCAGAACCCGACTCGCCCCGATCCGCGGAAGGTGAAAGGAGCGAACGTTATCGGCTGGCAAGCTGGAATCATCGACGGTGATCGTGGCGATCCCTCCCTCGGCCTGCCGCGGCACAGTGAACCGGACCTCCGCTGCACCGGGCTGGAGCTCGACCGCCCCCGGAACCGCAACGAAGGAGGTCAGCGTCTGCCCGCCCGGCAGCGTAAGGGTCGTGGTGACCTCACGCTCGACTTCGCCGAAGCTCAGCAGCGAGACGGTGATGGCGCCCCCCTCCATGCCCTCCCCGTAGGCGGCATCGCCGATGGCCACGTTCTCTGGTGATTCGGGCCGAAAGACGCGAGGGACGACGGCCCCGCCGACAGCGATGATCCGCTCCAGGTCCTGATCGCAGGCGGCGACCTGGCCCGGGCCCGCCTCGTCAGTAAAGATCACCACCTCCGCCGGTTCGCCCCCCATCAGGCCCCGGGCCAGTACAAGAGCGCCGTGGAGGTCCCCCTCCGAGTCGGCTCGGGAAACCGTCTCCAGGACCGCAGCGAGCCCGGCGCCGTCCCCCTCCGCGCCCACCGACCAACCGCTGACGACCAATGGAGGAGCGGTGAGCACCGCGGCCACACGCGTACCGGCGGGCAGCGCAGTCAAGGTAGACGTAGCTGCCGCGCGAGCCGCTTCGAACGCCGTCCGCCCTACGTCGGGCGAGCCCGCCAACCCGCTGATCCGCTGATCCATCGACATGGAGGTGTCCAGAACCACGATCACGCGCCCGGTACCCCCAATGTCGGACCGGGTCTCCGGCCAGGTGAGCTCTGGCCGTGTGATCGCCAACAGGATCAAGATCAAAGCAGACAATCGCAACAGCAAGAGCAGACGGTCCGCCAGACGACGCCTGCGCTCAAGGCGACTGCGCATCCGCTCTAAAAGCAGGGTGGCCCCAAACGTTCGCTCCTCACGGATCGCCTGTCGAGTGAGGTGTGCCACCACCGGACCCAGCGCGAGCGCCAGAAGCCCCAGCGCAGCCGGGGCAAGGAACGAAAAGCTCACGACCGCGCCGGCGCGGGGAGGGCCCGCCCCGCGAGCCAGGCCGCCAGAGCAGGCACCCGTGGATCCTCGGCGGCGAGGGGGTAGAGCAGCGCCCGCCGCGCAACCATCGCGCTCCGTACTTCCTCCCGCCAGATCCCCACGACCTCGGAGAACTGGAGCCGGACGGCAGCAGGATCGATCGGAAATTGCAGCCCCGTTTCGGGCGAGACCAGCCGCGCGGGATCATCGCCGACCAGATCCAGCTCAGCGCGATCAAACACCAACACACCGCGAAGGTCGATTTGCCGACGGGCCATCGCCGCCAGCGCGCCCCGCCACTGCGCTGGGTCCTCCATGAAGTCAGATACTACGCCGACAAGCGTACGCCCGCGGGCCCGCTCACCGACCCGTGTGAACAAGGTCGCCAGTTCGGCGCGACCAGCAGGCCGCGTCGAGGCGAGCGCAAGCAGGATGCGGGCCAACTGCCCCCGTGCCCGTCGAGCGGGGATGTTGGCCTCTGTCATCCCCACACCCGCGCCGATGCAGAGCCCCACAGGATCCCCGTTGGCAAGCACAGCAAACGCCAGCGCCGCGGTAACCTCCAACGCACACTGCCACTTAGCCGGCGTGGAGCCAAGGTCGGCCGAAGCGTCGAGGACCAGAGTGCACGCGAGCTCCCGCTCCGCACGCCGCTCCCTCACCACGAGCCGGTCGGTGCGCGCATAAACGCGCCAGTCCACGTCCTTCAGAGGGTGGGGGGGAAAGTAAGGCCGATAACCCAGGAATTCGGCTTCGAATCCACGCTGGGCCGCGAGGTGGGACCCGGTGCGAACGCCCACGACGAGTCGGCGGGCCACGAGGTGCAGGCTGCGGACACGGGCAAGGAGTTCGGTGTTGGCAGGACCCGATCGACCTCGCGCGGCGTTCCCCACCTCAGCCACGCCGGGCACGCTCCGCCGAAACCCGCGGCACCTCATCGAGGATCCGTCGCACGACAGCATCTGGCCGCATCCCTTCCGCCTCTGCCGTGAAGTTCAGCACCACGCGATGGCGCAGGACGTAGGGGGCGACCGCCCGCACGTCATCCAAGTCGGGCGTCAGAGCGCCCCTCAACGCAGCGCGCGCGCGGGCACCCAGCGCCAGAAACTGGCTCGCGCGCGGACCGGCCCCCCACTGCACGTACTTGCGCACCACCTCAAGGGCCCCCACACCCGGGCGCGTCGCGCGAGCCAGACGCACCGCGTACCGCGTGACATCGTCGTTCGCGGGCAGCCGCCGAACCAACCCCTGAAGCGCGAGCAGCGAGGCCCGATCCAGCACCGGCACCGGAGTGGTGGCGTTGGGGATGAGGGTGCGTTCAACCACCTCGATCTCCTCCGCTTCGTCCGGATACCCTACCTCGATCGCCATCATGAACCGGTCCAACTGCGCCTCGGGCAGAGGGTACGTACCCTCCTGTTCGATCGGATTCTGTGTGGCGAACACCTGAAACGGTGGCTCCAAGCGGATCGTCCGCCCACCCGTGGTCACGACGCCCTCCTGCATCGCCTGCAGCAGCGCAGCCTGAGTGCGCGGGGGCGTACGGTTGACTTCGTCGGCCAGCAGCAGATTGGTGAAGATCGGACCGGGCACAAAGCGAAGCTCCCGACGGCCAGTGGAGCGGTCCTCATCCAAAACGTCCCCGCCCGTGATGTCGGAGGGCATGAGATCGGGCGTGAACTGGACGCGGTTAAAGGCGAGGCCCAAGGACTGCGCAGTGGCGTTCACTAGCAGCGTCTTGGCGAGGCCGGGCACGCCGACAAACAGGCAGTGCCCGCCCGAAAATAAGGCGACAAGCATCGCATCGACGACCTCGCGCTGCCCGACGATCACCTGCCCGATGCTGGCGATTAGCCGCTGGCGGACACCGGAGAGCTGGTCGAAGAGCTCGCCGTCGTCCGGCGGCTCAACGGGCACTGGACTGAGGACCGGAGCGAGGGCCGGGGTGAGGACAGGCGCGGGGTCGGTCAAGGGATCTGCTCCGGGAGGCCAGCGGGCGGCGCGGGCGGCGGAGAGCCACCGAGGCGCAGGATGCGCTCGTAACGCCGCCGCCGCGCCGCTTCCGGGGCGTTGCCCGACGCGGCATACAATGTTGCAAGTGCGCTCTGAACGTCGGGGTCAAACGGGTTGATGTCGGCGCTCGACAGGTATTCCGTGGTGGCCTCCCCGGTCACCCCTCTACGCTGCAGCTGCTGGGCGAGCTCCTTGTGGGAGTTGGCGTACTCGGGATAGTCGATGATGGACGCCCGGAGGATGAGGATCGCGCGAGCATCATCGCCGAGGCTCCGATGGGCCCGTGCGAGTCGGACGGCGAGCGCCGGAGACGCCGGCTCGTCCTCCGGCACCGCCTTCTGGTATTCCACGAGCGCGGCGCTGGACCTCTTGGCTTCGAAGAGCAGATCGCCAAGTCGAACGAACCCCGCGAGATCCTGGCGCGTAGCGAGCAGCGGATCGGTCGCGAGATCATCCCCCTCTCCGATCACCGTGGGCATGGCGGCGAGCTTTCGGCTCACGAGGCGCAAGGTCTTGAGCCAGTTCGTCCAGCCGGTCATGAAGGCGCCCGCATCCCCATTGGCGCCCACCTCTGCCACGGCAGCGAGGGCGTCGGTCCCGTCCTTGACCTTGAGAAGTACGCGGCGGGCGGCGTCCGACCCTGTCGTATTCGCGAGGAACTCCACCATCGTCGCGACCTGCGCGAACGCCAGCGACGCCAGCTCCGCAGAGGGCAAAAACGCCATGCTGGGGTGCATGCGCTCGAGGGGGACCAGCGTTCCCGTGGACAACGCCTCCGCCAGCAAGGACTGCTGGTAGGCCGGCAGCTCGGCAAAGTCATCCCGACGCCACAGCACCTCATGCGAGCGGGCAATGCCCTCCTGCAGCCAAACCGGAGCATTGTCCGCCGAGTTGTAGGCCACGACGTAGTGGATGTACTCGTGAGCGAGGGTGTCCTTCCACGCGTACCCGCGCGCCAAAGCACGCGGGCTCGTTAGCAACAACCTCGACCACTTCGAGAGGGCGACGACACCCGTCGTCCGGACGCTCTCGGCGGGGATCCCGCTGGCAGCGATGAACCGCGCCGCAGTCGGATAGATCTCCACCCTCACGCCCCCGGGCGGAGCCCCTCCGAGCCTCGGTCCGATTCGGTCATGTGCAGCCTGAAGCGTGGTGAACGTGTCGTCAAGCAGCACCTCGTCGGTGCCCGGCAGGTACATCACGGTGACGTCGCCGCGCGTCTCGGAGACGAAGCCAGCCACGGCCTCCAACGTCGCCTTGTACAGATCGATCCCGTTCTGCGTCGAGGATTCCGGCGCTGGCCCCGTGCTGGCCTTCAGCAGCCGCAGCGCGTCATCGAACCGCTGCTCGTGGAAGGCCAGCTCCGCCAGAAACCCCCGTTCCCGAGGCGTCCCGCCCAGCCCGACCGCCGCGGCGCGGGCGCAGGCGAGATCTGCGGCAGCGATGCACACCTCGCCTCGAGCGAGGTCCCCCGCCCACGCCTGCCCTGCCGGACCGAAGCCACCCAGCAACGCCGCGAGCACGCTACTGGCGAACAAGTTCTTCATAATACCGTAGGTTTGTAGAACGGTACTGCTCAGGAACCTCCCCCTGCATGCCCTCCATGAGCGCCTCCCGATACGCCCTGTCGGTCTCGAACTCCTCCGGCGCGGGGATCGCCATCATGCCAAGGTTCTGATCGCCGCTGTGCTGCCCGCCCTCGCTGGGCTCCTCACCGGCCTTGCCTGCCCCCTCGCCCTCACCCATGGACTGCAGCGTCTCGGCGGCCTGCTGCAGGGCATCCCTGGCCTCCTGGATGCCATCCTCCGCGGCCTGTTGGCCACCGGCCGCCGACATCGGGTCGCCGCGACGCATCGCGTCGGCCGCCCGAGCGGTCTCAGCGCTCGCCTGCTCCGCCCCCTTCTGGAGGCCGGGCGCCTTCATCGGAAGTTGCTGCGCCACACCCTCGGCCTGCTTCGAGAGCTCCTGTGCCCTCTCCGAGATTTTCTGCTGCTCCGCCGAGAGCTTCTGGAGTGCCTGCTGGAGCTCTGGGGGCGCCTGTGCGCGGGCGAGCCGCTCCAGAAGGGTTTGAATCTTCTCGGCGTGGGCCTGGATCGCCGGGACGGTGCGCGAAACCTCCGGCAGCCCCGACCTTTGGCCATCTTGCGCCGCCCAGCCGAGCATTCTGGAGTATCCACGGGCCTCCTGAGCTGTCGTCTCCGCCCGAGACCGGGCCAATTCGGCGTTGCGGGCTCGGGCGGCGTCGAGCAGCCCCTCGGCCTCCGACTTAAGGTCGTTCGCTCCTCTAAATATCGCTCCCCCGATCGGCCCGGCCCCGGCCGTCACCACCGCCGAGGCGGCGACAGCGGACTGGGCATGCCCCTCGATCTCCTTCCAGATCGCGACCGCTTCGTCCATGCCGGGGCCGTGTTTTTCCCGCGCCTGCTCCGTACGATCGCGCAGCGCCGCCTGATCGGCCTGGAGCACTTCAAGCTTCTGGTCCAGCTCCTTCATCTCATTCCCAAGGGCCTGAGAGCTCTCCTCCCCGCGCTTCTGCTGGTCGGCGAGCCCGTCGGCGAACTGCCGCATCTCCTCGGCGATCCGGTCCATCTGGGTCTTGGCGTCATCGAAGCGCCCCTCCTGCATCGCTTTCCTGGCTTCGGCGAGCATGTCCTTCATCCGGTCGGCAGCCTGATTGGTAAACTCACCCAGGCTGCTCTGCCCCAACTGCGCGGCTGCGGCAGAGAGCTCACGCAACACACGCTCAAGCTGGTCGAGCCGCGCCAGCGCAGCGGCCGCATTCTCCTCGGTGATGACCGGAAAGTCGGCGTTCATCTCCGCGGCCTCATCCGCCATCTGCTGGGCCAGCTCGGAGACCCGCTTGAGCGCGGCGGTCTGAACCATCTGGTCGAAAAGAAGGACGGCGCCCTCGACCGCTACGACATGAGCACGCTGCGCCGCCACGAGAGCGTCCCGTTCGAGGCCGGCGAGTAGGCCCGCCGCCGGCGCCGCGCGCACCAACGCGAAGAGCGTCCGCCGTCTGTCCTCCACCTCCTGCAGCGCAGTGCGATCAGCCTGCATCCCTTGTCCCGCGGCCCAGCTCCGCCCTACGATGCTGTCGTAGTCATCGTACCGCCCGAGAGCCCGCTTCGACCATGCGGCGCCGTCCAGAGGCACATCCAGAGCCGGCTCAGGATCCAAAAGAAAATCGGCCAGCACGAGCACGAGCGCGTCACGAAGCTCCTTGCGGGCGGGGAGCAGGCGGGAATGATCTCCCCCGGCGCCGGAAACGGTGACCTCGATCACCCCGGACCAGCCGGGCTTGCTCCCCGACACATCGTCGTTATCCCAGGCCTTGACCCGGAGCCGCGCAGAGTCGCCTGGCTGGAGGTTCAGCTCCTCGGGGGTCAAGAGCAAGCGACCGTCGAGATCGGTGATCACGTTGATGGGCGCCCGGACCTCCACTTCCCAGGTCTTGTCCCGCCTACGCACCTCGATCACGACCTTACGGATGCCGTAGTCGTCGTGCACCCGCCACGGCACTCCGAGCGGCTCGTTGACCGCCATCGACGCCCGATTCTGTCGGGCATCCACCGCGACCTGAGGAGCGAGGTCAGCGTCGAGGATCACCCGATAGTCCGGTGACAACATTGAACCGCCCCCCCCCTGGAACCTAAACCGCCAGACCACGTCGCCGGCCGCCGCGACAGGTACGGTCAGGCTCGATCTGATCGACCGATCCGGCCCGAGCTCTACCGCCCCTGGCTCACCCTCCGGCCCCCCTTCCAACTCCAGCACCGCCGACGTCCACGCGACCTGCGAGCGGGCCCGGACCTCGACCGTCGTCCCCGGCGGCGCATGCACGTCCCCGTTCGAGTTCGGCACCTCCATCGGCGCCAGTCCGGTGTACACCGGGTACAAATACCGCAGCGTGATGTCCCCCACCACGGCGCGCGGACCGACCACCGGGGCCAGAGGCGGCGGCGACTGGGCCGGCTGCTGGTACGCTGCCAGCAGCGACCCTGGGCCGATGGGTAGAAGAGCGGTCAGCGAGAAGAGCAGGCCGAGACAGGCCGCCAACACCAGCGCGAGCACGGCCGGACGCGCGGGATGCACGGCCCGAAGCGGAAGCGTCTGGACTGGGGCGAGCACTCGGCGTGCCATGCGCTCAACCAGAACCTCCGAGCCCAGCGGACGCGCAGAGCGGTCCAACACCGTCAGCAGCTCACCGGCGAGCAGTGGGAGGGCCGCCTCAACGCGGAGCGCTTGGCGCCGGACCTCACCCGCCCGTCGGAAATCCCGAAATCTCCAGCCGCCGATTGCCACAGCGGACAGCGCCAGCGCCATGAGCCCACCGACCGGCGCGCGGTACCCAAGGTTCAGCGCCAGCACCGCGACGAGCATGCCCGCGCTCATCACCCCGATGAACACCGAGAGGCTCTCCAACGTCAACAAGGTGCGCTCCCGCCGCGCGATGCGCAGGAGGTGGTGCTGGATCTGGTGCCGGGGTGCGCTCACGTCGAGATGTCCCCCCCCACCCCGGCTGGCTGGTCATCCGCCGCAGCGGGAAAGGTGAGCCGGAAGATCGTCCCTTCGCCAAGCGTGCTCTCAACATGGATCTTCGCCCCGTGCTCCTCAGCGACGCGGTGGACGATCGCCAGCCCGAGCCCAGTCCCCTCCCCCGGCGGTCTGGTCGTGAAGAACGGCTCGAGGATCCTGCCCAAATTCTCGGTGGCGATGCCGTGACCGTCATCCTCCACCTCCAATTGGCTGCCCCCCTCGTAGGCCCGTGCCCGGACCGCAACCCGACGAGCGCCGGCGGCTCCGGAGTTGAGCAACAGGTTGACGACGAGCTGATGCAGCTTGGACGCGTCGCCGCGAACAACCGGCTCTCCCTCGACCCCAAGATCCAGCGACGCCTCCCGGAACGCCGGTTGATGCCGCACCGTACCGAGAGCGTTCGCAGCTACCTGATCAAGGCGCACCCAGCCAAGCTCACGGCGCTCCACGCGCGCGAAATCGAGCAGGCTCCGCAGAATGCCGTGCATGCGCTCGACCTCGGCACGCGAACGCCCGAGCAGCTCTGTCGCGAGGGAAGGGTCCACGTCGGCCACCAGCAGCTCCAGATACGCACGAACGGCGGCCAGTGGATTGCCGATTTCATGTGCGAGCCCTGCCGCCAACCGGCCGACGCTCGCCAACTTCTCGCTTTGCAGCAAAGCTTCCTGTGTCCGCTGCAGCTCCTCGTTCGCCTGGGTGAGCTGCCGCAGCTGGTCGTCCGTGCGCGTCCGGTACCCACCCAGCGCCTGGGCCAACCCGTTCAGCGCGCGGGCCAACGCGGCGAACTCCTCGGCGAATTCCGAAGCCTCGACATCCGGGATTCGCGTCTCGAAGGCGCCCCCAGCGATCGCCTCCGTTCCCTGCTGAAGCCGCCTGACCGGCCCGAGCACGGTTCGGCGGAACAGGAAAAAGCCGAAGAGCACGATGGCCGCTCCCGAGAGCACGGCGTGCAGCCCGATCACGGTCCAGACCGGGCCCGACACCGTCCCCTCGTCCATGCGCACGGCCACCACGGCGCTGGGCCTACCCGGAGCCCCAACCGGGGCGAGGACCCGGGTGCCGAGCACCGTGCTCTCGGTGATCATCTCTCTGGAGATGAACACGGCGGACACCTGACCGCCGGCAGGCACGTCGTCCCCGGCCAGCCGCGCGCCGGTCGGCGAGTACACGGTGAGCTCCCCGATCTGTCCGCGCCGGTGCGACTCAATGACCCTCCCCCAGTCGCCCTTCGGCGCAGAGGCCAACTCTCGTGCGACCACCGCGGCCGCACCCTCCGTGACCGACACGCTGGCTTCGAGGAGCACGTTTCGGGTGACAAGGTAGAGCACCCCAGCATCCAGCACCGAAACCAGAACGGTGAGGAGCGCAAGGTTCAACCCGATCTCGGCCCACAGGCCGGCACGGCGAGACATCAGTCCACGTAACTCCCGGCAGGCGCCGTCAGCTCCTCAACCGCCGGTAGACCCCGACAACGAGCCCGAGAATCTCGATGACTCGGGTATTATCCACGAAGATCGGCTCCATCTCGACGTTCGCTGGTTGAAGCCGGATCCGGCCGCGCTCACGGTAGAACCGCTTGACCGTAGCCTCGCCGTCCACCATCGCAACGACGGTGTCGCCATCGCGCGCGGTGGGCTGCTTGCGGACAAACACGTAGTCGCCATCCAGGATGCCGTCGTCCATCATCGAGTTCCCGGCCACCACGAGTGCGAACACCTCCGCGTCGTGCGGCATCATCCGCGTGTCCATGTGGATGGTGCCGGACCAGTTCTCTTCGGCGGTGATGGGAGCCCCCCCAGCCACCCTTCCGAGCACCGGGACCGCGAGCGTGGTCTGCTCCCGGAACCCGCCGCGCGCCGATGCGGCGAGGCGCACGCTTCGAGAGCTCCGCGCGTCGCCCACCCGCTCCAGATACCCCTTTCGCAGCAGCGCCTTGAGGTGATCACTCACCCCGTTGGTCGACTTGATCTGCAACGACTCCCCGATCTCCCGGAGCGTCGGGGGGACACCCCGCTGATCCTGATAGGTAGCAACGAAGTCAAGCAGTTGACGCTGGCGAGGGGAGAGTGCTTCCATGCCCCCATGCTAACTGAACAGCCGTTCCCGCGTCAAGGGTTCAGGCACCGGAAAAGATGTTCCCCCGAAACTTTGTTCAGCCCTACCCGACGATCTCACCGACCAGATCATAGGCGCTCGCCCGGCGAATCCGGACCGGACGAATCTGCCCTGCACGCGCGTCCTCCGGAGGCGACTGCAGGTAGACCTGACCATCGACGTCGGGCGCCTGAGACGCCAGACGTCCGGACAGCAGGAACTCGCTCTCCTTGCTCGGGCCGTCGATAAGGACGTCGAAGGTCTGCTTCACCATCTCACGATGGCGCTGCTTGGAGATCGCCTTCTGGAGCGACATCAGCTGCTTCTGGCGTTCAATCTTAACTTTATCTTCCACCTGATCCGGCAGCAACGCCGCGGGCGTTCCGTCTTCCCGGAAGTAGGTAAACACCCCGACGCGCGCGAACTTCTCGCGCTCCACGAAGCCCATCAGCTCGGCGAAGTCGGCGTCCGTCTCGCCGGGAAAGCCGACGATGAACGTGGTGCGTACCGCGATGTCCGGCACAAACCGCCGCACGCGCTCCAGGATCCGCTCTTGCCCCTCGCGGGTGACGCCGCGTCGCATCGCCTTCAGCATCCGACCGCTGGCGTGCTGGAGCGGCATGTCCAGATACTTCACGACCTTCTCCTCCTCGGCGACGGCGCGGAGCAAGCTCTCGGGCAGGCCGATCGGGTAGGCGTAGTGCAGCCGGATCCAGCGGATACCATCCACCTTCGCCAACGAGCGAAGCAGCTTCCCAAGGTCCGAGCCGTCACTCAGATCCCGCCCGTAGGCCGTCGAGTCCTGCGAGATCAAGTTCAATTCGACTACGCCCTCGGCGGCGAGTCGCTCCGCCTCGACCACGAGGGACGCGACGGACCGCGAGCGCATCGTCCCACGAAGCTGCGGGATGATGCAGAAGGCGCACTTGTGGTCGCAGCCCTCGCTGATCTTGAGGTACGCCGAGTGCTTCGCCCAGGAGTTCGGCCTAGCCGTGCGCTCGTCGTGGAGGTAGACCGGGGTGTCCACGTAAGATCGTTGACCGCTCTGGCCAGAAAGGACCTCATCGATGCGGTGATACTCACCGGTGCCCAGGAAGTGATCGACCTCGGGGAGCTCGTCCTCAAGCGACTTCCCATATCGTTGGACCATGCAGCCGGTCACCACGAGCTTCTTCGCGCTGCCGGAAGCCTTGAGCTTGCCCATCTCCACGACCGTCTCGATGCTCTCTTCGGTCGCCGGCTGGATGAACGAGCAGGTGTTCACCACGATGACGTCTGCGTCCTCCGGGCCGTCCACCAGCTGGAATGGCCCGGACTGGAGCTTGCCCACCATCACCTCACTGTCAACCCGGTTTTTCGGACACCCGAGGCTGATAAGATGAACGCGCTGCATCTACTTGATCCCGCTCTTGATGACTTGCACGCCGGTCGGCACCTTGAACACGAAGTCCGAGTCGGGAACGTCCTGATTGAGCTTCAGGTTCGAAAAACTCATCGACGTGACCGTGTCGAACTGGTCGACGAGGACAAGATCGGTGAGGGTGAACTTCTGCCGAGCCAGCGACAACTGCAGGCTCTTGAACGCGCCAGCGGTCCGCGGGGCGAGGTTAACGGTCTGCGTGGGCTTGGCCGGCTTGTCCTCCACCAGCTTGACGTGGAAGATCTCATCGAGCTTCGCGAGGTCCTCAAGGAGCGCACCAATCTCCCCGCCATCGCCGATCTCAGGGGTCTCGGTGACCGACTTGGAGGCCACGCTGTACACCCACAGGGTCTTCCCATCGCTGATTACAGCGCTCTCAAGCGGAAACCCCACCTCGATCCGCATCTTGCGCGGGCGCTCCAACGAGATCTTGCCCCGCTGGTGCATCGCGGCGCCCATCGCGGGGTTTGAGACCGTCTGGGTGAAGTCAGCCCGGATGCTCTGGACGTTCTTGTAGGTGCTCTTGACGCCGGCCACGACGGCGTCCACTGAGTCGGGTTCAGCGGCCACCGAGGGCGCGGACACCGCCACAAGACCGAGCAACAGGGCGGGAACGAGAGCATGAGAGACAAATGCCAGGAAAGGGCGCAAGGAGACTCCTGGAGGCCGTGGCGTGCGTGTATGCACCCAAGGGGACTTGGGCAAGCGGCCTCCCCCAGAGGTACGCGCAGGCAGGGATTTCCATGAGGTACAGCTCACCCGCAGCCGGATTCGGACAAGAGGTGACACCGCTCGATGGCTCGCAACCGCGAGAAAAACGCAGAAGCGGGGCAAGACCGAAGCCTCACCCCGCCCTGTACGCCGCAACACGGCGAGCGTCGGCTGGATCCTAGAAGTCCATGTCCCCGCCCATGCCGCCCATGCCGCCCATGCCGCCCATGCCGCCGCCACCGCCGCCGCCCGCCTTCTTCTTCTCGGGCTTCTGCACGATGATCGCCTCGGTCGTGAGGAGCATGCCCGCCACCGACGCGGCGTTCTGCAGCGCGCAACGCGCGACCTTGGTCGGATCGATGATGCCAGCTGCGAACATGTCAACGTAGGTCTCGGTCTGGGCATCGAAGCCGAAGCTGCCGGTGCCCTCGCGGACCTTGTGGACGACGATGGAGCCGTCGATGCCCGCGTTGGAGGAGATCGCGCGGAGCGGCTCCTGAATCGCATCCCGGATGATTTCCACGCCGAAGTGCTGGTCACCCGTGCTGACGATGGTGTCGAGGGCCTTCAGCGCGCGGATGAACGCGACGCCGCCGCCGGGGACGATGCCTTCCTCGACGGCCGCGCGGGTCGCATGGAGGGCGTCCTCGACGCGAGCCTTCTTCTCCTTCATCTCGATCTCGGAAGCCGCGCCGACGTGGATGACCGCGACACCACCGACGAGCTTCGCGAGCCGCTCCTGAAGCTTCTCCTTGTCGTAGCTCGACGTGGTCTCTTCGATGTTGGCGCGAAGCTGCTTGACGCGAGCCTTGATGGCGTCGGCCGGGCCCGCACCCTCGATGATCGTGGTGTGCTCCTTGGAGATCTCGATGCGCGCGGCGCGGCCGAGATCGGCGATGGTCACGGTGTCGAGCTTGATGCCAAGGTCTTCCATGATGGCCCGGCCACCGGTGAGGATCGCGATGTCTTCGAGCATGGCCTTGCGGCGATCCCCAAAGCCAGGGGCCTTCACGGCCGCGATCTGCATGTTGCCGCGGAGCTTGTTGACGACCAGCGTAGCGAGCGCCTCGCCTTCGACGTCTTCAGCCAGAATGACGAGCGGCTTGCCCGCCTCATGGACGGCCTCAAGCACGGGGAGCAGGTCCTTCATGCTGGAGAGCTTCTTCTCATGGATGAGCACGTAGGCATCTTCCATGATGCACTCCATGCGCTCGGCGTTGGTCACGAAGTAGGCGGAGAGGTACCCCCGGTCGAACTGCATGCCCTTGACGATGTCGAGCTCGGTCTTGTGGCTCTTCGCCTCTTCCACCGTGATGACGCCGTCCTTACCGATCTTCTCCATGGCCTTGGCGAGGATCTCGCCGACATCGCGGTCCCCGTTCGCGGAAATGGTCGCGACCTGAAGGATCTCGTTGTTGTCGGTGATCGGGCGGGACATCGCCTTCAGCTCGGCGACCACGACTGCAACGGCCTTATCGATGCCCTTCTTGATGTCCATCGGGTTCGCACCCGCCGCGACGAGCTTTGACCCGGTGCGGTAGATGGCCTGCGCGAGGACCGTGGCGGTGGTGGTGCCGTCACCCGCGACGTCGTTGGTCTTGGATGCGACCTCCTTCACCATCTGGGCGCCCATGTTCTGGAGCTTCCCGGGGAGTTCGATCTCCTTGGCCACCGTGACACCGTCCTTGGTGACGATGGGGGCGCCGTAGCTCTTCTCAATGACTACGTTCCGGCCCTTGGGGCCGAGGGTCACCTTGACGGTGTTGGCGAGAGCGTCGACGCCCTTGAGGATCTCGACGCGGGCGGTTTCACGAAACTGGATGTCCTTGGCGGCCATGGCGCGCTCCCTGAATGGAATTGTGGTTTGACGAAAGAGTGGGTCGTGCGGACGGCATCAAAGCCGCCCCTTGGGGAAAGGACTACGCGAGCACGGCGAGGATGTCTTCCTCACGCAGGATGATGTGCTCCTCGCCGTCGAGCTTGATCTCGTCGCCCGTGTACTTGCCGAACAGCACGCGGTCACCGATCTTGACGCTCATCGCGCGCACGCTGCCGGAATCGAGCACGCGCCCGGTCCCAACGGAGATGACCTCAGCCTCCTGCGGCTTCTCCTTCGCGGCGTCCGGGATGATGAGGCCGCCGGCCGTCTTGGCTTCGGCGGTGATGCGCTTGACGAGAACTCGGTCGTACAGGGGACGGAAGGACATTTGGACCTCGGGGTTTGGGGTGCCCTGACCCGTTTCCGGGCCAGCGAAATGGAATGATTGTGTGCTGTCTTGGCCGTGAAACCCGTGAACGAGTTTCAAGGAGGCGACTCGGCCACCCCTGAACCCGCAGGGGCGTTCGGGGTTGGTGTCCGCAGGGTTAGGCACGACCACGGCGGAAGTCAACGGATTTCTGGCGGTGAGGGAAGCGTCTCTGGCGCACCGAACGCGGGCTCCGAACAACGACGCAGCAGGTCACCCGCGCATCGCCAACTCCGGGCGTAGACCGATCCCTACTGCCGCCACACCGAACGCGCGCACCTCGGCCACGTCAAGCCTTTTCCCCTGCGCCCAGGGTTCAGCCCGATTCACAGCGAGCGCGACGAGCGGCTCGATCAGGCACGCATACACGCTGTTCCAGCCGTATCCAGCCACTACATGGAACACCCCTCCCCAGCGATCCCGGCGCCAGCCCGCCGGAAGGTGGACCGACTCGCCAGCGTAGACCGTACACCGTGACAGCGGCCTGCCGGTCAGCGTCGGCGGCAGGGCCACGTCTACCAGCACACCCTCGGGGTACATCTTCGGGTCGAGCGCGCCCCCCGTCGTATGGGCGCCAACCACCAGCCCGCAGCTTGACACATCCTGCGGATCCACGACCACGTCAACCCCGTGCAAATCCTCATCGAGCAGGCCTGCGACGGCCTTCCCCACCGTGCCCCGACCGCCGAGCACGGCCACCCGACGAATCGGCCCGGCGAGGGCCCGTGGCAGCCCGGTCCCTCCCCCGGTCGCCCCCACGCCCCCCCGGCGCCCCGCCGAGGCCGCAGCACGCCGACGGACGACCTCCTTCACGACCGCGGTCGCGGCCCAAGCGGTGGCCGCGTTTCCCGTGGTCACCGGGATCCCGCACGCGGCCTGAAGCGCGCTGCCGCGGCCAGCCACCACCGACAAAACGCTCCCCAGACCGACGAACTGGACCGGCCCCGCCTCCTGAACAGCGCGCTCCATCGCCGCCAGCGCGAGCTCCTGATCGGCCAGCAGCTCCTCTGGGAGCATGGGCACTCCCATGACGACGCCCTCAACGCCGGCAAAAGACAGACGCGTGAGCTCGGCGACGTCCCGACGGGGATCCGCCCTACGCAGGCCGAGCGCGACGGCAGGCTGGAAGGTGCGCACGGCCATCAGCCTGCGCGCGGGCTCCACCAGCGGATGAACCAGAAAGGCGAAACGGGCGGCCACCCGCTATGCCAGCTTCTTTGCAGCCTCGGCGCGAAGGCCGACCACCACGTTGTAGAAGGTGCCGACCCGCATCAGCGTCGGCACCTCGCTCACCTTCAGGCCGATCTTGAACTCCACCCTCGGAACCTCCGGCATGTGGAGCGCGAGCTGCTCGCGCGCCCGATCGGTCAGCACGCCGTTCATCTCGTAGCTCTCGCCATCGGCGAGCCCCTCCTTGCTGGCTGCCGCAATGCCGCCTCGCGGAATGCGAACATCGAACGCGCGTTCGAGCCGGAACGCAATATCGAGGAAATCCAAGCTCTCGGCGCCCAGATCGCCGATCAGCCTCGACGAGTAGCCCGCCTCCTCTGGGTCCAACCCCAACGCCTCGGAGACGCAGGACTGCACCCTTGCGAAGATGGTTGGGTCGACATCGACAGGCAGCTCAGACATCGGGGCTCCGGAGGCGGCGCCATCTAGCCCGAATCGGGCAGTGGCGCTCAACCCGGAGCGGGCGCTACCCGCCGTTGAGCCGCTCAAGCCGGGCCACCGCAGCCTGCAGCGTCTCGTCTCGCTTGCAGAACGCGAATCGCACATACGACACCTTTCGGGGGACCTCGTAGAACGCGCTCGGCGGAATCGCCGCGACCCCGAACTGGATCAAGTGCTTGCAGAAGGCCACATCGTCGTCAAAGGAGAAGTTCCGGAAGTTTGCCATGACGAAATAAGTACCCGCCGGCGCCCTCACCTCGAAGCCAATCCGCGCGAGCTCCTTCACCAGGTAGTCCCGCTTTCGCCGGTAGGACCCGAGGAAGTCGGCGTAATAGTCGGGGCCGGCCCCGAGCGCCGTGGCTGCAGCATGTTGCATCGGGGTGGACGTGCAGAAGGTGACGAACTGGTGGGCGGTGCGAATTGCGGCCGTCAGCGGCGGCGGAGCCGCGGCCCATCCGATCTTCCAGCCGGTCAGGGAGAAGGTCTTGCCGAGGCTGGAGACGGTGACTGTGCGCTCGCGCATGCCCGGCAACGTCGCGATCGGGATGTGCTGCCCGTCAAACACTAGGTGCTCGTAGACCTCGTCGGCGACGCAGACGACGTCGTGCTCGATGCAAAGATCCGCCAGCAGGCGAAGCTCCTCCCGGCTGAAGACCTTGCCGGTGGGGTTGTGCGGCGTGTTCAGCAGCAGCACCCGGGTGCGCGCAGAGAACGCACGACGAAGCTCGGCGGGGTCAAAAACCCAGCTCGGCGGCCGCAGCGTCACGACCCGCGGCACAGCCCCTGCCATGCAGACGCTGGCGCGGTAGCTGTCGTAGAACGGCTCGAACATCACCACCTCGTCACCGACGTCACAGAGCGCGTTGATCGCCGAGAAGATGGCCTCGGTAGCGCCCGAAGTGACCGTGAATTCGTCCTCCGCCCGGTAGTCCAGCCCGTGGATGCGCCGATAGTTGGCTGCGAGCGCCGAGTGCAGCGCGGGAATGCCGCTCGTACGCGCATATTGCCCGTGCCCTGCTCGAATGGCCGCCACGGCGGCGTCCTTCACGAACTGGGGGCCGTCAAAATCCGGAAAACCCTGCGCGAGGTTGACTGCGCCGTGCTCGTTGGCAAGTCGGGTCATCTCGGTAAAGATGGATGTGCCAAAACCGGCAAGACGACGGGAGAGAGGGGAGCGCATGCGGCGTTCTATCCACCCGGCCGCGCACCGGCCGGTTCCTTGTTAGGCCCGCGCCATGACCTCCACCCAATCCGAGATCGAAGTCGCCTACGACATCTCGAACGACTTCTTCAAGCTGTGGCTCGACACCAACATGCACTACACGAGCGCCGTGTACACCAGCGACGACCAATCGCTTGAGGACGCCCAGGAGAACAAGGCGCGAGTGCTGTACGACATGGCCGAGATCACCCCCGAGAAGCGGGTGTGCGACATCGGGTGCGGCTGGGGTTC